>NZ_JQMJ01000003.1:0-300000 GCF_000744655.1 Streptacidiphilus rugosus AM-16 | reverse complement strand
CCCGGGCGCACGCGTGCGACGCGCGGGGCCGGCCTGCCGACCGTGGATATCCGGCGGCCGCGGGCCGGTGTCAGGTTCCAGGCCTGGTCGTTCCGTTACGTGCTACCGGTGGTCGGGCTCCTGATGCTGGTAAGGACCGGCATCAGCCTTGGCCCCACCTGGTCGGCGCACCTGGGAGCCGGAAAGCGGGGAACGTTCACCGTCACCGCAATGTACTGCGGCAGGTCGTGCAACGAGACGGGCGACTTCGTCTCGGACGACGGTGCGGACGTCCGCCGTGGCGTCGGACTCGCGAGCGGGGGCGATGTCCGCAGGAGTGGCGATCGGACGGTCGCCGTCGACACGGGTGATCGCGGTGTCGTGTTTCCCGAGGGCGGTGGGAGCGCCTGGGCCACCGATACGGCGATGACCCTGCTCTGGGTGGTCTGCCTGACCGTCTGGTCCAGCCGCGTTGCCCTTCCCGTGCTGCGGGCCAGAAGGGGAGCCGGCGGTTCGCGGGCGGCAGGGACTGGCCGTTGAGATTGTGGGGCGGCGGTGGTCAGTTGCACCGGGTGCCGACGGATCGGGATGCGGTGGAAACGGCCCGGTGGAGGTCGGGGATGTTCGAGTGCGGAGTCACGGAGAGTTGCGCTAGTGTCCCGCTCGGTAGGCAATGAGATGCCCCGGCGGCGCAGCAACGCCCCGGGGCTCGGCACCAGGAGACATCCACTCCCATGCACATCCATCGTACCGAGCAGCCGGCGCATTGCTCTGCTCTTCCCACTCACGTGTTGCAGGATCGTCGCCTCTCCTACACCGCGCGCGGCCTGTTGGCGGATCTGCTCTCCCGGCCGCAGGGCTGGCAGGAGGGCGTGAGGCAGATGGCGGACAGCAGCATCCAGGGCCGTCGCGCCGTCGAGAAGGCTCTGCGCGAGCTGACCGAGTTCGGGTACTACCGCGTCGACAAAGTCCGTTGTCGGGACGGCAAACTGGTCAGCCAGGCCCACCTGTACGACACTCCGTGGCCATCCCGTGCGATGCGCGGGCAGGGCCGGAACGGCGAGCCGGAGCCCGGTGATGCGGCACCCGGTCTTCCTGTCAGCCAACCCTGGGAAGACCGGGAAAGGAAAACCCCCACCCCACCCGCCCCGGCCGCAGGTGAAGCGGGCGCACGGAAGTTGACGGCGTCTCGGGGCAGCGCGGCCGCGCAGGAGGCCGTCGCCGTGCTGTACCGGGTGATTCGCAGGGACGCGCGCCTGGCCGGGCGGTTCGACGCCGCCACGGCTCTTGATCTGGCGCCGCTCGTCGAGCAGTGGCTGGAGCGGGTCGGCGAGGACGGGCTCGCGCAGGGGCTGCTGCAGGGCCTTCCCGAGGAGGTCCTGTCGCCGTTCGGACTGATCAAGGACCGTCTGCGGCGCAAGCTCCCGCCGCCCGAGTACGCGGCAGACGCCGCGCCCGCACCGCGATGGTTCGAGTGTGCCGAGTGCGCCGACCCGGTTCCCGAGCCGGGGATCTGCCGGGTGTGCGCGCGGCTCGACCCCCGCGCGGGGTCCGATCGGGCGCAGCGTCCGCCGGGCGTCTGCGCCGGCTCGGCGGTGACCGCGCGCGGCATGGCACTGGTCAGAGCGGCGCTGAGCGGCTCCGCCGTCGCGTGTCCCGGTGGCTGACCTGTCGCCCGGCACCGGCTACGGCGACACCAGGATCCGGCCATGCCTGACGACCTCGAAGGCCCGGTCCCTGCGGACGACGCCGAACCGCCAGCCCTGAACCTCCCCCAGTTCCTCCGTTCCCTCACACCGGACTCGGCCCTCAAGGGCTGGCTCCTGCCGCTCTTCTTCGCGCTGGCCACCCTCTTCTTCTGGGACTACAGCCATGGAGCCCTGGACCCGAACCCCCGGTCGCACGGCCTGATGGCGGTCTGCTTCGCCGTGGTCACCGTCCTGGCGGTCCTGGCCAAGGGCTGGGTCGAGTGGCGCGTCCGGCGTGCGCGGCGGAAGTAGCCGAGCTGCGGCACGGGGCAGGCCCAGGCCGGTCCGCCCGGGCGCTGCCGCCGGTCGGGGGACGGGGGCGGGGCGTGTGACGTGGCGTCGGTTGTGGTGCGGGGACGGGGCTTAGCCTGCGGCGATGAGGGTGGTTCGGCGGATCGCGCTGGGTGTCGCTTTCGGGTGTGTCGTGGCCGTCGGCGGGTGGCAGGGTGGGTCCGCCGCGGCCGACGGGACGGAGACGCCGGCCGCGCTGGTGGATCCGTTCGTGGGGACGGGGAGCGGCGGGCGGTGGGTCGGGCAGGTGGACACCTTTCCCGGGGCGTCCGTGCCGTTCGGGATGACGCAGTGGAGCCCCGACACCGAATCCCGTCCTGACGGCGGCGGGTACAACGTCAACGACCACCGGATCACCGGCTTCAGCCTGACCCATCTCTCCGGTCCCGGCTGCCCCGTGGCCGGGGACATCCCGTTCCTGCCCCTCGCCGGGGCGGACGGCGGGGCGGCGGACGCGCGCGCCACCGCGACGTTCGGGCACGCGGGCGAGGTGGCGCGGCCGGGGTACTACGCGGTGACCGCCGGAGGCGTGCGGACCGAGCTCAGTACGACGCTGCGCACCGGCGTCGCGCGCTTCGGCTTCCCGGCGGGCTCGGTGGGCAGGCTGCTGGTGAAGGCGGAGGGCAGCGCGACCCACGCGAGCGGGGCGAGTGTGCGGACGGTCGGGGACCGGGCCGTCGTCGGGCAGGTGACCAGCGGGCACTTCTGCGGCAACAGGAACCGGTACACCCTGTACTTCGCCGCGCGCTTCGACCGGCCGGTCCGCACCGCACGGATCTGGCCCGCCGACGGAAAGGGCTCCGCCCCCGGCGCGACCTTGACCTTCGACACCCGCCGGGACCGCACCCTGCGCATGCAGGTCGCCGTCTCCTACGTGAGCACGGCGGGTGCCAGAGCCAACCTCGCCGCCGAGGCGGCCTGTTGGCAGGTCGAATGTGCGGCGGACCGCGCAACCGCCGCGTGGAACCGGCAGTTGGGCGCGGTGACCGTCTCCGGCGGCAGCCGGACCCGGCGTCAGATCTTCTACACGGCGCTGTACCACTCCCTCCTCCATCCCAGCGTCTTCAGCGACGCGGACGGCCGCTACCCGGGCTTCGACGGGCGGATCCACCGCGCGCCGTCCGGCCATGCGCAGTACGCGGACTTCTCCGGCTGGGACGTGTACCGCTGCCAGATCCCGCTGCTCGCGCTGATCGCGCCCACACAGGCGGACGACATGGCCGCCTCGCTGCTCGACGACGCCGACCAGAACGGCGGCTGGCTGCCGAAGTGGCCGGTGGCGAACGGGCAGACGGACGTCATGAACGGCGATCCCGCCGACGCGATCCTGGCCGACGTGCGGGCTTTCGGCGACGGCCGGCTCGACGGCCGACGGGCCCTGCGGCTGATGGTCCACGGCGCGGAGGGCCGGCCGGGCCCCGGCGATCCGCCCGGGCAGGGCCGGTATGTCGAGCGGCCGGGCGTGGCCGCGTACCTGGCCCGCGGCTATGTGCCCAACACCTTCAGGAGCGGCACCGCGCACGTGAACAACGGCGCGTCCACGACCCTGGAGTACGCGGTCGCCGACTTCGCCGTCGCACGGCTGGCGGCCGCCCTCGGCGACAGCGGCACCGCGCGCCGGTTCCGGGCGCGCTCGCACAACTGGTCCCGCCTCTTCGACCGCGCCACCCGGTACGTCCGTCCGCGCGACGGTGCCGGTGCGTTCCCCGCAGGGCCGCCGCTTGACCTGCGCGACGGCCAGGACCAGGACGGCTTCCAGGAGGGCAACGCCGCGCAGTACACCTGGATGGTGCCGCAGGACCTGCCGGCCCTGATCGACGCGCTCGGCGGCAGGGGCGCGGCCGACTCCCGACTGGACGCCTACTTCGGCCGGCTCAACGCCGGACCGGGCGAGCCGTACCACTGGCAGGGCAACGAGCCCGCCTTCGGCACCCCGTGGATCTACGACAGCACCGGCCGCCCGGACCGCACCCAGGAGGTGGTGCGGTCGATCGCGGACACCCTGTACACCCTCACGCCTGGCGGCGAGCCGGGCAACGACGATCTGGGGGCGATGAGCTCCTGGTACGTCTGGGCGGCCCTCGGCCTCTACCCGCAGTTCCCCGGCGTGCCGCTGCTGGCGCTGTCCACGCCGCTCTTCCCCCGGGCGGTGGTCCACGGTCCCGGCGGCCACGACCTCACCGTGACCACGAGCGGCTCCGGCCCCTACGTCGCGGGCCTGGTCCGTGACGGCACGCCCACCACCGCGACCTGGACCGACCTGTCCGCCTCCCACCTGGACTTCACGCTCACCCCTGACCGGGGCTCGGGTTGGGGAACCGGCCCGGCGGACGCGCCGCCGGCCTTCCCCTGAACCGAGCCGGTTGCGTGGACACGGCGCCCCTGCCTTCGGGACGGACCGTCGCCGGGACGGTCGCAGCCATGGCTGACGCCCCGCCGATCACGCCCGCCAGGGCCGCCGCGCTGCCGGCCGGCGTCGCCGCGGGCCGTGGCGCGTCGCAGAGGCGGTTTTCCACCGCCTCAAGGAGCTGAAGAAGGGTCAGCAGATCGAGATCCGCAGGGCCGACGGAACGACGGCCGTCCTCGTCGTGGTCCTCGCCCACCTCCAGGGCCGTCAGCAGGGCCCGGCCAGGGGGTGACGTCCCACCCCGACCAGGGGTTCCACCCCCGCCGTTGGGGGGTGGTGGACGCGGTTGACCGTACGCGAGCATCGAGCGCATCGCCGCGGCAGTCGCCGCGCCTCGCCCGTCGGGCCCGATCGCCGGTCTGCCTGCCCCGCGCAGGTGAGTTTGAGGAGAACCATGGGACGCTCCCTCGTCCGTTCCCGCTCCCGTTCCCGTCTTCGCGCCACCCGTGCCACCGCCGCGGTCACCGCGGGGGCCGCGGCGCTGCTCGCCTTCTCGGTGGGCGCGACCGGGACGCCCGGCACGGTCGTCGCCTCGGCGACGACGCAGGCCGACGCGCTGCCGGAGCCGGTGCCGGCCGTCGCGGGGCACCGGCTCGCCTCTGGCATGCCTTCGGTGTTGTCGACCAGCGCCTGCCTGGCCCAGAAGAAGATCCGCTGCTACACCCCGCTCCAGTACCGCAAGGCCTACAACCTGGCTCCGCTGTACCAGGCCGGGATCACCGGCAGGGGCCGGACGATCGTGATCGTCGATTCCTTCGGTTCGCCGACCGTCCAGCGCGACCTGAACATCTTCGACAAGCAGTTCGGCCTGCCCGACACCAAGGTCTCCGTGGTGAAGTGGGGCAAGGTACCGGCGTTCGACCCGAAGAACGAGGACCAGAGCGGCTGGGCCGGCGAGACCACGCTGGACGTCGAGTACGCCCACGCGATCGCCCCCGGCGCCAGGATCGTCCTGATCGAGACCGCCGTCTCCGAGACCGAGGGCACGACCGGCTTCCCGGAGATGATGAGCGCCGAGAAGTACGCGATCGACCACCACTGGGGCGACGTCATCTCGCAGAGCTTCGGCGCGACCGAGAACAGCTTCCCCGGCTTCGGGAAGAACGGCACCGCGTCGCTGCGGCAGCTGCGCTACGCCTTCACCGACGCCGCGGCCAAGGGCGTGACCGTCCTCGGCGCCTCGGGCGACGCGGGGGCCACCGACGAGATGCCCGACAACAAGTCCTACCCGTACCGGGTCAACTCCTGGCCCTCCTCCGACCCGCTGGTCACCTCCGTCGGCGGCACCCGGCTGACCCTGGACGACAGCGGCCGGCGCACCGCGCCCGACGTGGTCTGGAACGACGGCTTCGGCGCCGGCGGCGGCGGGGTCTCGGGTGTCTTCGCCCGGCCCTCCTTCCAGAACCATGTGGCAGGGACCACCGGCGCGCACCGCGGCACGCCCGACATCAGCATGAGCGCGGCGGTCAACGGCGCGGCCTGGGTCTACTCGTCCTTCGACCCGAAGGACGTCGGCTGGGGCCTGACCGGCGGCACCAGCGAGGCGACGCCGATCTTCTCCGGCATAGTCGCGCTGGCCGACCAGAAGGCCGGCCACCGGCTCGGGCTGATCAACCCGCGCCTCTACGCGCTGGCCGAGCACGGCGCGGCCGCCCACGGCTTCGTGGACGTGACCGGCGGCGACAACTCCTACAGCGGCGTGAAGGGCTACCCGGCCGCCAAGGGCTACGACCTGGCCAGCGGCTGGGGCACCATCGACGCCACGCTCTTCGTCAACGCCCTGGCGAAGTAGCGGCGCGCGTCCCCCGGACCGGACCGGGGCTGCCGAAGGTCACTGCCCGACCTTCGGCGGCCCCGGTTCGCCGCGTTCCGCCCGAGGTGTCTGCCCGGCCCGATGGGTGAAGGAACGTCAGGCCGGCGTGAGCTGGTCGCCGAACCCGGTCCGCCAGGAGGGCCGATGCGGTCGCCAGCCCCGGCTGCGGGCGAGGGCGTTGCGCGCGCCGCGCTCCCATGGGGCGGCCGGTGCCTCGGAGGGGACGGGCGCGGGGGCGCCGACCGTCGCGGCGAACACGGTCAGCCAGTCGCGCGCGGCGGCGGGCTCGTCGTCGACGATGTTGACCGGCCCGGCGGGCCAGTCCAGCGCGGCGACCACGGCCGCCGCCGCGTCGTCGACATGGACGAAGGAACTGACTGCCACGGTGGCGGCGAGGCTCGCCAGGTACGGACCGGTCGGCTCACCGCGCAGTGCGGCAGCGACGGGGCCGTCCGGCGCGTACCAGGTGCCGGGCCCGTACAGCAGGCCGTTGCGCAGCAGCACCGCCTGCGGCAGTTCGGCGGAGATCCGTTCCAGCGCCGCGACCGCCCCTACCATGCCGCCGCGCGGCGCCGGTGCGTCCAGGTCCAGCGAATCGTCCTCGGTGGCGGGCGGGCCAGGGGCGGTGCCGCCGACGTAGGCCCAGCTGATCGACTGGGTCACGATCCGTTCGACGCCTGCGGCCCTGGCGGCGTCGACCAGGTTGCGGGTGCCCTCGCGGCGCAGTCGGCCGTTGGCCGCGCCGTCGGCGGCGGAGAGGTCCGTCAGCTGGTGCAGCACCGCGTCAGGGCGCGCGGTGCGGACGGCCCGGTGCAGTGCCTCCGCGTCCAGGGCGTCGACGCGGACGGCGTCGATTCCCTGCGCGCGCAGCCGCGAGACGCCCTCCTCGGCGCGCGCGGTGCCGACCACCTCGTGGCCGGCGCTCAGCAGCCGCGGCACCAGCCGCCGCCCGATCGCGCCACCGGCCCCCGCCAGAAAGATCCGCATGCTGCCCCCGCCCGCTCGGCTCGGTGGATCAAGTCCAGCCTAGGGCCTGTCAGGTGGCACCTCCCGGCCGGAGGCTGGGGAGGATCGGCCTGGATCCCCCCGGAGGGCCCCGGGCGGCGGAGTGGGCAGGGCGACCGGTTGCCGCGTCTTCCCTCCGGCGGAGTGGGGTCGCGCGCAGACTGAGGACATGGGAACGATCACCAACTGGCTCGCGGGCCTGTCCGGGCCGGTGGTGTACGCGGTCGTGGGGGCCCTGGTCTTCTGCGAGGACGCGATCTTCGTCGGCTTCGTGCTGCCCGGGGAGACGGCCGTCGTGCTGGGCGGCGTGCTGGCCAACCAGGGGCATGTCTCGCTCGGGATCATGATCACGGTTGTCGTCCTCGCCGCGATCGTCGGCGACAGCGTCGGCTACGAGGTCGGGCACCACTTCGGCGACCGGATCCTGGAGGTCAGGCCGCTGCGCCGGCATCGGGCGCGGCTGGGGCAGGCACAGGACATGATCCGCGACCGGGGCGCCGCCGCGGTCTTCTTCGGGAGGTTCATCGCCTTCTTCCGGGCGGTGATGCCCGCGCTGGCCGGGATCGCGCACATGCCGTACCGCAGGTTCCTGCCGTTCAACGCCTTGGGCGGGGTGGTCTGGGGCGTCGGCTTCACGCTGCTCGGCTACTTCGCCGGCCAGGCGTACAAGCAGGTCGAGGCGCGGGTCGGCGAGGTGGTGGCGGTCGTGATCGCGGCGATCGTGATCGCCGTCGTGGGCACCTGGGCCTGGCGGAGGCACCGCCGTCAGGGCTGACCGCGGACCGGGCGGGCGGGGCGGTTTTCAAGATCGCTGAATGCTTCACGTGAAGCATTCAGCGATCTTGTTTCGCGGTTATCGTGGAGGTGAGGGGGGACGTCCTTCGGAGGCCAGGAGTCCCGGGAGTCCAGGATGAGCACTCGCCACCACTACCACCTCGACATCGACGGCCACTCCGTCTCCCTCGACCTGCGCACCGGTTTCACCTGGCGCACCGAGGACATCGTCCTCCTGGTCGACGGCAAGGAGGTCGGCTACCACCACCAGCGCGCCACCGGCACCACGGTGCTGGAGGCCGAGCTGGCCGGCGAGCCGCCGACCCCCTTCTCCGTCCGGATCGACCACCCGCACCACGGCGGGCACCGGCCGCACACCCCCGTCTGCACTCTGCTCAGCAACGGCCGCCGACTGCCGATGCCGGAGAGCGTCCCCGCCTGAGCCGGGAGCTCAGAGAGCCAGGGCGACGCCCCGGTCGCGGGAGTGGCGGTAGAGGCCGAGGCGGGCGAGGAGAGTGGGCTTCTCGGCCGGAGCGAAGATCGCGTCGGCCGTGTGGAAGGCCGTCGCCTCGACGGCCTTCGCGAGGGACTCCGCCCGGACGGCGACCGGCTGGACGGTGACCGCCGCAGTCTCCGTCGCCAGCGCCTCTGCCACGACGTCGTTCAGCGTCGCGCATGCGCGCTGCTCCCACTGGTGGGCCAGCTCGGGGCAGGGGCGCGTGCGGTAGAGCAGTTCGCCGCCCGCTGGGGACCAGGCCAGGACCGGGACGAGAACCGCGCGCCGGCGACGCGCCTCCGCCGCCGCGCGGCGCAGCTGGGCGCGTCCCTTCGCGGAGTCGCGGACGCCGACGATGACGCGGGCGGTCACTGCTGCGGTGGCGGTCTCGGACATGGCGTATCGGTTCTCTCCGTGAAATCACAGGCCCTGGCGGCGTGTATGCCTTCACATTACCCACTCCTCGGCCATATGTGCATCTATTTCATCGGCCCGGATGGACTTTTTGCCTATGGATTGATGACTGGATCTCCTTCGGGTCACCGAGAGCCGTAGGCCGGGAGCGGCGGCTCCGACGCGGCGAGGAGCTTGAGGGTGGCCTCGCCGGCCGTGGACGGCGTCCACCGCGCGGCGAGGTCCACCGTGGGGCCGGGACGCCACCCGTCCATGACGGTGATGCGGCCGCCCTCCGCCTCGAAGACCCTGCCGGTGACGCCCGCGGAGGCGTCCGCGCCGAGCCAGACGACCAGCGGGGAGACGTTCTCCGGCGCCATCGCGTCGAAGGCGCCCGCCTCCGTCGGCGCGGCCATCGTCGCGGCGAAGGCCTGCTCCGTCATCCGGGTGCGCGCCGCTGGGGCGATCGCGTTGACCTGGACGCCGTAGCGGCCCATCTCCGCCGCCGCGACCATGGTCAGGCCGAGGATGCCGGCCTTGGCCGCGCTGTAGTTGCCCTGGCCGACACTGCCCAGCAGGCCCGCGCCCGAGCTGGTGTTGACCACGCGGGCCTGCGGCACGCGGCCCGCCTTGGCCTCCGCCCGCCAGTGCGCGGCGGCGGCCCGCAGCGGCAGGAAGTGGCCCTTGAGATGGACCCGCATCACCGCGTCCCAGTCGTCCTCGCCGGTGTTGACGAGCATCCGGTCGCGCAGGAAGCCGGCGTTGTTGACCAGGGTGTCCAGGCGGCCGAAGGCGTCCAGCGCGACGGCGATCAGGGCGTCCGCGCCCTCGGTCGTCGCGATGTCGCCGCCGTGCGCGACCGCCTCGCCGCCCCGGGACCGGATCTCGCCGACCACCTCCTCGCCGGGGGTGGCGGACGGTCCGAGCCCGTCCGCGGCGACGCCGAGGTCGTTGACGACGACCTTCGCGCCCTCCGCGGCGAAGGCCAGCGCGTGGGCGCGGCCGAGACCGCGGCCCGCGCCGGTGACGACCACGACCCGACCGGCGCACAGGCCAGTCGGCGGCTGCTGTGAACTCATGGGCAGCTACTCCTTGTTGGCGTTGGCGGCGTCGAGGAAGGCGGGGCGTTCGCCGCCGCCGTGGACGTTGAGTGCCGCGCCGGTGAGGTACGCGGCCTGCGGTGAGGCGAGAAAGACGCAGACGTCGCCGATCTCGTCGGGCTCGGCCAGCCGGCCCAGCGGGACGGTGCGGCCGACGGCGGCGATCCCGGCCTCGTCGCCGTAGTGGAGATGCGAGAGCTCGGTGCGGACCATGCCCGGCACGACGGTGTTGACGCGCACGTGCGGGGCCCACTCGACGGCCATCGAGGCGGCCAGGTTGGCCAGTCCGGCCTTCGCCGCGCCGTAGGCGGCGGTGCCGGGAGAGGGGCGGGTGCCGCTGACGCTGCCGATCATGATGATGGAGCCGCCGTCGGGGTTGGCCCGCAGGTGCGGGAGGGCGGCGAGCGAGGCGGTGAGCGGGGCGATCAGGTTCAGCTCCACCACGCGGGCGTGCTGCGCCGCGTCGCCGGCGTCGAGCAGCCGGAAGGGCGTCCCGCCCGCGTTGTTGACCAGCACGTCCAGGCGGCCCTGACGTTGCGTCGCCTCGGTGAGGAACGCCGCGACCGCGGCCGCGTCGCGAAGGTCCAGCGACGCGAACTCGGCCTTGCGGCCCGCAGCCTGGACCGGCTCCTGCGGCGGTCTGCGGGCGCAGACCAGGACCTCCGCCCCGGCCTGCAGGAACGCGCGGGCGATCCCCGCGCCCACGCCGCGCGTGCCGCCGGTGACCACGACGACCCTTCCGGACAGATCCACGGTGATGCTCAAGCCACACCTCCCGCAGCGAGCCCGCCGCTGCTAACGTCGACATGGACGAACCTAACAAACGTTTGGTGGAAAGGTAGCTGATTCGCTCATGGGTGTCTCCACCTCCCGCCCCGAGAAGGGCGTCGCCGTCGTGACGGTCGACTACCCGCCCGTCAACGCGCTGCCGGTGCGCGGCTGGTACGACCTCGCCGACGCGCTCCGCGCCGCCGGTCGTGACCAGGACGTCCGCTGCGTCGTGCTCGCCGCCGAGGGGCGCGGGTTCAACGCCGGCGTCGACATCAAGGAGGTGCAGCGCGACCCGGGCCGGGCGGCGATCATCGGCGCCAACCGCGGCTGCTACGAGGCCTTCGCGGCGGTCTACGAGTGCGAGGTGCCGGTGGTGGCCGCGGTGCGGGGGTACTGCCTCGGCGGCGGCATCGGGCTGGTCGGCAACGCCGACGCGATCGTCGCGAGCGAGGACGCCGTCTTCGGGCTGCCCGAGCTCGACCGAGGGGCTCTGGGCGCGGCCACGCACCTGGCGAGGCTGGTGCCGCAGCACCTGATGCGGGCGCTGTTCTACACCTCGCGCACGGCCACCGCCGAGGAGTTGCACCGGCACGGCTCGGTGTGGCGGGTCGTCCCGCGCGAGGAGCTGGCGGAGGCGGCGCTGGAGCTGGCGCGGGAGATCGCCCGCAAGGACGGCTACCTGATCCGGCTCGCCAAGGCGGCGATCAACGGCATCGATCCGGTGGACGTCAAGCGCAGCTACCGGTTCGAGCAGGGCTTCACCTTCGAGGCGAACCTGAGCGGCGTCGCCGACCAGGTCCGCGACGGCTTCGGCACGGCGGGAAGGGAGTAGGCGGGTGCGGGACAAGACGATGACGCCCGAGGAGGTCGTCGGCCGGCTGCGCAGCGGCATGACGGTCGGCATCGGCGGCTGGGGATCGCGGCGCAAGCCGATGGCGCTGGTCAGAGCGCTGTTGCGGTCCGAGGTCACCGACCTGACGGTGGTCTCCTACGGCGGCGCGGACGTCGGTCTGCTGGCGGCGGCCGGGCGGATCAGGAAGCTGGTCACCGCCTTCGTCACGCTGGACTCGATCCCGCTGGAGCCGCACTACCGCGCCGCGCGCGAGCGGGGCGCCTTCGAGCTGGTGGAGCTCGACGAGGCGATGCTGATGTGGGGTCTGACGGCCGCCGTCCACCGGCTGCCCTTCCTGCCGGTGCGGGCCGGGCTCGGCTCGGACGTGATGCGGGTCAACCCGCAGTTGCGGACCGTGCGTTCGCCCTACGAGGACGGCGAGGAGTTCGCCGCCGTACCCGGGCTGCGGCTCGACGCGGCGCTGGTGCACCTGAACCGGGCCGACAGGTTCGGCAACGCCCAGTACCTCGGCCCCGACCCGTACTTCGACGACCTGTACTGCCAGGCGGCGGACGAGGCCTACGTCTCCTGCGAGCAGATCGTGGAGACCGAGCAGCTCGCGAAGGCCGGTTCGCCGCAGACGCTGCTGATCAAGCGGCCGTTCGTGACGGGCGTGGTCCAGGCGCCCAACGGCGCGCACTTCACCTCCTGCGCGCCCGACTACGACCGGGACGAGGCGTTCCAGAGGCACTACGCGGCCGCCGCGGCGGACCCTGACGCCTGGGCGGCGTTCCGCGAACGCTTCCTCGCCGGGGACGAGCACGCCTACCAGTCCGCCGTCACCGCCTGGCGCGAGGAGCAGTCATGACCACCACGACGTCCACGGTCACCCGGGCCGACTACTGCGTCGTCGCCTGCGCCGAGGCCTGGCGCGGCGACGGCGAGATCCTGGCCAGCCCGATGGGCACGGTCCCGATGATCGGCGCACGGCTGGCCAGGCTGACCTTCGCGCCCGACCTGCTGCTCACCGACGGCGAGGCGCTGCTGGTCGCCGACGTGACGGCGGTCGACGCCCGTCCACAGCTTGTGGAGGGATGGCTGCCCTATCGGCACCATCTGGAGCTGGTCACCACCGGCCGCCGGCACGTCATGATGGGCGCCAGCCAGATCGACCGCTACGGCAACCAGAACATCTCCTGCATCGGTGACTGGGCGCAGCCCGCGCGCCAGCTGCTGGGCGTGCGCGGGGCGCCGGTCAACTCCAGCAACAACCCGACGAGTTACTTCGTGCCCAGGCACAGCGCCCGGGTCTTCGTCGAGCGGGTGGACATGGTGTGCGGGGTCGGCTTCGACCGCGCGGTGGGCCCCTTCCACGGGCTGCGACGGGTCGTCAGCGACCTCGGGGTCTTCGACTTCGACACCCCGGACCACTCGATGCGGCTGGCCTCCGTCCACCCCGGCGTCACCGTCGAGCAGGTCGTCGCGGCGACGGGGTTCCCGCTGGTCATGGCCGACGAGGTCCCCTTCACCCGGGATCCCACGGCCGAGGAGCTCCAGCTGATCCGCGAGGTGATCGACCCGAAGGGTCGGCGGCTGCGCGAGGTCCTCGGATGAGCGCGCTGGACACCCCGCTGACCCGCCTGGTCGGCGTCCGGTACCCGATCGTCCAGACGGGCATGGGCTGGGTCGCGGGCCCGCGCCTGGTCACCGCCACGGCGAACGCCGGCGCGCTGGGCGTGCTCGCCTCGGCGACGATGTCCCCGGCGCAGTTGCTGGCCGCGGTGCGGGAGGTGAAGTCCCGGACGGACGCGCCCTTCGGCGTCAATCTGCGGGCCGACGCGGGCGACGCCGGGGAGCGGGTGCGGATCATCGTCGACGAGGGGGTACGCGTCGCGTCCTTCGCGCTCGCGCCCTCGAAGGAGCTGATCGCCAGGCTCAAGGACGCGGGTGTGGTGGTCATCCCGTCCGTCGGCGCGCGCCGCCACGCGGAGAAGGTCGCCGCGTGGGGCGCGGACGCGGTCGTCGTCCAGGGCGGCGAGGGCGGCGGCCACACGGGTGAGGTGGCGACGACGGTCCTTCTTCCACAGGTTGTGGACGCCGTGGACATCCCGGTCATCGCGGCGGGCGGCTTCTTCGACGGCCGCGGGCTCGTCGCCGCGCTGGCGTACGGCGCGGCGGGCGTGGCGATGGGCACCCGCTTCCTGCTGACCTCGGACTCGACGGTCCCGGACGCGGTGAAGGCGGCGTACCTCGCGGCCTCGGTGAAGGACGTCACGGTGACGACGGCGGTGGACGGCCTCCCGCACCGGATGCTGCGCAGCGAGCTGGTTGCCTCGCTGGAACGCGCGGGCAGGGCGCGGGCGCTGGCGCAGGCGGTGCGGCGGGCGTCGGGCTTCCGGAAGCTGTCCGGCCTCAGCTGGGCGGCGATGCTGCGGGACGGGCGGGCGATGAAGCACGGCAAGGACCTGTCCTGGAGCCAGATCCTGCTGGCGGCGAACACGCCGATGCTGCTGAAGGCGTCGATGGTGGACGGGCGCACGGACCTCGGTGTGATGGCCTCCGGCCAGGTCGCGGGTGTGATCGAGGATCTGCCGTCCTGCAAGGAACTGGTCGACCGGATCATCACCGAGGCCACGGAGGTGCTGGCCAGACTCGGAGAGTGACGTGCACTGCCCCAGGGGTGCGAGGAACTGCGCGCCTCCGGCGCGCGGGCGCGGCACCTCACATCAGCGGGTCGGTTGCACCGTCCAGGGGCGCGAGGAACTGCGCGACAAGCCACCGGCATGCGGATGGTCCGGGGCGCGCAGGGCCATCCGCACCGGGTGGTTGCCCGCGCAGTTCCCCGCGCCCCTGAGGGAGTGCGACTGGCCCTTTGTCGGGACCCGTCATGCCCGTGCGGCGGAGCCGCGCAGTTCCTCGCGCCCCCCGGAGAGTGCAGCTACAGCCTTTCGATGATCGTCACGTTGGCCTGGCCGCCGCCCTCGCACATGGTCTGGAGGCCGTAGCGGCCGCCCCCGCGCTCCAGTTCGTGGAGGAGCGTGGTCATCAGCTTCACGCCGGTCGCGCCCAGCGGGTGGCCCAGGGCGATCGCGCCGCCGTTGACGTTGACCCGGTCGGGGTCCGCGCCCGTCTCCTTGAGCCAGGCCAGGACCACCGGGGCGAACGCCTCGTTGATCTCCACCAGGTCGATCTCGTCCATCGACAGGCCCGTCTTCTTCAGCGCGTACGCCGTCGCCGGGATCGGCGCGGACAGCATGCGGATCGGGTCCTCGCCGCGCACCGACAGGTGGTGCACCCGGGCACGCGGCGTCAGGCCGTGCTCGCGGACCGCCCGCTCGCTCGCGAGCAGCATCGCCGCCGCGCCGTCCGAGACCTGCGAGGAGCACGCGGCCGTGATCGTCCCGCCCTCCATCACCGGCTGCAGCGTGGCCATCTTCTCCAGCGTCGTGTCGCGCCGCGGACCCTCGTCCACCGTGACCTCGCCGATGGGCACGATCTCGCGCTCGAAACGGCCCTCGTCGATCGCGCGGATCGCGCGGCGGTGCGAGCGGAGCGCGAACTCCTCCATGTCCGCCCGCGAGACGCCCCACTTCCTGGCGATCAGCTCCGCCCCGTGGAACTGGTTGACCGGCGCGTCCCCGTAACGGGCCCGCCAGCCCTCGCTGCCCGCGAAGGGACCCTGCGTCAGCCCCAGCGGCTCGGCCGCCTGGCGGCTGGCGAAGGCGATCGGGATCATGCTCATGTTCTGCACGCCGCCCGCGACGACCAGGTCCTGAGTGCCGGAGAGCACGCCCTGCGCGGCGAAGTGGACGGCCTGCTGGGAGGAGCCGCACTGGCGGTCGACGGTGACGCCGGGGACCTCCTCCGGCAGGTCCGCCGCCAGCCAGCAGGTGCGGGCGATGTCGCCCGCCTGCGGGCCGACCGCGTCCAGGCAGCCGAAGACGACGTCCTCGACCGCCGCCGGGTCGATGCCGGTGCGCGCGACCAGCGCGGAGAGCACGTGCGCGCCCAGGTCGGCCGGGTGGACGGCGGACAGGCCGCCCTTCCTGCGCCCCACGGGGGTGCGGATCGCGTCGACGATGTAGGCCTCGGCCATGACGGGACTCCTTCGGACGGTGGCGCTTGCGGTCAGGGGGTGGCGATGCCGTCGAGGACCATCGACAGGTACTGGCGGGCGATCTCCTCGGGAGAGTGGCGGCCTCCGGGCCGGTACCAGGAGGCGGCGACCCAGACGGTGTCGCGGACGAAGCGGTAGGTGAGACGGATGTCGAGATCGGCACGGAACGCCTGCGCGGCGACGCCGCGTTCGAGGGTGCGCAGCCAGGCCTTCTCGAACTTCTGCTGCGAGTCGGCGAGGAACGCGAACCGCGGCTGCCGGGCCAGCTGCCCGGACTCCTTCTGGTAGATCGCGACGGCGGCGCGGTGCCGGTCGATCTCCCTGAACGACTCGGTGACCAGGGCCTCCAGTGTCGCGCGCGGGCCCAGACCGGCGTCGAGCACGGCGTCGTAGCCGGCCCAGAGGCCGTCGAGGAAGCGGGTGAGGATCTCCTCCAGCATCGATTCCTTGGAGTCGAAGTGGTAGTAGAGGCTGCCCGCGAGCATGCCGGCCTGGTCGGCGATGGTGCGGACGGTCGTCGCGTTGTAGCCCTGGTCGGCGAAGACCTCGGCGGCGGCGTCGAGGATCTCCGCGCGCCGGACTCTAGGCATGCTGGCTGCTGACCGAGACGGTCTCGCCGGTCATGTACGAGGAGTAGCCGCTGGCCAGGAATACGATGACGTTGGCCACCTCCCACGGCTCGGCGTAGCGGCCGAAGGCCTCGCGCTCGGTCAGCTCCGCCAGCAGTTCGGGCGTGGTCACCTTCACCAGGTGCGGGTGCATGGCCAGGCTCGGCGCGACCGCGTTGACCCGGACGCCGAACTCGGCGGCCTCCACGGCGGCGCAGCGGGTGAGCGCCATGACGCCCGCCTTCGCCGCGGCGTAGTGCGACTGGCCGGCCTGCGCCCGCCAGCCCACCACCGAGGCGTTGTTGACGATCACGCCGCCGCGGCCCGAGGCCTTCAGTGCGCGCAGCGCCGCGCGGGTGCAGCGCATGGTGCCGCCGAGGGTCACGTCGAGGACGCGGTCCCACTGCTCGTCCGTCATGTCGACCAGGGCGGCCGTGCTGCCCAGGCCGGCGTTGTTGACGACGATGTCCAGCTCGCCGTGCGCCGCCCGGGCGGCCGCGAACAGCTCCTGGACCTGGGCCTCCTCGGTGACGTCGCAGGGCACCGAGGCCACCCGCTCCGTGCCGAACTCGGCGGCCAGCGCCTCCGCGGACTCCTTCAGCCGGCGCGCGTGGGCGTCGCTGACCAGGACGCGGGCGCCCTCCTCCAGGAACCGCCGGGCCGTCGCACCGCCGATCCCGGCGCCGGCGGCGGCGGTGATCACCGCGCTCCGACCGGTCAGCAGACCGTGCCCGGAGACGTAGCGGGGCGTATCGACGTCTGTCATAGGCGTACGTTAACCTACCAAACACTTGTTAGGGAAGGAGAGCCGATGAGCGCCGCTCCACCGGATGACGAGGCGCCCGTTCTGTACGAACGGCGCGGCCCGGTCGCCTTCGTGACGATGAACCGCCCGCGCTACCGCAACGCGCAGAACTCCGCGATGACCTACGCCCTCGACGCCGCCTTCTATCGCGCGGCCGACGACGGCGAGGTCAGGGTCGTGGTCCTGGGCGGCGCGGGCGAGCACTTCTCCGCCGGTCACGACATCGGCACGCCCGGCCGCGACGCGCATCTGCCCTTCGACCGCCGGGCCGGCCTGTGGTGGGACCACTCCGACAAGCAGGGCGCGGAGAGTCGCTACGCCCGTGAGTCCGAGGTCTACCTCGGCATGTGCCGCCGCTGGCGGGAGCTGCCCAAGCCGGTCGTCGCCTCGGTCCAGGGGGCGTGCGTGGCAGGCGGGTTGATGCTGGCCTGGGTCTGCGATCTGATCGTCGCGGCCGAGGACGCCTTCTTCGCCGACCCGGTCGTCAGGATGGGGATCCCCGGGGTGGAGTACTTCGCCCACCCGTGGGTGATGCCGCCCAGGATCGCCAAGGAGTTCCTCTACACCGGCGACCGGATCGGCGCCGTGCGCGCCTACGAGCTCGGCATGGTCAACCGCGTCGTCCCGCGCGCCGAGCTGGCCGAGCGCACCCTCGAACTCGCCGAGCGCATCGCCGAGATGCCGCGGCTCGGCCTCGCGCTCACCAAGCGCGCCGTCAACCAGGCGGAGGATCTGCAGGGCCTGCACGCGGGGCTGGACTCCGTCTTCGGCCTGCACCACCTCGCCCACGCCCACAACGCCGAGGTCGCGGCCGACTCCCTCGGCGGGATGGACATCGCGAAGATGAAGAAGGCGGGCCAGTAGTGGAGTTGCAGCACACGCCCGAGGTCGAGGCGTTCCGCGCCGAGGCCCGCGCCTGGCTGGCCGCGCACGCCCCGGCCACGCCGCTGCCCTCCCTGGAGACCCGCGAGGGCTTCGCCGCGCACCGCGCCTGGGAGGCGGAGCTCGCGGCCGACCGCTGGTCGGTGGTGTCCTGGCCCGAGGAGTACGGCGGTCGCGGCGCGGACATCATGCGCTGGCTGGTCTTCGAGGAGGAGTACTTCGCCGTCGGCGCCCCCGGCCGGGTCTCGCAGAACGGCATCAACCTGCTGGCTCCGACCCTCTTCGACCACGGCACGGCCGAGCAGCGCGCGCGGGTGCTGCCGCCGATGGCGAGCGGCGAGGTGATCTGGGCCCAGGCCTGGTCCGAGCCCGAGTCCGGCTCCGATCTCGCCTCGCTGCGCTCCACCGCTGTGCGCACGGACGACGGCTGGCTGCTGAACGGCCAGAAGACCTGGTCCTCGCGGGCCGCCTTCGCCGACCGCGCCTTCGGCCTCTTCCGCAGCGAGCCCGGCCTGCCGCGGCCGCACCAGGGGCTCACCTACCTCATGTTCGACCTCGGGGCGCCCGGCGTGACGGTGCGTCCGATCGGGCGGCTGGACGGCAAGCCGGCCTTCGCCGAGCTGTTCCTTGACGGGGTCTTCGTGCCCGACGAGGACGTGATCGGCGCGGTCGGCGAGGGCTGGCGGGTCGCGATGAGCACCGCGGGGAACGAGCGCGGGCTCACCCTGCGCTCGCCCGGCCGGTTCCTGGCGTCCGCCCGGCGGCTGGCCGCGCTCTGGCGGGAGTCGGCCGATCCGGCGCTCGCACCGCGCGTCGCGGACGCGCTGATCGGTGCGCGCGCCTACCAGCTCTTCACCTACGCCAACGCCTCGCGTTTCGCCGCGGGCGCCGCGATCGGAGCGGAGTCCAGCCTCAACAAGGTGTTCTGGTCCGAGTACGACATCGCCCTGCACGAGACGGCCTTGGACCTGCTGGGCGGCGAGGCCGAACTGGCGGACGGGCCCTGGGCGGAGAGCTGGGTCTTCTCCCTGGCCGGGCCGATCTACGCGGGCACCAACGAGATCCAGCGCGACATCATCGCCGAGCGCCTGCTCGGCCTGCCCAAAGGACGGCGGTAGCGGTGCGGTTCCTTCTCGACGACGAGCAGCGCGCCTTCGCGCACTCGCTGGACGCGATGCTCTCCGCCGCCGACGTCCCGGCCGTCGCCCGGGCCTGGTCGGGCGGCGCCCCGGCCCCGGCCGCGCCCTCTGGTCCGGTCTGGCCGAGGCGGGCGTCCTCGCCCTGGCCGTCCCCGGGCCGTTCGAAGGTGTGGGGCCGCTCCCGCTCGAACTGGCCGTCGCCTTCGAGGTCCTGGGCCGTCACGCCGTCCCCGGTCCGCTGGTGGAGACGGTCGCCGCGGCGACACTCCTGGCCGAACTGGGTGAGCCCGCGCTCGCCAAGGCCTGGCTCCCCGGCATCGCCACCGGCACCGCGGTGCTCAGCCTGGCACGCCTCGACACCGCCTCGGCCTCGCCGTTCACCTCCCGCTACGCGCTCGACGCCGACAGCGCGGACGCCGTCCTCGTCGTCTCCGACGACGAGCTGCGCGCGGCCGTCGTCCCCGGACCGCCCCCGCTCGCCTCGCACGACCCGGCACGTCGGCTCCACCGGCCCGACGCCGGCGGCGAAATCCTCGCCTCCGGCCCGCCGGTGCGCCGCGCCGCGGAACGCGCGGGGCTGGTCGCGGCGCTGGTCACCGCCGCCCAGTCGCTCGGCGTCGGGCGGACGCTGCTCGCGCGGACCGTCGGGTACGTCAAGGAGCGACGCCAGTTCGGCGCGGCGATCGGCTCGTTCCAGGCGGTCAAGCACCGCCTTGCTGACGTGCTGATCGCGCTGGAGTTCGCGCAGCCGCTCGTCCACGCCGCCGCGCTCTCGCTCGACAGCCGCGACGTCGCCATGGCCAAGGTCGCCGCAGGCGAGGCCGCCTGCACCGCCGCCCGCGCCGCCCTCCAGCTCCACGGCGCGATCGGTTACACCGAGGAGCTCGACCTCAGCCTCTGGCTCCGCAAGGCCCGTCCTCTCCGCGACGCCTGGGGTACGCCTGCCGCCTGCCGAACGCTCGTCGTCGAGTCGGCCGCGCTCGGTCGATCCGGCTGACGCCGTTCCACTACTGCCTTGTGGCGTACGGCAGGACCGGCCCCTGGCTCTACTTCACGCTCCGGGCCTGACGTTTCCCCGGTCAGGTGCGGGGCTCGGCCGGAAGCGGCGGAGCCCCGCACCCGTGCCGTGCGGTTCTAGTTCCAGGCCGAGGGGTGCGTCCGTTCCGGCATCTCCGGTTCGAACCACTCCAGGGACGCGCGGCGGAAGCGGCGCCGTGCGGTCCGGACGCCGTGCAGGGCGCGGCCGAGGAAGGGGAGCAACGCGGCGGCGAGGAGCGCGGCGAGGCGGTAGGCGTCGGTGGTTCCGTTCCACCCGAGGACGCCGAAGCGGTGTTCGACGAAGCCGTCGAAGCAGAGCCAGAAGACGGGGACCACGACCAGCGCCGCCCTCGGCCCCGAGCCGCGGCGGGTCACGGCCGCGCAGGCCGCGCCGACGACGACCAGGCCCAGCACGGCGTGCTTCGGCGTGGTCACCGCGCCGGCGAACACCGAGACCGCCGCCGCGACGCCGAAGGCGAGCACGAAGAGCAGCGGCGTGGGCATGTCGACGGGGGCGGAGTCCTGGAACACATGGTCATCACAGCCGCGCCCGCCCGGGGTTTCGAGAGGCCTTGACGCTTTCCATACGCCGGGCGTCCGCATTCTGACGCCTTCTTTGCGCCCCGCGCACGGGGGATCGGATCGGTGGCGGCGCGGCGAGATCAGGACAGATATGGCCAATCACCTAGTCTCGGTTCGTGGTGAACATCCCCCAGGCCCTCAAACGTCTGGTCATCGGCCGGGCCATGCGCAGCGAAGAGCTCGGCGAGACCTTGCTGCCCAAGCGCCTGGCGTTGCCGATCTTCGCCTCGGACCCGCTCTCCTCCGTCGCCTACGCGACCCAGGAGATCCTGCTGGTACTGACCATCGGCGGCACGGCCTTCCTCTACCTCACCCCGTGGATCGGTCTCGCGGTCGTGGTGCTGATGGCGGTCGTGGTGATGTCCTACCGGCAGGTCGTCTACGCCTACCCGAGCGGCGGCGGATCCTACGAGGTCGTCTCGTCCAACCTCGGGGCCAACGCGGGCCTGGTCGTCGCGGCCTCGCTGCTGGTCGACTACGTGATGACGGTCGCGGTCTCGGTCGCCTCCGGCGTGGACAACATCATCTCCGCGTTCAACGGGCTCGCGGACTACCGGGTGCTGATGGCCGTCATCTTCATCGCGCTGCTGGCGGCGGTGAACCTGCGCGGGGTGCGTGAGTCCGGCAACGCCTTCGCGGCGCCGACCTACCTCTTCATCGCGGGCATCGTGCTGATGGTGGTCACCGGGTTCGTCAAGATGGCCTTCGGGCACTCGCCGGTCGCCTCCAGCGCGCAGTACCCGATCACGCCGGAGGACCACAAGAACACCCTGACCGGCTTCGCCCTGCTGATGCTCGCCCTGCGCGCCTTCGCTTCCGGCTGTACCGCGCTGACCGGTGTCGAGGCGATCTCCAACGGCGTCCCCGCCTTCCGCAAGCCGAAGTCGCGCAACGCCGCGCAGACCATGTCGGTCATGGGCATCACCGCCGTGGTGATGTTCTCCGGCATCACGATCCTGGCGCTGACCTCGAAGATCCACATCACCGCCGACGGCTGCCAGCTCGTCGGCTTCCCCGACTGCTCCACCGCGCCGCAGCAGACCGTCATCGCGCAGCTCGCGGCGGCGATCTTCGGCGGCGACCACAGCCTGCTCTTCTACTACATCCAGGCCGTCACCGCGCTGGTCCTGATCCTGGCTGCGAACACCGCCTTCAACGGTTTCCCGCTGCTCGCGTCGATCCTCGCCCAGCACCGCTACCTGCCGCGCCAACTGCACACCCGCGGCGACCGGCTCGCCTACTCCAACGGCATCCTCGCGCTGGCACTGGTCAACGTGGCGCTGATGGTCGCCTACAAGGCGGACGTCACCAGCCTGATCCACCTCTACATCCTGGGCGTCTTCACCTCGTTCACGCTCTCGCAGATCGGCATGGTCCGGCACTGGAACGCCCTGCTGCGGGTCGAGGAGGATCCGAGGGTGCGCGGCGCGGCCAAGCGCTCACGGGTCATCAACTCCTTCGGTGCGGTCACCACCGGCCTGGTCCTGGTGATCGTGCTGGCGACCAAGTTCACCCAGGGAGCCTGGCTGGCGGTGGTCGCCGCGATCTTCCTCTTCGTCAACATGAAGGCCATCCGGCGCCACTACGACGCCGTCTCCGACGAGCTGGAGGTCGAGGACCCGAGCGGCGAGCGGGCCAGGCCGGCCAGGGTCCACGGCGTGGTGCTGGTCTCCAAGCTGCACAAGGCGACCCTGCGGGCCCTCGGCTACGCCGAGGCGCTGCGTCCGGACACGCTGGAGGCCGTCACCGTCTCCGTCGACCGGGGCGAGGCCACCCAGCTCGAACGGACGTGGAGCGAGTACGAGATCGACGTGCCGCTCAAGGTCCTCGACTCGCCCTTCAGGGAGATCACCCGGCCGGTCGTCGCGTACGTCCGCGCACTGCGCAAGGACGCGCCGCGCGACGCGGTGGCGGTCTTCATCCCCGAGTACGTGGTCGGTCACTGGTGGGAGCAGCCGCTGCACAACCAGTCGGCGCTGTGGCTCAAGAGCCGGCTGCTCTTCATGCCGGGCGTGATGGTGATCAGCGTGCCCTGGCAGCTGGCCTCGTCCAAGCTGGCCGGCGGCCCCAGCCGCCGCGCGCCCGGATCCGTCCGCCGCGGCGAGCCCGTCGGCCGCCAGCAGCCGAGGCCCCCGGCGGTGCGGTAGCGCGCAGCGGCTCAGTCGCCCACGCGGAGGTGGGCGACGTGGTAGACGGCCTGGTCGAGCAGGGCTGAGACGTGGTCGTCGTAGAGCGCGTACACGACGGACCTGCCCTGCCGCTCGCGCGCGACCAGGCCCAGGTTGCGCAGCAGCCGCAGCTGGTGCGAGCAGGACGACTGCTCCATCCGGACGTCCGCCGCCAGCTCCTTGGGCGTGCAGGGCCCCTGCCGCAGCCGGGAGAGGATCCGCAGCCGCGACGGGGTCGCCAGGGCCTGCAGCGTGCTCGCCACCCGCTCCGCGTCGGCGGCGTCGAGCGCCGCGGCGGCGGGCACGTCGAGCGCCGCGGGCGCGGACTGCGCGTCGACGGCGGAAGCGGGGGCGGCGGCTCCGGGGACCATGGTTTTCATCGTACTCAGGCGGCCCGCGCGTGCCCGTCCAGCGCCGGGATCAGCCCAGTGCCAGCCACTGCTGGAGCTCGACGACGTTGCCCTCGGGGTCGCGCAGGTAGGCCACGAGCAGGCGGTCGCCCATCGGCGCCGGTCCGGGCTCGACCACGGCACCGCGCTCGGTCAGCTCCGCGCAGGCCTTCTCCAGGTCGTCCACGCGCAACGCGATCAGCGCGCGCAGGCCCTCGCCGGGCGGGATGGCGGCGTCGGTCAGCAGCGCGGCGACGTGGTCGCGCTGCTGCAGGGCGACGGCGGCGCTGCCGCCGGGCGGGCTGAGCTTGGCGTAGGGACCCTGCTCGGCATCGAACTGGGGGGTGAGTCCGACGACGTCGCGATAGAACCGGTAGACGGCGGGAAAGTCGGTGACCAGCAGTCGTATCTGCGTGAGCTCCATACCCCGCACGCTAGCGCGCCCTCCCCCGGCGATGAGTGCGTTGCACCCTCCGGGGGCGCGGTACCTGTCGACGATGGGTCGGTTGCACTCTCCAGGGGCGCGAGGAACTGCGCGCCTCCGGCGCGCGGGCGCGGTGCCTGTCAGCAAAGGGCGAGTTGCAACATCCAGGGGCGCGAGGAACTGCGCGCCTCCGGCGCGCGGGCATGACGGGTCCCGACAGAGAGCCAGTTGCACTCCCCCAGGGGCGCGAGGAACTGCGCGACAAGCCACCGATGAGCGGATGGTCCTCGACGCGCAGGGCCATCCGCACGGGGTGGTTCCTCGCCTGCAGATGTGCCGCGCCCGTCGTGAGGCGAAGCCGTGGCGGTGCGAGACTGACGGGGTGACGGCTACGACAGGTGCACTCGCCAACGCGCTCACCGACGTGCCCGGGTTCAGGGTCGGGCACGCCCAGCGGGTGGGGGAGGGGTGGCTGACCGGGGTCAGCGTCGTGCTCGCGCCGGAGGGGGGCGCCGTCGCGGGCGTGGAGGTGCGCGGGGGCGGGCCGGGGACGCGGGAGACGGACGCGCTGGATCCGCGCAACCTCGTGCCGCGGGTGGACGCGGTCGTCCTCTCGGGCGGCAGCGCCTTCGGGCTGGACGCCGCGGGCGGGGTGGTCGGGTGGTTGGAGGAGCAGGGCCGGGGGTTCAGGGTCGGGACGGAGCCGACGCAGGTCGTGCCGGTCGTCCCCGCCGCCGCGCTCTTCGACCTGGGCCGGGGCGGCGACTGGCGGGCACGCCCCGACGCGGCCCTTGGCCGTCAAGCCGCCCAGGCCGCCGCGTCCGCGGTCGTCCAGGGCAACGTCGGCGCGGGGACCGGCGCCGTCGCCGGCGGGCTCAAGGGCGGGATCGGGACGGCGTCCCTGCGGCTGCCGTCCGGGATCACCGTCGGCGCGCTGGTCGCGGTCAACGCCGTCGGCTCGGCGGTGGACCCGGTGTCGGGGGAGCTCTACGCCGCCCGCTTCGGCGAGCCGGGTGAGTTCCCCGCGCTCGCCCTGTCGCCGCAGGACGGACCGCCCGCGGAGCGCCCCGGCGCGCTGAACACCACCCTCGCCGTCGTCGCCACCGACGTCGCCCTCACCAAGGCCCAGGCCCACAAGCTCGCGGGCACCGCCCACGACGGTCTGGCCCGCGCCCTGCGCCCGGTGCACCTGCTCTCCGACGGCGACACCGTCTTCGCCCTGGCCTCCGGGGCCCGCCCGCTGCCGGCGCCGGAAGGTGATCCGGCCTTTGCGGTCCATGCCGAGGCGGGGGCGCTCAACGAGATCTTCGCGGCCGCGGCGGACGTGGTCACCCGCGCCATCGGGCACGCCATGCTGGCGGCCGAGTCGGTGGGTGGGTTCCGTAGTTTTCGGGACATGTGTGCGAACCAGCCGAATAGCGGGTGATGGCGCGTCAAAGTCCTGCCGATCAACGCCGGAGCGCCGCACACTGGCAAGCATGCGTGTGGAGATGGCGGGGGAACCGCAGCGGGTCGACCGTCCGAACGAGGATTTCGTGGCGTCGTCCGGCGACGCCTTCGTCATGCTGGACGGCTGCAGCTCGCCGACGGCGATGGAGAACGGCTGTGAGCACGGGACGGCCTGGTTCGTCCGCCGTCTCGGCGTGCACCTGCTGGCCCGGCTGACGGACCGGCCGGACCGGACGATGGCCCAGTGTCTGAGCGACGCCATCGCCGAGACGGCGTCCCTGCACGGTGCCCGGTGCGATCTCGCGCATCCGAACACGCCCGCCGCGATGGTCGTCGCGGCCCGAGGTCACGGCCCCTCGCTGCAGTACCTCGTACTCGGGGACTCGCAGCTGGTGCTCGACCGCGACGGCAACTACGCCGTGATCGGCGACAACCAGCCCTTTCCCGCGGGGGAGGGCCTGCGCCGCCAGGTCTACGCGGCCGCCCACGGCAGTCCTGAACGGGCCTCCCTGCACATGCGCTACGCGCTGGCGGTGCGGGCCGCGCGGAACACCGGGCACGGCCCGTGGGTCGCCTCCGCGCTGCCCCGCGCGGCGGAGTTCGCCGAGACGGGCAGCGCCCCGCTCGCCGAGCTCCGCGCGTTCGCGGCGCTCACCGACGGGGCGGCGCGGTTCGTCGACCGGTTCGATCTGGGCGGCTGGCCCGACGCGATGCGTCTGATGGACCAGCGCGGCCCGGCCGAGCTGGTCCGCCGGGTCCGCGAGGCCGAGGCCACGGACCCGGCGTGCGCCCGCTGGCCGCGGGGCAAGAGCCGTGACGACGCCACGGCCCTCTACGCCCGCGTGCGCTAGCGCTTCGCCGCGTCAGCTGACGCGGAAGTAGCTCCAGCCGGAGTTGGCGCCGGTGTTCACGCCGTCACCGGCGTAGCTGAAAGAGACGCGCTCGTTCAGGCCCTTGAACTGCGGGACGTCCTGGAACCAGACGCTGAACGCGCTGTACTGCTTGTCCAGCTGGAAGCCGCCGGAGTTCGCGGTGCGCCAAGCGCCGTGGTAGTAGACCTGCCAGGTGAGGTTGACGGACTCGCCGCCCTTGTTCTGCAGGACCTGGCCGCCGAAGACCGGCTTGCCCTTGTTACCGGCCAGGGTGTTGTAGTGGTACAGGTGGTACGCGCCGCTGGTGCCGTAGTAGCCGAACATGCGGCTGGTGACCCCGGCGGAGGAGTAGACCACGCGCTTGGCCGACGCGGCGGCGTCCTTGGAGTCGCCGGCGAACTTCGCGGTGAAGGTGGTGTTGCGGCTCATCTTGGCGTAGGCGACCAGGTTGCCGTTGCGGTCGACGTTGGCCTTCTTGAGGACCCAGGAGCCGGCGCCCCAGCCGGCGCCGTCGATCTCGACCGTGCGGTTGGCGGCCGTCGGGCCCAGGTGCGCCGTCAGGGTGGCCCACTGGCCGTACTTGGCCCAGGTGACGTTGGCGCTCAGCGACAGCGTGGTCGGCTTGAGCGTGGCGGCCGTGTGCGTGGTCGCGGCCATGGCCGGCGCGGCGCCCATCGCGAGGACGGCGGCGGTGGCGGCCAGAGCGGTGGCAGCGGAAGTACGAAGCTTCACGAAAGAAAGACCCCCAGAACAAGCGTGTGTGAACACGCCGTAAATACCGACGCGGGCAGGGCGCTGCAGTCGACCCGCACAGCGCATCGGCTGTGAATAGTCTGAACGTTAGACCATAGGTATGACAGACGCGCCGGAGCCCCGTCCATTTAATTCGTGGACGGGGCTCCGGCGGGACTGACGGTGCGTCGATCAGGACGCGGACGGGGGGATCTGCCCGAATCGTCCGGCGTTGAAATCCTCGATTGCCTGCTGCAGTTCCTGATGACTGTTCATCACGAAAGGTCCGTAGTGTGCGACCGGTTCGCGGAT
Organism: Streptacidiphilus rugosus AM-16; assembly: GCF_000744655.1. Lineage (NCBI taxonomy): Bacteria > Bacillati > Actinomycetota > Actinomycetes > Kitasatosporales > Streptomycetaceae > Streptacidiphilus > Streptacidiphilus rugosus. The sequence continues at coordinate 272,874 of NZ_JQMJ01000003.1, read as the reverse complement.
GGGCAGGCCGCCGAGAATGATGACGTCGAGATTGGGCGAGCGCGACTCCTGCATCGCCGACGCCTGCAGGGCGATGCTGTCGCCGTCGCCGAAGACCGCCGCCTGGCCCATGTGGATCGGACGGTTCTCCTCGCCCACCGTGCCCTCGCCGTTCAGGACGTAGACGAGCGCGTTGAAGTCCGGGCGCCACGGCAGGGTGATCCTGGCTCCGGGGCTGACGGTGGCGTGGATCATGGTGATCGGGGTGAAGGTCGAGCCGGGCCCGTCGTGGCCGCCGAGGTCGCCGGCGATGAGGCGCAGCACCGCGCCGCCGTCCGGGGTGGTCAGCAGCTTCACCTCGCCGCCGTGGATGTCCTGGTACTTCGGCTCGATCATCTTGTCCGAGGCCGGCAGGTTCACCCACAGCTGGATTCCGTGGAAGAGGCCGCCGGTGAGGACCAGCGACTCGGGCGGGGTCTCGATGTGCAGGATCCCGGAACCCGCCGTCATCCACTGGGTGTCGCCGCCGCCGAGAAATCCGCCGCCGCCGGTGGAGTCCTGGTGCACGAACTCGCCGTCGATCAGGTAGGTGACGGTCTCGAAGCCGCGGTGCGGGTGCCAGGGGGTTCCCTTGGGCTCGCCGGCCGCGTACTCCACCTCACCCATCTGGTCCATCATGATGAACGGGTCGAGGAACTTCGTATTGATCTTGGCGAAGGCCCGGCGGACCGGGAATCCCTCGCCCTCGAAGCCCTCGGGCGCGGTGACGACGCCCAGGACCGGGCGTGCGGTCGTCGCCGCCGGGTCGGGCGTCTCCACCCGCGGCAGAACCAGCGGGTTCTCAACGGTCACAGCGGGCATGGCTGCCTCCTCGGCTCTTGCGTCACGTCCAAAGTAGTTGAACGTTGAACCGTGAAGCAAGTTGAAGCGTCAACTAATTCCCCGCCCCTTGCCCCGCCCCTCCGGGTCCGGCTCTCCGTGGACCGTCAGCCGTACATCCTCCGCATGGTGAAATCGACCATCTGTTCGACAGACTTCGCGTCGAAGACCATCCGGTGCTCGCCCTCCATGTCCATCGCGAAGCCGTAGCCGGTGGGCAGCAGGTCGAGCACCTCTGCCCCGCTGACCGTGAAGTACTTCGAGTCCTTGCCCGCGTAGCGGCGCAGCTCCTTGAGGGAGCTGAACATCGGGATCACCGGCTGCGGCGTGTTGTGCAGGGCCAGGAAGCCGGGGCGTTCGCCGCGCGGGCAGTAGACCTTGGAGGTGATGAAGACCGACTGGAAGTCCTCGACCGTCATCGCGCCCGAGGTGAAGGCCCGGACCGCGTCCGCCAGCGAGGGCGGAGTGGGCTCCGGGTAGGGCTGCTGGTAACCCTGGTTCGGCCCCTGCTGGGGCTGCTCATAGCCGTACACGGGTCAAGGCTAGCGACAGATGTGACGCAGGACAGATCCCGGAGGGGTTGATCTAAGTTACCCTTGGGTAGCATCATGGTGGCTACTTGCTGGTAGATCGCTGTAGATCTTGTCGATCGAGTTGAGGGTTCACGACTATGGGTCACTACAAGTCCAACCTCCGCGACCTTGAGTTCAACCTCTTCGAGGTACTCGGTCGCGACGAGGTCTACGGCACCGGGCCGTTCGCCGACATGGACGTCGAGACGGCGAAGTCCATCCTGAGCGAGATCTCCCGCCTCGCGGAGAACGAGCTGGCGGCCTCCTTCGCCGACGCCGACCGCAACCCGCCGGTCTTCGACCCGGAGACCAACACCGCGCCGATACCCGCGACGTTCAAGAAGAGCTACGAGGCCTTCATGGACGCCGAGTGGTGGCGTCTGGGCATCCCGGAGGCGATCGGCGGCACGCCCACCCCGAACTCGCTGGTCTGGGCGTACGCCGAGATGGTGCTCGGCGCCAACCCGGCCATCTGGATGTACTCCTCCGGCCCGGCCTTCGCCGGCGTCGTCGAGGAGGAGGGCACCGAGGAGCAGCACAAGGTCGCCCAGCTGATGGTCGACAAGGGCTGGGGCGCCACCATGGTGCTGACCGAGCCCGACGCGGGCTCCGACGTCGGCGCCGGCCGCACCAAGGCCGTGCTGCAGGAGGACGGCTCCTGGCACATCGAGGGCGTCAAGCGCTTCATCACCTCGGGCGAGCACGACATGTCCGAGAACATCATCCACCTGGTGCTGGCCCGCCCCGAGGGCCACGGCCCCGGCACCAAGGGCCTCTCCCTTTTCATCGTGCCGAAGTACGACTTCGACTGGGAGACCGGCGAGCTGGGCGAGCGCAACGGCGCCTACGCCACCAACGTCGAGCACAAGATGGGCCTCAAGGCTTCGAACACCTGCGAGATGACCTTCGGCGCCAAGCACCCGGCCAAGGGCTGGCTGGTCGGCGAGAAGCACGACGGCATCCGGCAGATGTTCCGCATCATCGAGTTCGCCCGCATGATGGTCGGCACGAAGGCGATCGCCACCCTCTCCACCGGCTACCTGAACGCGCTGGAGTACGCCAAGGAGCGCGTGCAGGGCCCGGACCTGGCCGAGTTCCTCGACAAGACCGCGCCTCGCGTCACCATCACGCACCACCCGGACGTGCGCCGCTCGCTGCTCACGCAGAAGGCCTACGCCGAGGGCATGCGCGCCCTGGTCCTCTACACGGCCTCCGTGCAGGACGAGATCCAGCTGGCCAAGGCCCGCGGCGAGGACGCCTCCGCGCCCGAGCGCCTGAACGACCTGCTGCTGCCGATCGTCAAGGGCTACGGCTCGGAGAAGTCCTACGAGCAGCTCGCCCAGTCGCTGCAGACCTTCGGCGGCTCCGGCTTCCTGCAGGAGTACCCGATCGAGCAGTACATCCGGGACGCCAAGATCGACACCCTGTACGAGGGCACCACCGCCATCCAGGGCCAGGACTTCTTCTTCCGGAAGATCGTCAAGGACCAGGGCCAGGCGCTGACCGCCCTGTCGGAGCAGATCCTCAAGTCGATCGCGGGCGGCGTGGGCGGCGAGGAGCTGGCCGCCGAGCGCGACCTGCTGGCCGCCGCCGCGGGCGACCTGGAGGCCATCGTCGGCGCGATGCTGGCCCAGCTCGGCTCGGTCGAGCAGGACCTGCGCAACATGTACAAGGTCGGCCAGAACACCACCCGACTGCTGCTCGCCTCCGGCGACGTGGTCATCGGCTGGCTGCTGATGCGCGCCGCGGCGGTGGCCCAGGCCAAGCTGGCCGCCGGTGCGTCCGAGAAGGACGTGCCGTTCTACCAGGGCAAGATCGCGGCGGCCCGCTTCTTCACCCGGAACGTCCTGCCGGGCGTCCACACGCAGCGTCTGCTCGCCGAGGGCATCGACAACGCGATCATGGACCTCCCCGAGGCGGCGTTCTGACCGGAAGGTCACCCGGTCGGCGCTGACCGACGGACGCGCTGACCGAGAACGGAGCACCAAGGCCCGGACCCTCAGGGGTCCGGGCCTTCGCCGTCCCCTGCCCGCACGCCGGGCGCCTCACCGCCCGGCCCCGTCCTCGCCCCGCAACCGTCCGGCCCCGTCCGCCGCTCCCCTCGTCCGCTCGTCCCCCGCCCGGTGGGGGCACGGGCCTATGCTCGGGCAGAGATTGAAGAGCACCGAAACCCTCAGCACCTCTGGAGCAGCTTTGACCCCCGCCACAGCCGCCGCCTCCACCAGCCACGCGTTCGACCGCAGTCATACCGATGACCTCATCACCTATCTGCAGTCCAGCCCCTCGCCGTTCCACGCGGTGGCGAGCGCGGCGGCGCGGCTCGAGAAGGCCGGCTTCCGGCAGGTCGAGGAGACGGCGGCCTGGGAGGGCACCCCCGGCGGCCGCTACCTGATCCGCGGCGGCGCGCTGGTGGCCTGGTACGTCCCCGAGGACGCGACCCCGGACACCCCCTTCCGGATCATCGGGGCCCACACCGACTCGCCGAACCTCAGGGTCAAGCCGATCCCGGACACCGGCTCGGCCGGCTGGCGCCAGGTCGCCGTCGAGATCTACGGCGGCGTCCCGCTCAACACCTGGCTCGACCGCGACCTCGGCCTCTCCGGACGCCTCGCGCTGCGCGACGGCAGCACCGTCCTGGTCCAGCTCGACGAGCCGCTGCTGCGGGTGCCGCAGCTGGCGATCCACCTCGACCGCAGCGTCAACGACGCGCTGACCCTGGACCGGCAGCGCCACGTCACGCCGATCTGGGGTCTGGGCAAGGTCGACGAGGGCTCGCTCATCGCCTACGTCGCCGCGTCGGCCGGGCTCGCGCCGGAGGACGTGGCCGGCTGGGACCTGATGGTCCACGACGTCCAGCCGCCCTCCTACCTGGGCCGCGACCGGGAGCTGCTGGCCGCGCCGCGACTGGACAACCTGCTCTCCGTCCACGCGGGCACCGCCGCCCTCGCGGCGGCCGCCCTCCAGGGCGGACTGACGAGCATCCCGGTGCTAGCCGCCTTCGACCACGAGGAGAACGGCAGCGAGTCCGACACCGGCGCCCAGGGCCCGCTGCTCGGCAACGTCCTCGACCGCTCCGTCTTCGCCCGCGGCGGCAGCCTGGAGGACCGCGCCCGCGCGCTGGCCGGCACCGTCTGTCTCTCCTCGGACATGGGCCACGCCGTCCACCCGAACTACAGCGAGCGCCACGAGCCTGGCCACCACCCGATGCCGAACGGCGGCCCGATCCTCAAGGTCAACGTCAACAACCGCTACGCGACCAACGCCGTGGGCCGCGCCGTCTTCGCGAGCGCCTGCGAGCGGGCCGGGGTGCCGTGGCAGACCTTCGTGTCCAACAACTCCGTCCCCTGCGGCACGACCATCGGCCCGATCACCGCGGCCCGGCTGGGCATCGCGACGGTCGACTGCGGCATCGCGGCGCTGTCCATGCACTCGGCCCGCGAACTGTGCGGCGCGGACGACCCGTTCCTGCTGGCGAGCGCGCTCAAGGCGTTCCTGGAGAGCTGAGCCGCCGCCTGGGCCGCTGCCGGGGCCGCCGTCAGGCGGCGGCCCCGCAAAGGCCTACTGCTCGTCCATCCCCGCGAGCACCAGCGCCAGCCGCGCCGTCCCCGCGTCCGTGACGCGCACCGGCACGCCCCAGTCCTGCTGGTGCACGTGACAGGTGGGGAACTCGATCGCCGGGTCCGCGTCGCAGGAGGCGGCCATCGCCGAGACGTGCAGCACGCCCTCGGAGACCTCCGGGTTGAGGGCCAGCTCGCGACGCAGAGCGGTGTCGTTGCCTGAACCGGACAGGATCAGCTCCGGCGGGGTGGAGCTGACCAGCAGCCGGGTCGCCGGACCGTAGGTCTCGTCCAGCTTCTGCCCGGCGGGCGGCGCGAAGACGACGTCCAGCGTCAGCGTGCCCGGCGCCACCTCGGTCGCCGGACGCTGCGTCCGGTGCGCGGCCGCCTCGACCCGCACCGCCGCCTCCGGCAGCCGCATCCGGGTCAGCCGGTGCCGCGCGGACTCGATCACGACCACGTCCTCGCCGACCACGACCGCGCCCGACGGCTCCCGCAGATCCGTCGCCAGCGTGCTGACCTCGCCGGAGGCGGGGTCGTAGCGGCGCAGCGCGTGGTTGTAGGTGTCCGAGACGGCCACGGACCCGTCCGGCAGCACGGTCACCCCGAGCGGGTGCTGCAGCAGCGCCTGCTCGGCGACGCCGTCACGGTGGCCGAAGTCGAAGAGCCCGGTGCCCACGGCGGTCCGCACCACGTGGGTGCCCGCCTCGACCCAGCGAACCGCGGAGGTCTCCGAGTCGGCCACCCACAGCCGCGTCCCGTCCGCCGACGCGGCCAGCCCGGACGGCTGCGCGAACCACGCCTCCAACGGCGGCCCGTCGACCAGTCCCTCGTTGGTCGTCCCCGCCGCGACCTGGACGGTCAGGGCGGCCGGGTCGTAGGTCCACAGCTGGTGCGTGCCCGCCATCGCGATCCACACCGCGCCGTCGAACACGGCGACGTCCCACGGCGAGGAGAGATCCACCTCACGGGCCGGTCCGCTGGTCGCGGAGTTCTGCCACCACTGCCGACCCGTCCCGGCCAGCGTCCTGACCTCACCCGTCGCCAGCGTCACCGCGCGCAGCGCGTGGTTGACCGTGTCCGCGACGACGACCTCGTCCGTGCCCAGCAGCGCCAGCCCCTGCGGCTCGCTGAACCGGGCCTCCTCCGCCTTCCCGTCGACGAAGCCCCGGTCCCCGCTCCCGATCCGTCGCACGACGGTCTCGCCGTCCTCGGCGAGCTCCACCAGCGAGTGGTGCCCGGAGTCCGCGACCAGATATCCGCCCCCGGGCAGCGCGACGGCCTTCCCGGGGAACTTCAACGCCCCCGGCACCGTCTCCGGCGCGACATAAGGACCGTCCCCGCGCCGCAGCGTCCCCTTCTCCCCGTGCTCCGCCTCCAGCTCCGCGACCAGCGAGGCGATCGCATGCGCGTGCCCCTCCCCGGCGTGCTGCGCGACGACGTACCCCTCGGGATCGATCACCACCAGCGTCGGCCACGCCCGCACGGCGTACTGCTTCCACGTCGCAAGCTCCGGGTCGTCCAGCACGGGGTGCTCCACCCCGTACCGCGCGACGGCGTCGACCACGGCCTGGTGCTCGGCCTCGTGCACGAACTTGGGCGAGTGCACCCCGATGATCACCAACGTGTCCCGATGCGCCTCCTCCAGCTCGCGGAGCTCGTCGAGCACATGGAGACAGTTGATGCAGCAGAAGGTCCAGAAATCGAGGACGACGATCTTTCCTCGCAGGTCGGCAAGGGTGAGTTCCTTGCCGCCCGTGTTGAGCCATCCGCCCTTGCCGACGAGCTGGGGGGCGCGAACGCGTGCACGTGATGCCATACCTGCATCCAACCGCATCAGGCTGTCAGGGCATTCCAGTAGGTTGTCACGCCATGGAGGTGCCCGGTGTGGCGTGAACTGGTCCTTGAGGTGTTCGGGGACGCCGTGTGTGGTGAGCCGGCATCCGAGAAGGCGCTGGCTGATGTGGCTGAGGCGCTGGGACAGCCGATCTCGCCGGACCTTGCGAGCCTGCTCGCCGAGTGCGACGGGGTCCGCGGCCCCACCGCACTGGACGTCGTCTGGAGCGCCGAGCGCATCGTGCGGGACAACCTCGTCTTCCGGTCCACACCGGACTTCCGGAGCTTGTACATGCCGTTCGAGCCGGTCATGTTCTTCGGGGACAACGGGGGCGGAGACCACTTCGCCTTCGTTCGGCAGCCTGAACGTGACGAGGTCTTCGTCTGGGACCACGAGACGGACAGCCGCTATCTCGTGACCTACAGCCTCCGGGACTACCTGACGCGGGCCCTGAAGGCACAAGGCGACTGGTACCGGAACGACTAGTAGGGCTTGGTCAGGTGTACGCGCTGGTGGCGTGTCCTGGTGGGGTTGCGCGCGTTGATGGTGTGTGACACCTGGGGAGTTGGATCAGGTCCGGGAGGACCTGGTGGCGTTCACGGCGGAGATGTTCGAGGCGTTCGCGCGCACCGATCAGCACCGCTGGGGGCAGGCGTATGTGCGTGGGCTGCTGTTGGACGGGCGGCGCAAGTCAGTGGAGCCGATGGCCGCCCGGCTGGGAGAGGACGGAAACCGCCAGGCCCTGGCCCATTTCGTGACCTCCAGCCCGTGGGACTGGGCGCATGTGCGGGCGAGGCTGGCGTGGCGGATGCACGAGGCGATCGACCCGAGCGTGCTGGTCGTGGACGACACCGGGTTCCTCAAGGACGGCGACGCTTCCGCGGGCGTGTCGCGGCAGTACACCGGCACCGCGGGCAAGGTCACCAACTGCCAGGTCGGCGTGTCGGTGCACCTGGCCCGCGACCACGCCTCCGCGCCGGTCAACTGGCGCCTGTTCCTGCCCAAGTCCTGGGACCCGGGCTCGGATCAGGCCGACCCCGTCAAGGTCGCCCGCCGGGATCGCTGCGGCATCCCGGCCGACCTGGGCCACGTCGAGAAGTGGCAACTCGCGCTCGACATGATCGACGAGACCCGCTCGTGGGGCGTGGACGTGCCGCTGGTCCTGGCGGACGCGGGCTATGGCGACGCTGCCGCGTTCCGGCTGGGGCTGAACCAGCGCGGTCTGCACTACGTAGTCGGGATCTCGACCACACCCACTGCCCATCCGGCTTCGGCCCGCCCGGTCACGCCGCCGTACAGCGGCACCGGGCGGCCACCGGTGCCGAAGTACCCCGAGGCGGCCCGCTCGGTCAAAGCCCTGGTCATCGAGGCAGGGCGAAGTGCGGCACGTCCGGTGCAGTGGCGCGAGGGTTCACGTCCGGGCACGGGCCGCAGCGGCTACAAGCGCATGTACTCGCGTTTCGTGGCCCTGCGGATCCGCCCCGCCGGACGCGAGATCCGCGACGCCACCCAGGGCGTGGAACTCGCCGAGTGCTGGGTGCTGGCCGAATGGCCCGCGAAGGAAGCAGAACCGGTCCAGTTCTGGCTCTCCGACCTGCCTGCCGACACCCCACTGACCACCCTGGTCCGGCTGGCCAAACTGCGCTGGCGGATCGAGCACGACTACCGCGAGATGAAACAGGCCCTCGGCCTGGCCCACTTCGAGGGCCGCACGTTCAACGGCTGGCACCACCACGTCACCCTGGTCTCCCTCGCCCACGCGTTCTGCACGCTGCGCAGGCTGACCACCGCCCCAAAAGACGCGGCGCCGGCCTGAGCCTCTACCAAATCGTCCGGGAGTTGCAGTTACTCCTCGCCACCTGGGCCGGCGCCTGCCCTACCTGCCACCGCGACATCCCCACACCCATACGAACCTGACCAAGCCCTACTAGCTGTGGGGGCGGGACAAGAAGTGCCGGACAACAGAGTGGATCCTTCAGCCGACGATCAGCCCGCGCCGATGGACGTTCGTGCAGGGGACGTGCTGAGAGTGCGGTGCGAGCCGGTCGACGCTCGTATCTCCAGCGATTCGCCGTACTACGTCTTCGTCCGCTGGCCTTGGGGGACGTTGATCGCGACTCGCGGTACCGCTGGAACGGTGATCGAGCCTTCCCACGTAGGTCGGACCACTACGAGCGGGACATGGACCTCTTCTGCCTGGACCCCGACGCGCTCGACCTTGCTGCCGGGGATGTCTGTCGGGTCGGCATCCCTGCGACGACAGTCCATGTGCTGTCCGTCGAGCGGTTCGACCCGGCTCAGGATTCGGGATGGCTGCCGAGACCGACCTGGTCTCTGTACGTCATGCGCCACGGACAGACCTTCGACCCCGACCTCGAAGACCAGGGGTGCCTCATGTACCCGGGCGGCCACGAGCCGATGGAGTTGGAGCTGCTGTTCCGGCCCTATGCGTTTCTTGAAATCGGAGACGAGGTCGTCGACGCGGAGGGCGAGGCGTGGCGCTTTGAGCATCCCTGGAGCTGGCATTGCTTCAGCGGAAAGAGCGGGACACCGACCTGGCCGCTGACCCTTCTTGCGCGCGCGAGCGAGCCGGTCGAAGGGAATGTCGTGGTGGCTGAAACGCTCAGGGGCTCGCACGAGGCTGAGGAAGCCCGCTGGCGCGACCTGGCAGGGGCTGAGCCAGTAGTGCCGTGATCCCGCTTCCGGGCTCGGTGGCCCCGGGGATTCGTGGTCGTGGGCGCTCTCGCTGCTCAGCTGTTTCGCGCGCCACTCATGATTACGATCTCGTGCGCGACTCGGAGCGGGGTCTCGTCCCAACCGAGCAAGGCCCTGGTGATGGCGATCGCGGCGATGATGCTCACGCCTTGTTCCGCCAAGTGCGTCTGCACGGAGTCCATCCCGTCCTTTGCCAGCAGAGGTCGGCATTCCTCGACGAGGGCAGCCCATTGCACGGCTACGTCGGGCCTCAGTCCCTGAACCTTGCTGAACATGCCTGTCCTCGTCTCTCGGCGTGGGGCCGTGGCGGGGTCCCCTTGCTGGCTCGTCGGTCTTCGCCAAACTGAAGGAGCACAATCACGAAGCCTGCTCCCCGGCCGGCGATGACGCCGTCGAAGGTGAACATCGTGACCGGGTCCCAGGCGCGGCCGTTCTGCCAGGGGCCTCGGTGTTGGAGACCCATTGGGCTTGCGGACCCAGCAAGGCGACGACTCGTTGGGCCGCCCGTGCCGCGTGAGCACGATCGCGGTGGTCGTGGTTGGGGTGGATCAGGTCCGACGCTGACAGATTGACCGTCAGTTCGAGCGCAACTTCCGAAGTGACCGGACTCAGCGCCGCGGCGACTTGGTCGACGGAGCTGGGACCCATGGCCCCCTGCATCGCGTCGTGAGCCCACTGCTTCTCTGCGGCCTTGGCTACTTCGAGGACGTGGGAGGCCAGGTCTGCGTCCGAGTCCTGTCGGCAGAGCGAGTAGACGCGTGGCGCTTTGGCCAACGAGCCCAGAAGAGAGGCAAGAAGATCGACATCCTGCATGGGCGGCATCATCGCAGTTCAGCGCGACTCAGGCGGTCCATTTTCTTGGGCGTTCATTGGCTGGAGTTCAGTGGCAGAACACCCAGAAATCGAGGACGACGATCTTTCCTCGCAGGTCGGCAAGGGTGAGTTCCTTGCCGCCCGTGTTGAGCCATCCGCCCTTGCCGACGAGCTGGGGGGCGCGAACGCGTGCACGTGATGCCATACCTGCATCCAACCGCATCGTGCGGTGGACGCATTCCGGAGTGAACCGCCGCCGACTACGCTGCCGGACACGTTCGCGACAGAAGCGGGGGCATGTGGCTGTGGACGAGAGCGGGACGGTCGAGGGGGACCGCGAGGGGGCGGCGCAGGTGTTCATGGCGTTGCCCGAGCAGAGTCGGGACGGAAGCGGGGTCTTCCGGGAGTGCCTGGACGAGGTGGCCAGGGTCACCGGTCTGTCCGTCGTCCCGAGGGCGGACCCGTGCACAGAAGCGCAATGGGGTCACGCGGTGCGCGGGGCGCTGCGTGAGGCCTTTCGCCGGGGGGAGACCTTCCCCGAGGGCTCCTTCGACGCCCTGCTCAGAGCGGCCGTCCACGATCCGGACCCGAGCTTCGACCGTTGGTTCGTCGAGGCGGCGCTGAACTCCTTCGGACGGCTGGCCGTCTGCTCGGCGCTGCTGGACTACCTGCGGACGGGAAGCGATCCGGAGCGCGCCGGTGCCGCGCGCGCGTGGTACTGGGCGGGTCTCCCGCTCCAGCGCCCCGAGTCTCCGACAGCGGCGGAGTCCGAGGCCCTTGGCGCTGTGGCGCGGGACTGGAACGAGGCCTGCCTCCGGACGTTCGTCGGCAACGAGGACGTGGACGTCCGCAGGTGCATCCTTCCCGGTCTGCGCCTCGGGCCGTCCGCCTTCCCAGCCGAACTGCAGGACCTGGTGGCGGAGGCGCTGGCGATCGGCCGGGCCCATCCGGACGAGTACATCCGCCACCGCGTGGAGATCCAGTCCCGGTGCTGAGGCGGTACGTGCGGCTGGGCGCGTGCAGGTGTGCCCGCGCCCGACGGCGTCGCTACATGCCGTGGTCCTGGCCGGTGCACGGGTCGAAGTAGCGGGTGGGGTCGAAGTGCTGGCCCTTGGCGGGGAAGTACCACTCGAGCGCGCGGTAGGCCGGCTTGCCGTGGCAGGTGCCGAGGTCGAAGGCGACGACGGTGGCCTGGGTCTCCGTGCCCTGGGCGACGGACTGGTTGGGGGCGACGTACTCGGCGGTGCCGGTGCCGCGGGCGGTCGCCCCGCCCCAGGAGGACCAGCGCAGGTGGTCCACGATGCCGGTGGGGTCGCCGTGGTTGTCCAGTCCGGAGGGGCGGGCGAGGCCGTAGCCCTGGACGCCGGGCGCCCAGACGGTGCCGAGGACCGGCGCGGCGGCGGTGGCCGTGGCCGACGGGGCAGACTGGGAGATCGCCGACGCGGTCGTGGCAGGAGTGGTGGGCTGGGACGCCGTCGTGGGCGTCGCGGCCGAGGCGGTGACCGTGACCCTGCCGGTGGACGGCGCGGCGGTGGGCGTCGACCCGGAACAGGCCGTGGTCAGTCCGCCCACGGCGGCGGAAAGCAGGACAGCCAGAACGACGCTCTTGCGGTTCACGTGAGTCTCCAGAGGCCACGGCGTGCCCCCCTGGCCCGCCCGTCGCCGCTATGGACGTTCGTCCCTCGAACAGCAGTTGCGGCAGCTCTTCTCAACTCCGTAACAGCCGTCGGCTACGCGGGCGGTGCCGCCGGCGCGGTCAGCGCCGTCAGCGCGGTCAGGGCCGCGCGGATCGCGGGGCGGCGGTCCGCGTCGGCGCGCCAGGTGGCGTAGAGGTGGCGGCTGATCGAGCGGCGGACCGGCAGCAGGCGGACGCCGGACGGCGCGGGGCCGCGTCCGAGGCGGGGCAGGACGGCGACGCCGAGGCCCGCGGCGACGAGGGCCAGCTGGGTCTCGTGCTCCTCGGCGTGGTGGACGATGTGCGGTTCGATTCCCTTGGCCCGCATGGTGAAGACCAGCCAGTCGTAGCAGAACTCGCCCTCCCGCCAGCAGATCCAGTCGTCCTCGGCGAAGTCCTCCAGCCCCACCTCGGTGCGGTCGGCCAGCGGGTGGTCGGCCGGGACGGCCAGGTCGACGGTGTCGGTCACCAGCGGCGCCTTCAGCAGGCCGGAGGGCAGGGCGAACGGTTTGTTGTACCAGTCGACGACGATGCCGAGATCCAGGTCGCCGCGGACCAGGCTGCGCACGCAGCTCGCAGGCTCGCACTCCAGCACGCGCACGCGCAGCTGCGGGTGCGCGCCGCGCAGCGTGGTGAGCGCGCCGGGGAGCAGGCCGCGGGCGGCGGTGGGGAAGGCGCCGACGCGCAGCTCCCCGACGACCTCGCCGCGCTGGGCCTCCAGGTCGGCGCGGGCGCGTTCCACCTGGGCCAGGATTCCGGCGGCGTGCTCGGCGAGCAGCCGGCCGGCGTCGGTCAGCTGGATGCCCCGGCCGTGCTTGGCCAGCAGCTGCTGGCCGGCCTCCCGTTCCAGCTTGGCGAGCTGCTGGGAAATGGCGGAGGTGGTGATGTGCAGGCCCTCGGCCGCTCCGGTGACCGAGCCGTGCCGGGCCACGGCGTCGAGGACGCGCAGACGCTCCAGGTTCAACATGTAAGCAACACTACGCGGTAGCTGGAAAGTATTCTCGCTTGTGCTTAGACGTAATGCTCAGCGAGGGTGGGTCCATGCCCGCCACCATCGCTCCGCGTCCCACCCAGGTCGTCGCCGCCCATCGCCCTTCGCTCGTCCGTCGGCTGGCCGGCTGGCGGCTGAAGTTCGCCGCGCTCTCGCTGATCTGGGGGTTCAGCTTCCTGTTCATGAAGGTGGGCAACCGGGGCTTCGCACCGCTCCAGGTCACCCTGGGGCGACTGGTCGCGGGCTCGGCGGTGCTGCTGGTGGTGCTGCTCGCCAAGCGGCAGCCGCTGCCGCGCGGCGCCGGCGTCTGGTGGCGGCTGGCGGTCGCGGCCTTCCTGCTGAACGCCCTGCCCTTCGCCCTGTTCGCCTACTCGGAGACGCGCATCCCCTCCCAGCTGGCGGGCATCTGCAACGCGACCTCGCCGCTGTGGGGGATGCTGCTCTCCCTGGTCGCACTCGCCGAGGACCGGCCGAGTCCGCGGCGCATGGCCGGGCTCGGCGTCGGATTCCTGGGCGTGTTGACGGTGCTGGGCGTCTGGCAGGGATTCCACGGCGTGGACCCGCTGGGCGCGGGGCTGGCCCTGGCCGCCTCGCTGAGCTACCCCGTCGGCTGGATCTGGGTCCGCCGCACACTGGCGGGCCGCAGCGAGTCGAACCTCTCCCTGACCACCGGACAGCTCCTGCTGGCGAGCACCCAGTTGGCGATCGTCTCGGCGTTCTGCACGCACCTGCCCGGCAGCTTCGAGCTCGCCCCCACGCTCTCGGTGCTCGCCCTGGGCGTGCTCGGCACGGGCTTCGCCTTCCTGCTCCAGTACGGCCTGGTGGCCGAGGTCGGCCCGACCACCGCGCAGACGGTCACCTACCTCACCCCGCTGGTGGCCACGGTGGCCGGGGTCGTGGTGCTGGGCGAGGCGCTGCACTGGAACACCCCGGTGGGCGCGGTGATCGTGCTGCTGGGTGCGGCGCTGGTCCAGCGCGGACAGTAGCGCCGCACCCCAGCAGGAGACGGACCGCAGGGGTGCGGAAAAAAGTTCCGACGATCTCGGTGCGCCGTGTCGATCCGGGCTGCCGCCGTTCGACCTGGGGTAGAGAGGGTCGAGCAGCGACCCCCGGCAAGGAGACCGAGAATGTCGAAGTACATGCTGATCATGCGCGGCACCGACGAGTCCCTCGCGAAGATGATGGAGACGCCCTTCGAGGAGATGCTCGAGACGATGGGCCGCTTCAACGAGGAGATGATCCGGGCGGGCGTGCTGGTGGCGGCCGAGGGCCTGGACGACCCGTCCCAGGGCGTGGTGGTGGACTTCAGCGGGGAGACGCCGGTGGTCACCGACGGACCCTACGGTGAGACGAAGGAGCTCTTCGGCGGCTTCTACCTGATCGACGTCGCCTCGAAGGAAGAGGCGGTCGAGTGGGCCAGGCGCCTTCCGGCCTTCCCCGGCACGAAGTGCGAGGTCCGCCGGGTGCCGGGCATCGACGAGTTCCCGCAGGACAACGAGTGGATCGTCAAGGAGCGGGCGTGGCGGGAGAGGACCGGCCAGATCTGATGGTCGAAGCCGAGGGCGGCCCGCCGATCGCCGAGTCGGCGCGGCGGGCCGTCGAGGCGGTCTGGCGGATCGAGTCGGCGCGGATCGTCGGTGCGCTGGCCCGCTACACCGGGGACTTCCCGCTCGCCGAAGACGTCGCGCAGGAGGCGCTGGCGGAGGCGCTCGTCGCCTGGTCGCGCGACGGTGCGCCGGCCAACCCGGTCGGCTGGCTGCTGGCGACCGCGCGACGCCGGGCGATCGACGGCTTCCGCCGCCGGTCGGCCCTGGACGCGCGGTACGCCCTGCTGGCGGGTCAGTTGTCCGACGGCGAGTTCAGCGCGGGAGCGGGCGCCGGCGTCTTCCCCGGGCGGGGGCCGGACGCCGAACTGCCGTGGGACCCCGACCGGGTCGACGACGACGTCCTCGCGCTGATCTTCACCGCCTGTCATCCCGTGCTCGCCCCCGAGGCCAGGGTCGCGCTCACGCTCCGCGTGGTGGGCGGTCTGACGAGTGAGGAGATCGCCCAGGCGTTCCTGGTGTCCGTGCCGACCGTCCAGGCCCGGATCACCCGGGCGAAGAAGACGCTCGCCGCGGCTGGAGTGCCGTTCGCGCTGCCGCCGGCCGAGGAGCGACGCGAGCGGCTGGGCGGGGTGCTGAGCGTCCTGTACGTGATCTTCACGGAGGGTTCCACGGCCGCGACCGGCGAGCGCCTGCTGCGCGCCGATCTCGCGTACGAGGCGCTGCGCCTGGTCCGGACGCTGGTGGCGCTGCTGCCCGCGGAGCCGGAGGCCTACGGGCTGCTCGCGCTGTGCGAGCTCACCTCCGCGCGCTTTCCGGCCCGGACCGGGCCCGACGGGGAGGCGGTGCTGCTGGAGGACCAGGACCGGCGGCTGTGGGACCGCTCGGCGATCCGCCGCGGGCTGGCGAGCCTCGGCCGGGCCTCGGCGTTCGGCCGCGGCCTCGGCCCGTACGGGCTGCAGGCCGCGATCGCCGCCTGCCACGCGACGGCGGCCTCGGTCGAGGAGACCGACTGGGATCGGGTCGTGCTGCTCTACGAGGCGCTCGGCCGGGTGGCCCCGTCACCCGTCGTCGAGCTCAACCGGGCGGTGGCCGTCGCGATGGCGACCGGCCCGCAGCAGGCCCTCGCCCTCGTCGACGACCTGGTCGCCTCCGACCGCCTCTCCGGGTCGCACCTGCTCCCCGGCGTCCGCGGCGAACTCCTCCTCCGCCTGGGCCGCACCACCGAGGCCCGCACCGAACTCGAACTCGCCGCCCGCCTCTGCCGCAACGACCGCGAACGCGCCGTCCTGCTCCGCAAGGCGGCCACGATCCGCTGACGGCCGCGCCGGGCCGACGGGCCCGGCGGCGGGGCTTCGGCGGTGGGACCTCGAGAAGTCGGGCGCGGAAATCCTCTCGGCGGCTGCGCCGCAGGTAAGTTGCGGTGTGACGGTGTTCGACCGGCACGTCGTGTGCGGGTCCGGTCCTCCCCGGCCGGACCCGCGGCGCCGTTCAGTCACGAGGTCCGTCCGGCACCGACCCGTGCATCACCCCCCCCGGGCGGGACGGCATGCCGAGACGCCGGGGACGTCGGGATGAGAGGTCCGATTCCCGCCGGACGGAGGTGGGTTGATCGTCCAGCCTGGACTTCATGCAGCTCAGTCACCGTGACGACCACGTCGAGATCGACCCGGCAATCCTCTACTTCGGCACACCCGTCGTGCTCGTCGGCACCCGGAACGCCGACGGCACGCCCAACCTCGCGCCCATCTCCTCCGCGTTCTGGCTCGGGAGGCGCGGGGTGATCGGACTGGGCAGTTCGTCCCACAGCCTGGCCAACCTGCGTCGCGAGCGGGCCTGCGTGCTGAACCTGCCCTCTGCGGACCAGGCCGACGCCGTCGACGCGCTCGCGCTGACGACCGGGGCCGAGCCGGTGCCGGAGGGGAAGCGGGCCAAGGGCTACCGCCACGAGGCGGACAAGTTCGGCGTGGCCGGGCTGACGCCGCTGCCCGGGCGCAGTGTGGACGCGCCGCGGGCGGCGGAGTGCCCGGTGCAGTTGGAGGCGAGGGTCGCGGCGTTCCGCTCACTCGCCGAGGACGACCCCGAGGAGCGCGGGCGGATCTGGACCGTCGAGGTGGAGGTCGTCCGCGTCCACGTCGCCGCGGAGATCCGGGTGCCGGGCCGGCCGAACCGCGTCGATCCCGACCGGTGGCGTCCGATGATCATGAGTTTCCAGAAGTACTACGGGCTCGGCCCGCAGTTGCGCGCCTCCACCCTCGCCTCGATCGACGAGGACCTCTACCGCCCGGCGGCGTCGCCGCCGGCGCCGGTGGCGACGCCTTCGCGTTGACGGCATGTCATCGCCCCGGTGCGGCAACGGCACCGGACGGTGCGAGCATGGTGCCTCAGCGGGCGGAGCAGCGCGCGCAGAGACAGAGAGGCAGCGCGATGAAGTATCTGATGCGGGAGCGGGTCTTCGGGATCGGCGACGACCACTGGATCACCACCGAGCACGGCGACAAGGCGTTCCTGGTCGACGGCAAGGCGCTGCGGATCCGTGAGACCTTCGAGCTGAAGGACCACGCGACGGGCGAGATCGCCGCCGTGATCAAGAAGAAGCTGATCTCCGTCCGCGACACCATGGTGATCGAGCGCGACGACGACCGGATCGCCGCCGTCAAGAAGAAGCTGATCACCGTCTTCCGCGACAAGTACCTCGCCGAGCTGGAGGACTCCGTCGGAGGCGGCGAGATCGAGGTGATCGGCCACTTCACCGACCACGAGTTCGAGATGGAGCGCGACGGCTGCCGGGTCGCCAAGGTCAGCCGCAAGTGGTTCTCGATCCGGGACACCTACGCCATCGACATCGAGGACGGCGAGGACGTCGCCCTGCTCATCTCCATCGCGGTCTGCGTCGACCACCTGAACGCCGAGGAGCACCACCGCGACGCCTGAGCGACGGGGCCGCCCGGGCGGGGGAGCTAAAGGTTGAGTGGAATCGGCTCAACTTATGTCATGCTGGATGAGGCAGAGACAGCCGACTCACAGCAGACACGGTGCAGCGACCGGAGGAGGACCGAACAGACGTGGACGCCAGCAAGCTCACCACCAAGGCCCAGGAGGCCCTGTCCGCGGCGATCCGACAGGCTTCGAGCGCGGGCAATCCGGATGTCACCCCGGTGCACATCCTGCTCGCGTTGCTGGAGCAGCCCGAGGGAATCGCCCGGCCGCTGCTGGAGGCCGTCGGCGCCGATCCGGCGCGCCTGCGCGGCGCGGCCGAGCGGCTGGCCCAGGCGCTGCCCAGCGCCCAGGGTTCGACGGTCGCCGCGCCGCAGCTGGCCCGGCAGACCGTCTCGGTGCTGAACGAGGCCGCCGCCCGCGCGGCCGAGCTGGACGACCAGTTCGTCTCCACCGAGCACCTGATGGTGGGCCTCGCGGCCGAGGGCGGCCCGGCCGCCGACGCGCTGAAGGCCGAGGGCGCCACCGCCAAGGCGCTGCTGGAGGCCTTCAAGGAGGTCCGCGGCAGCGGCCGGGTCACCTCGGCCGACCCTGAGTCCACCTACAAGGCGCTGGAGAAGTACGGCACCGACCTCACCCAGGCGGCCCGCGACGGCAAGCTGGACCCGGTCATCGGCCGGGACCAGGAGATCCGCCGCGTCGTCCAGGTCCTCTCCCGACGCACCAAGAACAACCCGGTGCTGATCGGCGAGCCCGGCGTCGGCAAGACCGCCGTCGTCGAGGGCCTGGCCCAGCGGATCGTGGCCGGTGACGTCCCCGAGTCGCTGCGCGGCAAGCGCCTGGTCGCGCTCGACCTCGGCGCGATGGTGGCCGGCGCGAAGTACCGCGGCGAGTTCGAGGAACGGCTCAAGGCCGTCCTGTCGGACATCAAGCAGAGCGAGGGCCAGGTCATCACCTTCATCGACGAGCTGCACACGCTCGTCGGCGCGGGCGCGGGCGGCGACTCCGCGATGGACGCGGGCAACATGCTCAAGCCGATGCTGGCCCGAGGTGAGCTCCGCATGGTCGGCGCGACCACGCTGGACGAGTACCGCGAGCGGATCGAGAAGGACGCCGCGCTGGAGCGCCGCTTCCAGCAGGTGCTGGTCGGCGAGCCGAGCGTCGAGGACACCATCGCCATCCTGCGCGGCCTCAAGGGCCGCTACGAGGCGCACCACAAGGTTCAGATCGCGGACGCGGCGCTGGTCTCGGCCGCGACGCTGTCCAACCGCTACATCACCTCCCGCTTCCTGCCGGACAAGGCAATCGACCTGGTCGACGAGGCCGCCTCGCGCCTCCGGATGGAGATCGACTCCTCCCCGGTCGAGATCGACGAGCTGCAGCGCGCCGTCGACCGGCTGCGGATGGAGGAGATGGCGCTGGCCAAGGAGTCCGACGCGGCCAGCGTCGAGCGCCTGGACCGGCTCCGCCGCGACCTGGCCGACAAGCAGGAGCAGCTGGGTGCGCTGACCGCGCGCTGGCAGCAGGAGAAGGGCAGCCTGAACAAGGTCGGCGAGCTGAAGGAGCGCCTGGACGGGCTGCGCACCCAGGCCGAGCGGGCCGAGCGCGACGGGGACTTCGCCACCGCCTCCCGGCTGATGTACGCGGACATCCCGGCCGCCGAGCAGGAGCTGGCCGGGGCGCAGGACGCGGCCCGCACCGAGTCCACCACCTCGTCCATGGTCAAGGAGGAGGTCGGCCCGGACGACGTCGCCGACGTCGTGGCGTCCTGGACGGGCATCCCGGCCGGGCGGCTGATGGAGGGCGAGACGGCGAAGCTGCTGCGGATGGAGGAGGAGCTGGGCCGGCGCCTGGTCGGCCAGCACGCCGCGGTGCGCTCCGTCTCCGACGCGGTCCGGCGCTCCCGCTCCGGCATCGCCGACCCCGACCGCCCCACCGGCTCGTTCCTCTTCCTCGGCCCGACGGGCGTCGGCAAGACCGAGCTGGCCAAGGCGCTCGCCGACTTCCTCTTCGACGACGAGCGGGCCATGGTCCGCATCGACATGAGCGAGTACGGCGAGAAGCACAGCGTCGCCCGCCTGGTCGGCGCCCCGCCCGGCTACGTCGGCTACGAGGAGGGCGGCCAGCTCACCGAGGCCGTCCGCCGCCGCCCCTACGCGGTGGTGCTGCTGGACGAGGTGGAGAAGGCGCACCCCGAGGTCTTCGACGTCCTGCTCCAGGTCCTCGACGACGGCCGCCTCACCGACGGCCAGGGCCGCACGGTGGACTTCCGCAACGCGATCCTGATCCTCACCTCGAACCTGGGCAGCCAGTTCCTGGTGGACCCGACGGTGGACGAGGCGGTGAAGAAGGACCGGGTGTTGGAGACCGTCAGGACGGCCTTCAAGCCGGAGTTCCTGAACCGGCTCGACGACATCGTCGTCTTCGACCCGCTCTCCACGGAGGAGCTGGGCCGGATCGTCGACCTCCAGGTCGCCGCGCTGGGCCGGCGCCTGGAGGACCGCAGGATCACCCTGGAGGTCTCCGACGCCGCCCGCGACTGGCTGGCCATCACCGGCTACGACCCGGCCTACGGCGCCCGCCCGCTGCGCCGCCTGGTCCAGTCGGCGATCGGCGACCAGCTCGCCCGCGCCATCCTCTCCGGCACCGTCCGCGACGGCGACACGGTCGAGGTCGACGCCGACGAGGGCGCCGACGCGCTGACCGTCCGCCGGAAGGACTGAGCGAAGGACCGAGCGGACGACCGGGGCGCCCCGGGACCGACCGGGCCTCACCGGCGTGGCGATCTGCCGGTGAGGCTGGGCGCTCGGCCGCCCGGTGAGGCAGGATGAGTTACGGCAAGCCGTAACTCGAAGGGAACCCCTCTCGTGAGCATCGACCCGTCCTCCATCCCCTCCTTCGGTGGGCCGACGCCCCAGCCCCAGGTGCCGCAGGGCCCGCCGCCGGTGATCATTCCGGACGCGGATCTGGTCAAGCAGCTGCTGGACCAGATGGAGCTCAAGCACGGCGTGGACGACGAGGGCGACGTCGTCGCCCCCTGGGAGGACTTCCAGATCTACTTCATGTTCCGCGGGGAGCAGAAGGAGCTGTTCGCGGTCCGCGCCTTCTACAACCACTCCGTCGAGCTGGCCGGCAAGGCCGGGCTGCTCGAGGCGCTCGACGAGTGGAACCGCGAGACCCTGTGGCCGAAGGTCTACACGCACACGCACGACGACGGCGTGCTCCGCGTGGTCGGCGAGACGCAGATGATCGTCGGCATGGGCGTGAACATCAACTACTTCATGGCCATGGTCGTGAACTGGGTGCAGGCCTCGGTCACCTTCAACCAGTGGATGAGCGAGCGCCTCGGCCTGGTCGCGGACGTCGACGGCAAGGGTGAGGGCGAGGGCGAAGCCGAGGGCGACGCCACCGAGTCCTAATCTTGACCTCTGCTTTACATGTCGCCTGCAACCGCTTGCGTAGGGTTCGGACTCTCTGGACGTGGTGAGTACGTCCGGTGATGAAGTGACGTGAGCGGAGCAGGTGGCGTGGGGCGCGTGGGGCGGATCAAGAAGAGCATCGGTATAGCACTGCTGGCCGGTGCCGTGCTGGCGGGAGCGACCGGCTGCGGGGGCAACGCCGCGGCGACGGCGAAGGGCTCGACCGCGCCGGTGGCCGGTGGCGACAGCGCCAGCACGGCGCCGGCCGGCAGCAGCCCGACGGCGAGTCCCTCGCCGACCCACCCGGCCGGCCCGCCGGTCCAGCTCGACTCGATCACCCCGGCCGACGGTGCGACCGTCGGCGTGGCGATGCCGATCTCCATCGTGTTCACGCACGCCGTGGACTCCGGCGCCCGCAAGACGGTCGAGCAGGCGCTCAAGGTGACCACCTCGGTGCCGATGACCGGCGCGTGGCACTGGTTCAGCAGCCACCGGGTGGACTGGCGTCCGCAGGCCTACTGGAAGTCGGGCACCAAGGTCTCGGTCGACGCGAACCTCAAGGACGTCACCGACGGCAACGGCCGCTGGGGCACCCGCGACTACCACCACTCCTTCACCATCGGCTCGGACACCGAGACCAAGGTGAGCGTCCCCGGCCACTCGATGCAGGTCTACCGCGACGGCACGCTGGTGCGGACCATGCCGATCGACGCGGGCAGCTCGAGCTTCCCTTCCTGGGACGGCACGATGGCGGTCATCGTCAAGCAGCCGACGGTCCGGATGACCTCCTGCAGCGTGAACATCACCTGCGACAAGAGCAACCCGAACTTCTACGACCTGACGCTGCCCTGGGACGTCGAGCTGACCTTCTCGGGCACCTACGTCCACTACTCGACCGGCGACCCGTACCCGGGTCACAGCGCGGGCTCGCACGGCTGCGTGCACCTGTCGATGGAGAACTCGAAGTGGTACTACAACTACGTCAAGGTCGGTGACCCGGTCACCATCACCGGCTCCCCGCGCGGCCTCGCGGCCGGCGACAACGGCTACGCCGCGTTCAACCTGAGCTGGACCCAGTGGCTCGCGGGCAGCAGCCTCGGCGAGCAGCCGACCACGGTCGGCTGACGGGGCCGGCCGAGACGCCGCCCACGCCTGTCCAGGACCTCCTCCGGCCGAAGGCCGGGGGAGGTCTCTGCGTCCCGCGCGCCGGCAGCCGCCCCGGGCCTAAGGCCCGTCCGGGGCGTCCTGCGGGACGCGGATCACCACGTGTCCGCCGTCCAGGTCGATGGGCCCGCGGTGGGGGTCGCCCTCCCCCTCTTCGTCGCGGGTCCATTCGAGCCTGTTCCGCTCCTCCTCCGTGTGCCGCCGGCCGGGCGCGAACAGATCGTCGAAGATGCCCATGCCGGTCGAACGAAGAACCCGCGGGACGGCGTTCCCCGCGGCTCAGCCCAGCCGCGGGGTGGGGTCCGCGGAGGGGTCGGCGTGCGGCAGCAGCGCGGCGTACTGGCGGCGGAGGGACGAGGCGACCGGGGAGTCGGGGCCGTGCTCCGACTCGGCGGTGCGCAGCGCGGCGGCGAGCAGGCCGAGCGCGGGGACGATCCGGCCCGCACCGATCAGGCGGCGGGCCTCGTCCACGGTCGCGGCCAGCGGGGCGGCCGGGGCGGCCGGGACGGCAGGGCCGCGCGGTCGGGCCAGGGGGCGAACGGGAGCCGGAAGGGCCGGGTCGGGTCGCTCGGCAGCCGAGGCGCGGCGGCGGCGTGCTCGGTCGGCGGTGCGGGAAGCAGCGGGGTCAGCGCCAGGTGGAGCGCGTGCGCGTCTGCGGGGCGCCGCGCCGGGTCCTTGGCGAGCAGCCGAAGGACCAGCTCCTCCAGCTCCTCCGGCAGTTCGGGTCTCAGGCGGCGCAGCGGCACCGGCGGTTCGTTCAGATGGCGGTGCAGCGTGCCCAGCGCGGACGAGCCGTCGAACGGCACGATGCCGCTGAGCAGTTCGTGCAGGACGACGCCGAGCGAATAGAGGTCGCTGCGGGGCCCGACCTGGTCGCCCAGGGCCTGCTCCGGTGACATGTAGGCAGGGCTGCCGACCGGTGAGCCGGTGAGCGTCACCCGGGTGGTGTCGGCGTCCAGGACGGCGGCGAGGCCGAGGTCCAGCACGACCAGGGTGCCGTCCGGACGCAGCATCAGGTTGCGGGGCTTCAGGTCCCGGTGGACGACGCCGGCCGCGTGCACCGCGGCCAGGACCGAGCAGAGCTGGGCGGCCACCGCGACCGCCCAGGGCCACGGATACGGCTCGTTCTCGGCCAGGTGGTCGGCCAGATCGGTGCCGCGCACGTACTGCATGACCAGGTAGAGGTCGTCTCCGTCGGTCCCGGCGTCGTGCACGGTCACCAGGCCGGGGTGGTCGACCCCGGCGGTGACGCGGGACTCGCGGGCGAAGCGGCGGCGCAGTTCGTCCGTCCGCGTTCCGCCACCCGCGGCGGGACGCAGCAGCTTGACGGCCACCTGACGGCTGAGCGTCTGGTCCAGCGCGGTCCACACCTGGCCCATGCCGCCCTGGCCGACGAGGGTGTCGAGCCGGTAGCGGCCGCCGACGGTGCGCCCGGTCACGACGGCCGGTGCTGTTCGCGCAGCAGGGCGCTCAACTCGTCCAGCTCGGCCTGCACCTGGCCCAGCGGAACCAGCGGGGGCTGCGGGGGCTGCGGCAGGAACGGGGGCCGCGCCACGAGCGGGGGTTGCCCTGGCCACAGCGGCTGCGCCGCCGGTTGCGCGGGCCAGGACGCCGGTGCGGGGGAGCGCAGCTCGCAGACGAGGAAGTAGATCGGGCACGCCACGGCGAGCGACAGCAGGACCCCCATCCCGACGTTCGTCTGCCAGGCGTCCAGGTTCGGGGAGTTGCCCTGGAGGACGAAGGCGGCGGTGCAGAGCAGCGCCGTCGCCGTCAGCAGGATCCAGTCCCCGCGCCGCCGCCGGACGGCGGCGGTCCGCAGCAGCGGGACCCAGGCCAGAATGCCGAGAGTCAGCGGCGGCACCAGCGCCAGCACGGTCCGCAGCAGGAACAGGCCCACCCGCGCGGCCCGGCCGCGGCGCGGTGCGGGAGGGCCGGGGGAGACGCCGGGAGCGGAGCCGGACGGAGAACCGGGAGGCGGGACGGGGTGGAATCCCGGCGGGAGGCCTGCGGGAGGCGGCTGTATCGGGCCGGGGCCGTACATGCGCAGCTCCAGGGGTCGGGCGTCGGTCGTCGGTAGCGTACCGTCGCTCACTCCGGGCCGAGGACCCCCTCCGTCAGGCCGTCGTAGAGGCCCTGGGCGAACTGCTCGCCCAGCTGCCCGGCCAGCCGCAGCGCGGCCTCGAACCCGGCGACCTCACGGAACCGCCGACCGTAACGCTGCTGTTCGGCGAGCGGCAGCCGGGGGAGCTGCACCCGGCGCGCGTCCAGCCGGCTCGACGTGCCGGTGAAGGTGGACGCCTGCCGGCTGTTGGCGGAGCCGCGCAGGAAGCCGGCGAGGAACCACGGGTCCAGCTGCCGCGGGTCGGCGCGGAGCAGTTGCAGGCCCCGCGCGAGCGGCGCACCGGCCCCGTCCTCCGCGACGACGTCCACCGTGCGAGGCGCGGCGTCCTGGCCCAGCAGGGGCACGACCACGTCGCCCGGCTCGGTGCGGACCGCCTCCTCGGCGCCGCTGGTGAGCAGGGCCAGCGCCCCGGCGCGGACCAGTTCGCCGACGGTCACCGTCGGCCGTCCTCCGCCGGGACCGGGCGGGGCGCTCGGCGGCAGCGCGCTCACCCGGTCCAGCGCGGCGGCGAGCCGGTCGCGGAGCTCGTCCAGCCCGGGTGCGCCGCCGTCCACGGCCGGCGAGGCCAGATGGCGGGCCGGGGTGAGGTCGACCTCCTCGTCCAGCAACTCGACCACGGGGACGACGCGGTGCAGCCCCTGCTCCCCGGCCGCCGCCCCCGCGTCGGCGGCGCGCCAGGCGTCGAGGGCGGCGGACCGCGCCTCGGGCCAGCCCAGGCCGGCGGTCTCCACCAGCAGGAGCTGCTGCGGGACCGGCGCACCGGTGACCGGGCGGCGCAGCACCCACAGGTGCAGTGGAATCCCGTACGGCGGCGCGACCCCGGCGGGCAGCGCGATCACCGCCCGCAGCGCGCCGCGCCGCAGCAGCTCGGCCCGGACGCGGCGGCCGGAGCGCCGGGAGGCGGCGGCCGGCGGCATCAGCACCACGGCCGTGCCGCCCTCGCGCGTGTGGGCCACGGCCTGCTGGACCCAGGCGAGTTCGGACTCGGAGCGGGGCGGGAAGCCGTAGTCCCAGCGGTCGTCGTAGGCCAGCTCCTCGTGGCCCCAGTTCCGTACGTTGAACGGCGGGTGGCAGACCACCACGTCCGCGCCGGGAGCCAGCGGGGGCCGGTCGAAGGCGTCGGCGCGCAGGCTGTCCCCCACGCGGATGTCCGGCGCGGCGCCGCTCAGCGCGAGCCGCAGCCGGGCCAGCGCGGCGAGGTCGGCATCGGTTTCCTGTCCGCGCACGGTGGTGGTCGGGTCCGCGGTGAGTGCGGCGCGGAGCAGGGTGCCGAAGCCGCACGCCGGATCCAGCACCGTGGCCGCGGGGCCGGCCAACTCCACCATCAGGGCCGCCGGTTCGGCCGGCGTGAGGGTGTACTGGCGGGAGACCGCGTCCAGGTGGCGGGTCAGCAGGAAGTCGAAGGCCTCGGCGGCGCCGGTCGAAGCGGCCAGCTCCAGGGCGCCCGTGACCAGCGGGGTTCCGGGATCCGCTGGCGTGTGGAGCAGGGCCTCGCCGAGCCCGAGCAGCGCGGCGACCGGGCCGGCCGGGTGCTGTTCCACGAGCTGCCAGACGCGCTCGCGCAGCGGGATCCGGGTGAGCTTGCCCTCGGCCAGCAGCCAGCGCTCCACCTCGTCGAGCGCGAAGGTCGGGCTGGACGGAGTGCCGCCGACGGGACGGGGGAAGTCGGCGTGCCGCCGACGCCAGTTGCTGACGGCCGCCGGGCCGACGCCTGCGAGCCGGGCGATCGCGCCCGCGGTCACCTCGCTGCTCGCCGGGCCGGTGCTCGGATCGTCTGTTCCGCCGTGCTGGGCCACGTTTCCGGTCTCCCCCTCCGACAACTACGGGGATGGTACACGGCCCTGACGAGTCATGGTTTCACAGACAAGTTACGTGTTGACTCACTTAACAGCTCATGCTCTTATGTCATCGCCGCACAGTTGACCCCGGGTCAGTGCGGAACGGTGCGACGCCTCCGCGTCGCTGTCCGCCCTGCCTGATCACAGCCCGGAAGGGGCTCACCACTCCATGACCAAGCACCTTCGTCGCGCCCTGACCGGCGCGGTCTGTGCCGGAGCCGCGCTGGCCCTGACCGCGTGCGGGTCCTCCGGTTCGTCGAGCCCCGTCGTCGGTGCGGCGGACGGTTCCTCGGCGGCCCCCTCGACGGCGTCCTCGGCGGCCGCTCAGGCCGGGTCGCCGACCGACGGGCTGCCGCAGGGCCCCAAGCTGGCGGGCTGGCTGCTCCCGGCGAAGGACCTGCCCAAGCTCAAGGTCGACCCTGCGGGCACGCGGAACTCCGGCGACGGCTACTCCCCGCCCACCCCCATCGCGATGTCGAAGACGGAGAGCTGCCAGGCGCTCGGGGGCACCGCCTGGGTCGCCGCGGGCGGCCTCGGCAGCGCGGCGTTCGCCCAGAGCGACTACCAGGACGCCTACGGGGACGAGTTCGCCGAGGAGATCGACGCTTTCGAGGGCACCGGCGCCACCACGGTGATGGCCAGGCTGCGTCATGTCTTCGCCGAGTGCGGCACCTTCAAGCTGTCGGTCGACGGCACGCCGGCGACGGCGAAGCTGCGGTTCAAGACCCTGGCCGGGGTCGGCGACCAGTCGCTGGAGGCGACGATCACGCTCCCCGGCTACAACGGCGGCACCACGCTGGTCGCGACCCGGGTCGGCAAGCTGGTGGTCACCACCTTCTACAACGACCAGCGCACGACGGGCGGCGTCGGCGTCACGCTGACCCGGCGCCTGGTCAAGGGCGTCCCGGCGACCCAGGCCTGACCGGACTCGGCCGGGCCGGGGGCTCGGCCGCCCCGGCCCGGGCGGGGGCGGCGCGCGGGTCAGGGCAGCAGCACCGTCTTGCCCGTGGACTCGCGTGCCTCGATCGCGCGGTGCGCGGCGGCGGCCTCGGCCAGGGGGAAGGTCAGGCCGACGAACGGGCGCAGGTCCCCCGTCGCGGCGGCGGCCAGCGCGTCGCGGGTCTGCCGCAGCTGGACCTCGGGCCCGCGCGGACCGACCGGCGGGCCCCAGTACGAGAGCACGCCGACCCCGCGCGCGTCCGCCTCGCCCTCGGCCAGCTTCGTGCCGGCGCCGCCGGAGAAGCCGAAGGCGACGAAACGGCCGCCCGCACCGAGCAGTTCGAACGCCTCACGGCCGATCGCGCCGCCCACTCCGTCGAAGACGACGGTGGCCTCGGTGACGCCCGCCGCGCGCAGCGCCGCCGACCAGCCGGGCGTGCCGTAGTCGACGACCAGGTCCGCACCGAACTCCTCGGCCAGCGCCAGCTTCCGCTCGCCGCGGGCCAGCCCGACCACCCGCGTCGCCCCGGCGTTCCGCGCCAGCTGCACCAGCAGCGCGCCGACCGCGCCGGCCGCCGACTCGACGACGACGGTGTCCCCGGGCCCGACCCCGGCGAGCTCCGTCAGCGCGACCGCGGTCCGGCCGGTGCCGAGCAGCGACACCGCCTGCGCGGCGCTCAGCGCCTCCGGCACCGGGTGGGCCTCGGCGGCGGAGAGCAGCGCCAGCTGGGCGTAGCCGCCGCCCCGCCCGGCCGTCTGTCCAGCGACCAGGCGGCCGAGCAGGGCCGGATCCGCGTCCGGTCCGACGGCGACGACCTCGCCGGCCACCTCGCGTCCCGGCGTCCACGGCAGCTCCGGCGGCGCGAGCGGCGTCCCCGCCATGGCCCCGGACCGCACCTGGGTCTCGACGAACTGCACTCCGGCGGCCCGGACCCGCACCAGCAGCTCCCCGCTCCCCGGAACGGGGTCGGGGACCTGCTCCGCCCGCAGCCGCTCAGGCCCGCCGTACTCCCGCAGAACGCTCGCCAGCATCGCCCTGTGCTCCCTCTTCCCGGCCCCACGTGATCGTTCGCTCCCGATCGACGCTACGCGCGGGACCGTGGTCGGCGCCTCGGGCATCGGGCCTACACCCCCGGTCGTAGGCCCTATGCTGCGGTCATGAGCGACAGGCCGCTGTTGAACCGCCGACTGGCGGGCATGGGGACGACGATCTTCGCGGAGATGTCCGCGCTCGCCACGGCGACGGGCTCGATCAACCTGGGCCAGGGATTCCCCGACACGGACGGCCCGCGCGAGATCGCCGAGGCGGCCGCGCGGGCCGTGCTGACCGGCAAGGGCAACCAGTACCCGCCGGGCCCCGGCATCCCGGAACTGCGCAGCGCGGTCGCGGAACACCAGCAGCGCTTCCACGGCCTCCACTACGACCCCGACGGCGAGGTGCTGATCACCGCCGGTGCGACGGAGGCGATCGCGGCCTCGCTGCTGGCCCTGCTGGAGCCGGGCGACGAGGTGATCGCCTTCGAGCCGTTCTACGACTCCTACGCGGCCTGCATCGCGATGGCGGGCGCGCAGCGGATCCCGCTCACGCTGCGCGCGCCCTCCTTCCGTCCCGATCTGGAGCGGCTGCGCTCCCTGATCACCCCGCGGACCCGGCTGCTGCTGCTCAACTCCCCGCACAACCCCACCGGGATGGTGCTGACCCCCGAGGAGCTGCGCGAGATCGCCGAGCTGGCGGTCGAGCACGACCTGCTGGTGGTCACGGACGAGGTCTACGAGCACCTGGTCTTCGGCCCGGCCGTCCACCGGCCGATCGCCTCCCTGCCGGGCATGCGCGAGCGGACGGTGTCGATCTCCTCGTCCGGCAAGACCTTCTCCTTCACCGGCTGGAAGGTCGGCTGGGTGACCGGCACCCGCGAACTCGTGGCGGCGGTGCGCACGGCTAAGCAGTACCTCACCTACGTCAGCGCGGGCCCTTTCCAGTACGCGATCGCCGACGCCCTCCGCCTGCCGGACTCCTACTTCGCCGACTTCCGCGCCGACCTCCAGCG
This sequence comes from Streptacidiphilus rugosus AM-16, assembly GCF_000744655.1. NCBI lineage: Bacteria > Bacillati > Actinomycetota > Actinomycetes > Kitasatosporales > Streptomycetaceae > Streptacidiphilus > Streptacidiphilus rugosus. Next base: position 243,845 of record NZ_JQMJ01000003.1, on the reverse strand, counting down.
CAAGCGCGACCTGCTGGACGCCGGCCTGCGCGCGGCGGGCTTCGAGGTCTACGAGCCGCAGGGCACCTACTTCATCACCACCGACATCACCCCGCTCGGCGAGAAGGACGGCCTGGAGTTCTGCCGCACCCTGCCCGAGCGCTGCGGCGTGGTGGCGATCCCCAACTCCGTCTTCTACGACGACCCGGAGGCCGGGCGGAGCCAGGTCCGCTTCACCTTCTGCAAGCGCGACGAGATCCTCGCCGACGCGTCGGAACGCCTCCAGCGCCTGCGTGCCTGAAGTGGACTAGCGGGGCAGGGTCCGCGCCCGGTTCTGCCGGCTCTTCGTCTCCGCCGACTGGTACTCGAGGCAGTAGGCGAGCTTGCCGTCGTCGACGGGGAACCCGGCGACCGATCCCAGCTCACCGACCTGATCCGCCGTCAGCGGACGAGGGGGTACGCCGGTCTCGGCCGAGGCGGGAAACCAGGGGAGCCGAGCAGCCGGCTCGGGAAGCTCGTGCAGGCGGACGAGACGGCCCGTCATGCGCAGAAGGCCCAGCAACACCCACCCGTCCTGGTGCGGCGGCTTCAGCCGCTCCGGGGCGAAGACGACGTTGAGCTGCATGAAGTTCAGCTGCGAGAGGTCGACTTCGTCCGGGCGCGGAGCCGGCGGCGGAATCGTGTGCAGCAGCTCGCCGTCCACGACGAGCCACACGTCGTACTCTTCGGTGGTCACCCCGCACATGACGCTGCCGTCCCGGGCCATGGTGACGAACTCCCCCTCCCCCGAAGACCTGTTCGCGCCCGTGAGGTGTTCCGACAGACGCGTCTCGTCGGTCAGGCGCACCTCGATCCAGGGCAGGCCGCGCGCGAGCGCGACGAGAAAGACTCCGTCACCGTCGACGATCCCGTGCTCCCTCGCCAGGCGCAGCCACTCGGCGTCGACACGGTCGCCCAACCGGCCGCCGGCCAGCGGGACCGCGGAGGTGGGCTGATGGACGCCCGCGACCAGGTGCATCGCCCACGCGGTCGACGGCAGGCCCGTGTCGGCGACGGGCCCCAGCACGGCCAGCCCGCAGCCGGCCAGCTGCTGTTCCGTCGACGCGGTGGTCATCCCGGGCAAACCGTGCCTCCCTGGTAGAAGGGGTGGTGGTCCCCACCGCGCAGGCCGGCGGTCGGCGCTCATGCGCTCATTCTCCTCCGGAGCGGGATCAGCGGGCGCGTGCCGGTTCCGGAGTGGGGTTGGACTGGGGGGTCGTCGGCGGCGGAGTGCGGCGGACCAGGGCCAGGACCAGGAGGCCGGCCGCCAGGCCGGCGGCGCCGGCGGTGAGGAAGACGGGGTCGAGGCCGGCCGCGAAGGCCGTGCGGGGGGTGTGGCCGCGGAAGTGGCCCTGGAAGATCGTGCCGAGTACCGCGATGCCCAGGGCGTAGCCCAGTTGGCGTGCCGTGTTGAGCGCGCCACTGGCCATGCCGGCGCGCTGCGGGGGGACGGAGGCCAGCGCCGCGGACATCAGCATCGGGGTGGACAGGCCGACCCCGACGCCGGTGATCAGCAGGCCGGGGAGCAGCGCCGTCCAGCCTGAGCCCGCCGAGACCACGGCCAGCAGCAGCGTGCCACCGCCGATCAGCAGGAGGCCGATCCCGATGGGGAGTTGCGGCGAGCTGCGGTGCAGCGCCTTGCCGGTGGCGAGGGCGACGACGAACGCGGCCAGCGCCATCGGGGAGACGGCCAGGCCCGCGCCGAGGGGGCTGAGGTGGAGTGCCTGCTGGAGCCAGAGGGAGGTGTAGGTCAGCTCCGCGAACGCGGCGGCGGAGAGCAGCAGCCCGCCGAGCAGCAGCCCCAGGAAGCTGCGGTTGCGCAGCAGTGAGAGGTCCACCAGGGGTCGCTCGGCCCGGAGTTCGATGCCGACGAAGGCGGTCATCGCGAGCACCGAGCCGCCGAGCGCGACCAGGACCGTCGTGCTGCCCCAGCCCTTGTCGCCGCTCTCGATCAGGCCGTAGGTGAGCGCCGAGGCGAAGAGCGTGAAGGCGAGCGCGCCCGCCAGGTCCAGCCGGCCCGCGCCCGCCCCCGCGTCGCGGCGCGCGCCCGCCTTCAGGTATCCCAGCGTCATCGCGACCGCCACCACGGCCACCGGCACATTGACCATGAAGATCGAGCGCCAGCCGAACTGGTCCGTGAGCAGCCCGCCGAGGACCGGGCCGATCGCGGCGGCCGCGCCGTTGACCGCGCCCCACACCCCGAAGGCGGTGCCGCGGTCGCGGCCCTGGTAGGCGGCGGCCAGCAGCGCGGTGGTCGAGGTCATCATCGCCGCGCCGCCCATGCCCTGGGCCGCGCGGGCCGTGATCAGAACGGCGGCGCTGGGCGCGAGCGCGCAGGCGAGCGAGGCCGAGGCGAAGACGACGAGCCCCGAGAGGTAGAGCCGGCGATGGCCCAGCCGGTCGCCGAGGGAGCCGAAGGCCATCAGCAGGGAGGCGAGGACCAGGGCGTAGATGTCGACGACCCACTGCAGGGTGGTGAAGGACGATCTGAGGTCGGACGCCATCTCGGGCAGGGCGACGTTCACGATGCTGACGTCGACGAGCAGCATGAAGGCGCCGGTGCAGACGGCCGCCAGGGGTATCCATTTACGCATGCGGCAACTCTGCGGGTCCGGCCCCAGGGAACCACCTCCGCCGCCACTCCTGCGGTCGATTTCGACATCACCTACGCTGAGGTGGTGGATCTCGACAGCCGGACGGGCGGTGGCCCCGGCTACGACACGCTCGACCGCGGGCTGGTGCAGGCGCTGCAGCTCGACGGCCGTGCGCCGTTCAGCCGGATCGCCGAGGTGCTCGGGGTCTCCGACCAGACCGTCGCCCGCCGCTACGCCAGGCTGCGGGCGAGCGGCGCCGCCCGGGTGCTCGGACTGAGCGATCCCGAGGCGCTCGGCGAGGTGCGCTGGTTCGTCCGCGTGCAGTGCGTTCCGGGCGCCGCAGTGGCAGTGGCCGAGGCGCTCGCGCGCCGCGAGGACACCACCTGGGTCACACTCGGATCGGGCGGGACGGAGATCAACTGCTCGGTCCGCGTCGACCCCGAACGGCAGGACGACGACAGCCTGTTGCTGCAGCGGCTGCCGCGGACGGCCGGCGTCGTCGGGGTGACCGCGCACTGCGTCCTGCACACCTTCTTCGGCGGCGCGAACAGCATCGTGCTCAAGTCGGGACCGCTCAGCGCCGAGCAGACGGCCCGGCTGCGTCCCGCGGACGCCGAAGCGCCGATGGCCCCGGACGAACGCCGGGCCCCGGTCCGGCTGGACGAAGGGGACCGGCGGCTGCTGGCCGCACTGGCGGTGGACGGCCGGGCCGGTTTCGCCGAACTGGCCACCGCCACCGGCTGGTCGGCCAGCACGGTACGCCGCAGGATGGACGAGCTGCTGCGCTGCGGGGTGCTCTACTTCGACCTCGACCTGGACTGGCGGATGTTCGGCGTCCGCACCAACACCAACCTCTGGCTCAACGTCGCCCCGGCCGAACTGGTCGCCACCGGCGAGGCGCTGGCCGCGCATCCGGAGGTCGGCTACGTCGCCGCGACGACCGGTCCGAACAACCTGCGGGCCAGTCTGCTCAGCGGCGACACCCACGCGGTCTACACCTACCTCACCACCAGGATCGCGGCCCTGCCCGCTGTCCAGCGCGTGGAGTCGGCCCCGATCATGCGGGTGGTCAAGGGCCCGGGACCGGTCCCTCCACCGCCGTCGCGCCGGACGCGGCGAGGCGGAAGCTGATCGTCCCGAAGGTGACCCGGTCGCCCGCGCGGACCGGGACGGCGCCGACCACGCGCCAGCCGTTGACCTGTGTGCCGTTGGTGGAGCCGAGGTCGCGCAGCAGCCAGGTGCCGCCCTCGCGGCGCAGCTCGGCGTGGACGCGGGAGACCGAGTCGTGGCCCAGCTTGAGGTCGCAGCCCGGCAGCCGGCCGATCTTCACCGGGCCGAACGCGTCGCGCGGCAGCGGCAGCGCGGGGAGCTGAGGGGTCCGCCAGGCGTTCCCCAGCCGGACCTTGAGCGTGGCGACCGAGGCGACGGTCCGGGTCAGGGCGCGGGTGAACCGGCCCTCGGAGGGCAGGTCGGCGGTGAGCGCGTCCAGCTCGTCACGGCCCTGGGCGGTGAGGACCAGTTCCATCCGGCGCAGGAAGGTCTCGTGGGAGAGCCGTCCCTGGACGGAGTGCTCACGCAACTGCTCGATGGCGCGCTCGCGGTCGGCGTCGGAGAGCCGCTCGGCAGGGCGGGCGATCATGGTGGCCGACTCGGCCCGCGGCCGGGGGGAGACGCTCATGGTGCCGATTGTCCGGCCTGCGCGGGGGTGCGTCCAGATCGGTCGGGGTGTCGTTCCTGGGGGTGAATGGCCCGCGCGTGGTTGACGGGACGCGACGCCGTTCGGGTGGCGCTCGCAAGAGTGATGTCGGGGGCGCGGATATGGCTGTATATGCCCGACGAATGGGCGAAAAGCATGTGCCGCCGCAACCGCCTCGGAACGCGGCACGTCAACGGCCATGAGACCCAGCATGACAGGGATCCCGAAGGAATCCGGGCGCCCGTGATGGGCGGCCGCCGAAAATGGGTAAATCCCCTACGGACACGGAGTATTCGTGCTTCCCTGCTTCCTGAGTCCCCCGAATGTCTCTCCGCCGCGGCACCCTCATGCCGAGCCATGCCCAGCCATGTCCGGACGTGCCCAGGCGTCGTCGAGTGACCCGAGTACGCGGAGCCGAGAATGCTCACCACACTCCACACCCACTACACCGACACCCGTGCCGGCGACCTGGCCTGGTGCCTGGGCAGCGGCCTGCTGCCGGCGCTCGCCGTGCTCGATCTGCAACTCGGCCCGAGCGCCATCCAGCTGCGGCTTCTCGGCGCCTCGCACCAGGTTGTCCTGGACCAGGGGGACCAGGAGTGCGTCGAGACGGTGGCCTGTCTGCCCGGCCGCCGCACCCCGCTCCCGGCCCGCGCGGCAGAACGTGTCAGCGGCTGGGAGTACGAATTCGCTGCGCGCATCGAAAGGCTGACCCCGCACGAGTTCGACGGCAGGGCGGGGGAGTTGCTGGCGCTGGTGGAGAACCATCCGCACGGTCTGGCCGGAGTCTTCCCCGGAGATCCGAATGCCTTCACCGCATTGCTGGCGGGCGGCGACGAGGGCGGCATCCTCTGGCGGACCTGGCACGCCTATCCACAGGAGGGCAGATTGGTCTGTACACGGTCAACACTTCGTCGACGAAGCTGATGACGGCACTCGTCACGGGACCGATGACGGGACTGACAATCATTCATTTGTCCGGCAGGTCAAGCCGACGCCGCGTGTCACCACCCCGACGGGCGACGTGCCCGCACCGCTTCGTCGCCTAGCGTTTCTGCGTGATCAACCCGTCCCCCCGGGCCGCGCGCCTGCTGGTGCTGCTCGCGGCCTTCGTCTGTGCCGCCTGCGGGTTGGTCTACGAGCTGGAACTGGTCGCCCTCGGCAGCTATCTGCTCGGCGACTCGATCACCCAGGCCTCCGTCGTGCTCTCCGTGATGGTCTGCGCCATGGGTCTCGGATCGCTCCTGGCCAAACGGTTCACGAGACGCCCCGCCGCGTCCTTCGCGCTCGTGGAGAGCGTGCTGGCCCTGGTCGGCGGCCTCTCCGTGCTCGCGCTCTACGGCTGCTTCGTCTGGATCGGCCACTACCAGGCCGCCCTGGTCGCCGTCGCCTCGCTCATCGGGCTGCTGATCGGCGCGGAGATCCCGTTGCTGATGACGCTGATGCAACGGATCCGGCGGCAGGAGGCGGGCCGCGCCGTCGCGGACCTCTTCGCCGCCGACTACGTCGGCGCGCTGATCGGCGGGCTCGCGTTCCCCTTCCTGCTGCTCCCCCACCTCGGTCAGCTCACCGGCGCGCTGCTGACCGGCGTCGTCAACGCCGCCGCCGGCGGGCTGATCGCGCTCTGGCTGTTCCGCGAGGAGCCCGCGCCGCGCGCCCGGCTGCTGCTCTGGCTGCTCAGCGGGGCCGTGGTGACCATACTGCTGCTGGCCTGGGCCGGCAGCGGCGCGTTCGAGCGGGCCGCGCAGCGCCGCCTCTACGGCGGACCGGTACGGGTCAGCGCCGAGAGCCGCTACGAGCAGATCGTGCTGACCGGCGGGACGGGCTCCTCCGGTGCGCCCACCCGGCTCTACCTCGGCGCGCGGCTCGCCCTCTGCGGACGGGACCAGGCGGCCTACCACGCGGCGCTCACCGGCCCCGCCCTGGCCGACGGCGGGCGCGCCAGGGTGCTGGTGCTGGGCGGCGGCGACGGCCTCGCGGTCCGCCGGGCGCTGGACACCGCCGGCGTCGAACGGGTCACCCTGGTCGAACAGGACCCGGTGCTGCTGCACCTGGCCAGGACCGATCCGGTGCTGGCCGGGCTCAACGGGCACGCCCTGGACGACCCCAGGGTCGACATCGCCACCGCGGACGCCTTCGGCTGGCTGCGCACCGCGCCCCGGCAGCAACACCCCTACGACGTGATCGTCGCCGACCTGCCGCCGCTCCTGGACGCGGACGACAAGCTCTACACCGCGGAGTTCTACGGCCTGGTGCGCCGGATGCTCGCGCCGGGCGGTCGGTTCGTCGTGCGGGCGGGGGACCGGCTCTGGTCGGTCGCCGACACGGTTCGCGCGGTGGGCCTGACGCCGGTCGGCTACGCCGCGCCCGGGCGGGGCGGCTGCCAGGAGCCCGGCGCGAAGGAGGCGGGAAGCTGGCGCTTCGTGCTCGCGGCCGAGCACCGCCCGGACCTCGGCGTGCTCGACCGCCTGTCCGCCGACGGCGTCCGGGTGCTCTCCCAGCCGGTCGGCAGCGCCGGCCGGGTCACCACGCTGCTCGAACCGCGCTGAACCGGCCCTTCGCGGGCGCCGGGTGGGTAGGCTCACCTGGCATGGAGCATGAGGTTCTGGTACCACTGCCGCCGCAGGCCCTCCGGCGCTCGCTGGACCGGCCCGAGCTGCTCGCCGCCTGCCTGCCCGGCTTCACCCCGGACGAGGTCGGCGCACTGCCCCTCACCGGGCGGCTCAAGCTGCGGGTGGGCAGTTCCTCGATCACCTACCGGGGCGAGCTGCGCCGCCTGGACGGCGGCGACGCGGGATACGCGTTCGCGCTGGACGGCCAGCAGTCCGTCGGCACGGGCAGCGTGGCCGGCACGGTCCGGCTGCGTCTCACGACCGCGGAGGGAGCCGCGACGATGGTGACGTTCCTGACCTCCCTGCAGGGCAAGGGCCGCGTCGAGGAACTGTCGCCCGCCGCGCTGGAGACCGCGGGCCGCCGCATGCTGGACCGTTTCTGCGCGGACCTGGCGGTGGCGGCGGAGGGATTCCTCGACGACGTCGAGGAGCCGGCCGAACCGGCCGAGCTCGAGGACCTCCCTGAGTTGAGCGAGCTGGGCGAGCTGACGGACCTCGCCGACCTCGCGGACCTGCGCGACCTGCGGGATCTTGAGGCGCTCGGGGCGCTGGAGGACGCCGCGAGCGGCGACCCGGCGCGACGGAGCATCGTCGGCCGGTCGGCCGAGGAGGTCGACCACGCGCCGCCGCGTGGACGATACGCGCCCGCGCTGCCGGCCCGCAGCGCGCGCTCCCGGGCCTCCGCACGCTGGGGCGGCCCGGAGCGGCGGATGGGCGAGCCGCCCGTCGCCGAGCTCGACCGGCCGCGCGCACCCTGGCTGCTCGGCGGCGGCGTCGCGCTGCTCGGCGGCGCGGTCATCCTGGTCCGCGTCCTGCGCCGCTCCCGCTGAGCGCCCGACCGCCAGCCCTGCCGGAACAACCGATCGTCGAAGGGAACCACCCCGTGCACCACCCCGCCCCCGTCCTGCTGACCGCGGACGACGTGGCCGTCACCGTGCTGCCCGACGACGGCTGCCGGGTGGGCAGTCTGCGCCTGGGGGAGACCGAGCTGCTGCGCACCGCGGAGGACCCGGCCGCGCAGCCGGGCGACGTCTTCGGCTACGGCTCCTTCCCGATGGTCCCGTGGGCGGGCCGGGTCGACCGCGGCCGCTTCAACAACGGCCCGATGCGGCATCAGCTGCCGATCGACCTCACCCCGCACGCCGCCCACGGCACCGGCGTCCGCAGCGCCTGGCGCACCGCCGCCCCGCTGACCCGGACCGAGGACGGCGCGACCGCGGCCTTCTACTACGAGCTGGCCGCGCCCTGGCCCTGCCCGGGCCGGGTCACCCAGCTGTTCGAGCTGACGCCGCAGCAACTGCGGATCACCCTCTCGGTCGAGGCCACCCGTGACTCCTTCCCGGCCCAGGCCGGCTGGCATCCGTGGTTCCGCAAGCAGCTGCGGCCCGAAGGGCCGGTCGCCGCGATCGACTTCGAGCCCGCGTGGCAGGAGGAACGCGGCGCCGACCACCTCCCGACCGGCCACCGGATCGACCCGAAGCCGGGCCCCTGGGACGACTGCTTCGGCCTCCCCGACGGCGTCGAGGCGACGCTGCGCTGGGGCGACGAGCTCGCCGTCACGCTGACCAGCGACTGCGCCTGGGCGGTGGTCTTCGACGAGCAGGCCGACGCGATCTGCGTGGAACCCCAGTCGGGCCCGCCCAACGGCCTCAACACCGCCCCGCGCGTGGTGACCCCGATCGACCCGCTGGAGGTCGGCACGGTCTGGACCTGGCACCGGGGGTAGGCCTCCGGCCCGGTCGGCCCTGTGCCTCGGCGCGGCCGCGAGGCGCCGGCAGCACCCTGCGCCGTGAAAGCCGGCTCCGACCGCGACCGACCGGGGTGAGGTGCTCGTCCTCGCGCCGAGGTCCGACTGCCGGCCCGGCCACCGGCCGCCCGCGCGGTCCAGCTCTGCGCGGCCTCGCCCCGGCGCTGTGGCCCCGGCCTGCGGTGCGGCTGTGACGCTCTAAGCTGGAGCCTCATGAGCACACCACGTGACGCGCTTCTCGAAGAGATCAAGAACAAGGCCGTCGTCCACGGCAAAGTGACCCTGTCCTCCGGGCTGGAGTCGGACTACTACATCGACCTGCGCCGGATCACGCTGGACGGCGTCGCCGCGCCGCTCGTCGGCCAGGTCATGCTGGACCTGGCGAAGGACCTCGACTTCGACGCGGTCGGCGGGCTCACGCTCGGCGCGGACCCGGTCGCCACCTCGATGCTGCACGCCGCCGCCGCGCGCGGCTCCCGGATGGACGCCTTCGTGGTCCGCAAGGCGCAGAAGGCCCACGGCATGCAGCGCCGGATCGAGGGCACCGAGGTCAAGGGCCGCCGCGTGCTGGTGGTCGAGGACACCTCCACCACCGGCGGTTCGCCGCTCACCGCCGTCGAGGCCGTGCGCGAGGCCGGTGGCGAGGTCGTGGCCGTCGCCGTGATCGTCGAGCGTGGCGCCGCCCCGGCGATCGCCGAGGCCGGCCTGCCCTACCTGGCCGCCTACCAGCTGGCCGACCTCGGGCTGTAGCACCACGCCAGGGACGTCACCGCTTGCGGTGACGTCCCCCGCCGCTGCCGCTGCCGCTGCCGCTGCCGCTGCCGCTGCCGCTGCCGCCCGCCGTCGCCGGAGCGGCCTCGCCGCCGTTGCGGCGGCCCTTCAGCACCTCGATCAGGATCGGGATCACCGAGAGCAGCACGATCAGCAGCACGGCCGGGATCAGGTACTTGTCGATCACCGGCGCCATCGAGTCGCCGAACTTGTAGCCGATCAGCAGCATGATCTCGGTCCACGCCAGGCCGCCCACGACGTTCCACAGCAGGAAGGTCCTGGCCGGCATCTCCAGCGTTCCGGCCACCGGGTTGAGGAAGGTCCGCACCACCGGGATGAAGCGGGCCATCACCACGGCCTTGGCCGGTCCGAAGCGGTTGAAGTACTCCTCCGCCTTGTCCACGTGGCTCCGCTTGAACAGCCGCGAGTTCGGCTTGTCGAACAGCCGGCCGCCGACCTTCGCGCCGAGCAGATGCCCGAGCTGCGCCCCGGCGATCGCGCAGAGCGGCGTCGCGACCAGCAGGACGCCGATCGGCATCTGCGTCCCGAGCAGCGCCTTCCCCGCCCCGGACGCGGCCACGCCGCCGAGGATCAGCAGCGAGTCGCCGGGCAGGAAGAAGCCGATCAGCAGGCCGGTCTCGGCGAAGACGATCGCGAGCAGCCCGACCATGCCGACCTGTCCGATCAGCGCCTTGGCGTCCAGCGGGTTGAGCGCGAGAAACTGGGTCACCCGCGCAGAGTAGCGGGCCGACGTGTGCCTACGGTGTGCCGCCCCGGCGCCGCGGGGACCAAGGTCATCCCCGGACGAGCCGTCGGGCGGGGTGAAGCCCTTGCCCTGGAATGCGAGAATGGCGCAGGTGCCCGGTCGCTGTCGCCCGGCGTAGCCACTCACTACATGCGTAGACGCCCACCGACAGGAGCGGATTCGAATGCCTATCGCAACGCCTGAGGTCTACAACGAGATGCTCGACCGGGCCAAGGCTGGCAAGTTCGCCTACCCGGCCATCAACGTCACCTCTTCGCAGACCCTGCACGCCGCGCTGCGTGGTTTCGCCGAGGCCGAGAGCGACGGCATCATCCAGATCTCGACCGGCGGCGCCGAGTTCCTCGGCGGCCAGTACAACAAGGACATGGTGACGGGCGCGGTCGCGCTCGCCGAGTTCGCGCACATCGTCGCCGCGAAGTACGACGTCACCGTCGCGCTGCACACCGACCACTGCCCCAAGGACAAGCTGGACGGCTACGTCCGCCCGCTGCTGGCGATCTCCGCGGAGCGCGTCGCCCGCGGCGAGAACCCGCTGTTCCAGTCCCACATGTGGGACGGCTCCGCGGAGACCCTGGCCGACAACCTCGCCATCGGCGAGGAGCTGCTGGCCCAGGCCCGCGCGGCGAAGATCGTCCTCGAGGTCGAGATCACCCCGACCGGCGGCGAGGAGGACGGCGTCTCCCACGAGATCAACGACTCCCTCTACACCACGGTCAACGACGCCGTCCGCACGGCCGAGGCCCTGGGCCTGGGCGAGAAGGGCCGCTACCTGCTGGCCGCGTCCTTCGGCAACGTGCACGGCGTCTACAAGCCGGGCAACGTCGTCCTCAAGCCGGAGCTGCTGCGTGAGCTGCAGGACGCGATCGGCAAGCAGTACGGCAAGACGGACCCGTTCGACTTCGTCTTCCACGGCGGCTCGGGCTCCTCGGTCGAGGAGATCGAGACGGCGCTGGAGAACGGCGTCGTGAAGATGAACCTCGACACGGACACGCAGTACGCGTTCACCCGCCCGGTCGTGGACCACATGTTCCGCAACTACGACGGCGTCCTGAAGGTCGACGGCGAGGTCGGCAAGAAGAACACCTACGACCCCCGCACCTGGGGCAAGCTCGCCGAGGCCGGCATGGCCGCCCGCGTCACCGAGGCCGCCAAGCAGCTCCGCTCGGCGGGCACCAAGCTGAAGTAGTCCTGCCAGGACGGTCTTCCCGCAGGGGCATCAGGAACCACTCCTGGTGCCCCTGTGGCGTGTGTGACGGTCTGTTGCGGGGCGGTGACAGTCCCGGCACCGGTAGCCGATGTTCCGTACGGAGCATGGTCGTACCGCACCCCGCCGCCTTCCTGGCCCGGGAGAGTGCGGCCGCCGGGGCCATCGGGGAGGCACTTCCATGTCCGTTCGTCGTCGCAGCTTCATCGCCGTCGCCGTCGCCGTGGCGGCGACCGCCGCGGCCCTCGCGCCCACCCTGGCCGTCGCCGCCCCGGCGCGCTCCGCCGGCCCGCCGGTCGGGCCCCGCACCGGTCTGACCATCAGCAACGGCAGCCCCTGGGTGCTGGAGAACGGCTCCTGGGTGGACTTCCACACCGACGTGCGCGACCTGGCCTGGAACCCGACCGGCACGAAGGCCGTGTTCGTCGACGGTCGGGGCGACCTCGACGTCGCCGGCCCGGACGGCCGCGGCCGGGTCGTGGTGGCGAAGAACCCCGGCGGGCAGACCTGGTCCCACCCGACCTGGGTGGTCCCGCCGGCCCACTACGGCGACCCGGCGGCGAAGGCACAGCTGATCTTCGTGGCCGCGAAGCACGGAGTGACCCGCCTGGAGAGTGTTCCGGCCACCGGGCGCCTGAGCACGCCCACCGCGGTGCCGCTGTCCGGCAACTTCGGCGGGCCCGACGTCCCGCAGACCGGCAACGTCTGGCCGAACGCGGCCCGGGGCGGCGGCGAGATCGTCTACGACAACCCGCACACCGGCGAGGTCTACATCCACGACGACTACCTCCGGCAGCAGGGCGACGCGATGTTCAGGGGCTCCGAGCCCGCGCTGCTGAGCACGCCCGGCGAGTTCGAGGTCGTGTTCGTCCGCTCGGTCGCGGGCCGCGACCACCTCTTCGAGAACAGCTGGACCGCCGCGACGGGCAAGGAGGTGCTGCGGGACCTCACCCCGCACACCACCGTCGACTGCACCGAGCCGGCCTTCTCGCCGGACGGCAGGACCATCGCCTTCCGTACCCCGAACGGCGTCTACACCATGGGCGACCGCGGCAGCAGCGGCCCGGTCCGCTTCTCGACCTTCAAGGGGCTGCCCGCCTACCGCGCCTGAGGGCGCGGCAGGGGCGGGGGTCAGCCGCCGATCGAGGACATCGGCCGGGACGGTTGGGCGAAGGACGGCTCACCGATCCCGGCCGCTGCCTTCTTGCCCCACATGGCGGTGCGCCACAGCGCGGCGAGCTCCGCGTCGTCCGCGCCCGCGCGCAGCGCGCCGCGCAGGTCGGTCTCCTCGGAGGCGAAGAGGCAGTCGCGGACCTGGCCGTCGGCGGTGAGGCGGGTGCGGTCGCAGGCGCGGCAGAACGGGCGGGTGACGCTGGCGATGATGCCCACCCGCGCCGGGCCCCCGTCCACGAGCCAGCGTTCCGCCGGGGCCGATCCCCGTGCCCCTCGCGGTTCCGGGGTCAGCGTGAAGCGCTGCGCGAGCATCGCGTGGATCTCCTCGGCGGAGACCATCGCCTCGCGGTCCCAGCCGCGCTGCGCGTCCAACGGCATCTGCTCGATGAAGCGCAGCTCGTAGCCCCGCTCCAGGCACCACTCCAGCAGGCCCGCCGCCTCGCCCTCGTTGACGCCGCGCATCAGCACCGCGTTCAGCTTCACCGGGCGGAGCCCCGCCGTCTCCGCCGCCGCGAGGCCGGCCAGCACGTCGGCGTGCCGGTCGCGTCGCGTCAGACGGTGGAACACGACGGGGTCCAGGGTGTCCAGCGAGACGTTGACCCGGTCGAGACCGGCCTCGCGCAGCGGCGCCGCCAGGCGGGCGAGGCCGAGGCCGTTGGTGGTCAGGGACAGCTCCGGTCGCGGCGTGAGCGCCGCGCACGCCGCGACGAGCCCGGCCAGGCCGGGCCGCAGCAGTGGTTCGCCGCCGGTGAAGCGGATCTCGCGGACGCCGAGCGCGGTCACGGCCAGGTCCATCAGCCGGACCAGCTCGGCGTCGGTCAGCAGCTCGGCCTTGGGGAGCCAGGGCAGGCCCTCGGCCGGCATGCAGTAGCCGCAGCGCAGGTTGCAGCGGTCGGTCAGCGAGACCCGCAGGTCGACCGCACGTCTGCCGAAGCTGTCCAGAAGCACGGTCGCCCGCCCGTCAGGACGCTCTGCCGGCGACGCCCAGCTCGGGCAGGTCGTGGCCCATCCGGTCCCGCTTGGTGCGCAAGTAGGCGATGCTGTGCGCGGTCGGCGTGACGTAGAGCGGTACCCGCTCCACCACGTCGATGCCGAAGCGGGTCAGCGACTCCACCTTGTCGGGGTTGTTGGAGAGCAGCCGGATCGAGCGGACCCCGAGGTCCGTCAGGATCTGCGCCGCCATCCGGTAGTCCCTGGCGTCCGCCGGCAGGCCGAGCGCCGAGTTGGCGTCCACCGTGTCGAAGCCCGCGTCCTGCAGCGCGTAGGCGCGCAGCTTGGCCAGCAGGCCGATGCCGCGGCCCTCGTGCCCGCGCAGGTAGAGGATGACGCCCGCGCCCTCCGCCGCCACCGCCGCCATCGCGGCGTCGAGCTGCGGTCCGCAGTCGCAGCGCAGGGAGCCCCAGGCCTCGCCGGTGAGGCACTCGGAGTGGACCCGGACCAGCAGCCGCTCCTGGCCGCGGATCGGCCCCAGGGTCAGGGCGACCTGTTCCTCGCCCTGGAGGACGCCGCGGTAGCCCCAGGCGGTGAACGACCCGTGCACCGTGGGTATCAGCGCGCGGGCCGCGCAGTCGAGCGCGCCGCCGCCCGACTCGCCCAGGGCCTCGGCCTGGGGCTGCGGCGCGGAGCCCGGCTCCGACTGCCGCCTGGCCTCGGCGCGGACCGCCATCAGGATCAGGCCCATGCTGTTCTGGCCCTTGCCGCTGCATCCGCCCCAGAAGGTGTCCGCCTCGTCGGCGACCAGTTCGGCGCCGCCGGTGGCCAGCAGCCGGGCGCGCAGCTCAGGGTCCCGGAACTTCTCCTCGACCAGCCGGCGGACGACCGCCACCTTGGTCTCCTCCCAGTCCGCCCTCTCGGTGGCCCGGGAGGCCGCCAGGGCGTGGGCGACCGAGGGGTACCTGCGGCCGTCGAGGTGGACCGGCACCGGGAAGGAGTTGTCGAGGAACTCCCAGGGACCGACGAATCCGTCGATCACGGCCGGCTGCTGCTCAGTGCTCATCCGTGGCATGACCTGCTCCAAGACTTGGCTGGCGGTGCGGCGGGCACCCGGGTACTCACTCCGAGGCCGGCTGCCAGGGCGGTGTCTGGCCCCAGCCCCAGACCGGCACGTCGGCCGCGTCGATCGGAGGCGGGTTGTCGCCGGAGTAGACCAGCGCCATCCGGCTGCCCCACTCGATGTAGTAGAGGAAGACCGCGCGGAACTCGGGGTCGGTGGGCAGGCCCACCTCGTCGGCGGTGTCGGCGAGCAGCCGCGTCCACTGCTTGCGCTGCTCCTCGGTGATGTGACGGCCGAGGTGCCGGCTGGCCATGTGCGGATGTCCGCCGCGGTTCTCGCTGTAGGCGCGCTCGCCGCCGAAGACCTCGGCCAGCCAGAGCGCGACGTGCTTGGGGTGCTCCTCGTCCATGCCCGCGAAGACCGGCGCGAGCAGCGGGTCCTTCATCACGTGGCCGTAGAAGACCTTGGTGAGCTCCTGCAGCGCCTCCAGCCCGCCGACCCACTCCAGGATGCTCGGCGTGCTCTTCGTCTGCTCGCTCATGACTGCTCCTCTCCCGCCGCCTTGCCGATGCCCACGACGTCGGTGACGGTGTAGTGCTGCATCTCCTCGATGCCGTTGAAGAACGGCTTGACCGCCGCGAAGAAGGCGGGGAAGTGCTCGCCCTTGCGGAAGCCGTCGATGTGGTCCTGCACGGAGGTCCAGCGGATCCGCAGGATGTAGCGGTCCGGCTCCTCCTCGCAGCGGCTCAGCTCGTAGTCGATGCACTGCGGCGCGGCGGCCAGGGACTCGGCGGCCTTGCGGTACCCGGCGAGGAAGGCGTCGTGTCCCTCGGCGGCGATGCGGTAGCGGATGTACTCGACGGTGGATGTCACGGATGCAACCCCTTGCTCATCGGTGCCGACCGGTCGGTTCCGGCTGATTCGGTCCGAACCGGGATAGTGAGTGAGAGTCTGTAATCATGATTACGTTGTTGCGGCTGTCGACGCAACCGCTTCGGTCGTACTCGCCCGATACGGATGACGTACGGGAGGCTCAGCCTGTGACGCGGTAGCGCTGGATCAGCGCCGCGGCCATCGAGCCCTCGCCCAGGCCGGCGGCGACCCGCTTCACCGACTGGGCTCTCGCGTCGCCGGCGGCGAACACCCCGGGGACGCTGGTCTCCAGCGGATAGGGGGCGCGCTCCAGGCTCCACTCGCTGGGCACCTCGCCGCCGTTGGCCACCAGGTCGGAACCGGTCAGCACGAACCCGTGGGCGTCCCTCTCCACCACGTCCTCCAGCCAGTCGGTGTGCGGGCGGGCGCCGATGAACAGGAAGAGGAAACCGGTCTCCTCCTGGCTCAGCCGCCCGGTCGAGGCGTCGTGGACGACGATCCGCTCCAGCCGTTCCCCGCCGAGCAGCTCCCTTACGGTGGCGCCCAGCCGGACCACGATGTTGGGGGTGCGCTCGATCTCGTCCACCAGGTAGGGCGACATCTTGGGGAGCAGCGAGTCGCCGCGGACCAGCAGGGTGACCTCGGCGGCGTACTTGGCCAGCCGGATCGCGGCCAGCCCCGCCGTGTTCGCGCCGCCGACCACGAAGACCTGCAGGCCCAGACAGGCCTGGGTCTCGGTGTTGGCCAGGCCGTAGTAGAGCCCCACGCCCTCGAAGCGCTCGGCGCCCGGTGCGTCGAGCCGGTTGTAGCTGGCTCCGGGGCAGAGCAGCACCGTCTCGGCGCTCGCCTCCGAGCCGTCGGCCAGGGTGAGGATCTTCGCGGGGTCGTCCCTGCGCAGGGCGACCACCTCGGCCGGGCAGAGCAGCTCGGCCCCGAGACCCAGCGCCTGCACCGAGGCCCGGCGGGCCAGCTCCCGGCCGGAGAGCCCGGAGGGAAAGCCCAGGTGGTTCTCGATGTGCCCGGCGCATTCGGCCTGGCCGCCGGGGCTGACCGCGTCCAGGACGAGGGTGCGCAGCCCGTCCGAGGCGGCGTAGACGGCGGCGGCCAGACCGGCCGGGCCCGCGCCGACGATGACGCACTCGTAATGCGGCAGCACCGACGCCTCGCCCCGGCCCAGGCGTTCGGCGAGTTCCCCCTCGTCGGGGGCGGAGAGCACCTCGCCGTCGAGCAGGGCCACCAGCGGCAGCGCCGCCCCGTTCGCGCGGGCCAGCAGCCGGCCGGTCGCGGGGTCGTGCGGGGCCTTCAGCGGGTCGCGCAGCCGGTACGGTCTCCCGTTGCGGGTCAGGAAGTCGCGCACGGCCCTGGTGGCGGGGGAGGAGGCGTGCCCGACGACCTCGATCCTGCGCCGCGTGGGGCGGCGGCCGGTCGACCACTCGTCGAGCAGCCGGTCGAGGACCGGGTAGAGCAGTTCCTCCGGTGGGCCCCAGGGCTTGAGCAGGTAGTGGTCGAGATGGGAGTGGTTGATCCCGGTGAGCGCGGTCTCCAACTCGGCGTAGGCCGTCAGCAGCACCCGGCGCGAGCCGGGGAACCTGGCCAGCGCCTCGACCAGGAACTGGACGCCGGTGATCTCCGGCATCCGCTGGTCCACCAGGAACAGGGCAGGCTCCTGCCGCCGCTCGTCCAACTGGTCGAGCGCGCGCATCGCCTCCTTGCTGGAGCCGACGGTGAGGATCCGGTACCGGTCCGCATACGCCCTGCGCAGGTCGCGGCGGATCGCTCTGAGCACCTGTGGGTCGTCGTCCACGGCAAGGATGACCGGTTTGGGTTCGCCCTCGGGCGGGTCGGGCTCCCTCGATCCCCGGCTCATGCAGCCCTCCTGGTGGGTGCGCCTGGATTTCGAAGGATAGACGGGCGGCTGACACCGTGGTCCGATCCCCCTGATATCCGCCGACGATCGCTCATACTTCGTGAAGTCCCCTTAGAACATCATCGAATGACGCCACATCACTAAGTCGCCTCCGATCCCTTTGACGGCAATCGCGATGCGGCGCAGCGTAGGTGGGGGCCGGGACGCCTTCGGGTCGACTGTCCCGGCGTTGACTGTCCTGCCTTCAGCCGCCAAATCCACGGCCTGAAATCCGTGGTGCGAAATCCGTGGGAGGGCTCGATGAGCAAGAGAATTCTGGTCTTGGTTTCGGAGCACGGTTACTGGGCCGAGGAACTGATCGGCCCGGTCTCCCAGTTCGACGACCACGGCTACGACGTGGTCTTCGCGACCCCGACCGGAAAGCGGGCGCACGCGCTCCCGCCCAGTCTCGACGAGAACTACATCGACCCGCCGCTGGGCCGCTCGGTGACCTCGGCCGAGAACGCCAAGCTGGGCCGGGAGTTCGACGCGTCCACCCGCCTGGACGACCCGATCGACCTCAGCTCCTGGCTGCCGGAGCGCCCCTACACGAGCGACGCCGGCTACCTGCCCGCGCTGGAGCAGTACCACCGCGACCTCGACAAGATCGCCGAGGACATCGCCGGCTACGACGCGCTGCTCATCGTGGGCGGCAGCGGGCCGATCGTGGACCTCGCCAACAACGAGCGGGCGCACGCCCTGATCCTGGCCTTCCGGCAGGCGGGGAAGGTGGTCGCGGCCGAGTGCTACGGGGTCGCCTGTCTGGCCTTCGCCCGTGACTGGAGCGACAGGAAGAGCATCATCTGGGGCAAGCACGTCACCGGGCACTGCAAGGAGTACGACTACAAGGACGGCACCGGATTCCTCGGCACCGATTTCGTCATGGGTCCGCCGCCGTATCCGCTGGAGTACATCCTGCGCGACGCGACCGGTCCCGACGGCGCCTACCACGGCAACTTCGGCCACCCGGTCTCGGTGATCGTCGACTATCCGTTCGTCACCGGACGTTCGACGCCGGACTCCTACCTCACCGGGCAGAAGATCGTCGAGGTCCTGGAGAGCGGACTGACCCGGTACGGCTGGTGAGGAAATGACTTCCAGTGCCTCCAGGGCGGGAAAGTTCAAACTCATCGAGCAGTTCCGGGCGGACGGCCTCGGGCTCATGTTCGGAAATCCGGGAACCGTGGAACAGGGATTCCTGGACGCCGCCGACCTCGACCCGGAATTCCGCTACATCCTCTCCCTCCAGGAGACGGTGGCCGCCGGCATCGCCGACGGCTACGCACGGGCCACCGGCGGAGCGGCCCTGCTGCAGCTGCACTCGGGCGTCGGCCTGGGCAACGGCATCGGCATGCTCTACCAGTCCCTGCGCGGACACACCCCGCTGCTCGTCGTGGCCGGCGACGCGGGTGTGCGGTTCGACGCGATGGACGCGCAGATGGCCTGCGACCTGGTGGCCATGGCCAAGCCGGTCACCAAGTACGCGACCAGGGTGACCGATCCGGCCTCCCTGCTGCGCACCATCCGGCGTGCGGTCAAGATCGCGCTGACCCCGCCGCAGGGCCCGGTCTTCGTCGCGCTGCCGATGGACGTCCTGGACGCGCCCAACGAGGAGCCGGTGCTGCCCACCGTCGTGCCCCGCACCGACAGCCTGCCCTCCCCGGCGGCCGTCGGCGCGGCGGCCGAGCTGCTCGCGGACGCCGAGCGGCCGCTGCTGCTGGTCGGCGACGGCGTGCACCTGGCGGGCGCCCAGGCCGAGTTGGCCAGGGTCGCCGAGCTGCTCGGCGCGGACGTGTGGGAGGTCGACGCCTCCGAGGTGAACCTGCCCGCCTCGCACCCGCTGCGTCGCGGCATGACCGGGCACATGTTCGGCGAGCACAGCGCCGGACTGGTGCGCGAGGCGGACGCGGTGCTGATCGTCGGCACCTACGTCTTCCCCGAGGTCTTCCCCGAGCTGGTCTCGCCGTTCCGGTCGGACGCCAGGATCGTCCACGTCGACCTGAACACCTACGAGATCGCCAAGAACCATCCGGTCGACCTCGGCATCGCCGCCGACCCGCGGGCCACCCTGGCCGCGCTGGCCGGGGCGCTGCGGGGACGGATGAGTCAGGACCGGCGCACGGCGGCCGAGCGCAGGCTGGCGGCCCGCGTCGCCGAGCGGCAGGCCGAGCCGGCGGCCGAGCCCGGCCCGGACGCGAGCGCGTTCGAGCTGTTCCTGCACCGGATCGCCCAGCGGACCGGGGGCGACCTGGTCGTCTTCGACGAGGCGCTGACCAACTCCCCGCTGGTCAGCCGCTACCTGCCGCCCGAGCGGCCGGGCGACTACCACCTGACCCGCGGCGGCTCGCTCGGCGTGGGCCTGCCCGGCGCGGTGGGCGCGAAGCTGGCGCACCCGGAGCGCACCGTCATCGGCTTCGCCGGGGACGGCGGCTCGATGTACACCTACCAGGCCCTGTGGACGGCGGTCCGGCACGGCGTCGGCGCCAAGTTCGTGGTCTGCAACAACCGCAAGTACCGGCTGCTGGACGACAACATCGACCAGTACTGGCGCGAGCGCGGCATCCCCGCGCACCCCTTCCCCTCCTCCTTCGACCTGTCCCACCCGGAGCTCGACTTCGCCGGTCTGGCCCGCGCGCTGGGCGCCGAGGGACTGCGTCTGGAGAAGCCGGGCGAGGCCGCTGCCGCCGCCGACCGGATGCTCGACCACCCCGGCCCGTTCCTGGTCGACGTCGACATCCGCATCTGACCCACCCGTTCCCACTCTCGAAGGAGGCCCGCCGTGCCCGAGGCTCCCAAGGCGCTCACCGAGGCGTCGATCCACGACTTCGCGGTCGCCTGGTACGTCGCCCTGGACCGCCACGTCCCGCTCGACGAGACGCTGGAATTCCTGCACCCGGAGCTCGAGTTCGGCGTGCCCGAGGACACGTTCATCGGCCACCGGGGCTTCGCCCGCTGGTACGAGGCGGTGACGAATCGTTTCTTCGACGAGGTGCACACCGTCACCAAGGTCGAGCCCGACCTCGGCGGCCCGGCCGGGCAGCCGGTCACGGTCAGGGTGTTCGTCAACTGGCAGGCGCGGATCTGGAACCCGCCGGCGGACCGCAGCGAGTGGCTCGGCTTCGACGCCGACCAGACCTGGACCGTGGTGGCCGGCCCGAACGGGCCGCTGATCCGCAGCTACGCCGTCAACGCCCTGGACCCGATGCCCGGCTCGGGCTCGCTGTGATCCCGGACCGGACCCGAAGGGGGCTTCTGCCATGACAGCTGTGACCCGTGCCCGCGTCGAGGCGGCCTACCAGGCGCTCGGCAGCGGCGACCGGAAGAGGATCACCGAGTACTACGCCGAGGACCTGCGCTGGCTGGTCCCCGGCAACCACCCGCTGGCCGGCTGGTACGAGAGCCTCGACGCCTTCCTGGACATGATG
This sequence comes from Streptacidiphilus rugosus AM-16, assembly GCF_000744655.1. Lineage (NCBI taxonomy): Bacteria > Bacillati > Actinomycetota > Actinomycetes > Kitasatosporales > Streptomycetaceae > Streptacidiphilus > Streptacidiphilus rugosus. Next base: position 223,067 of record NZ_JQMJ01000003.1, on the reverse strand, counting down.
GCGACCGCGGGCAAGCTCACCGGCGGCAGCTTCCGGATGGACCGCGAGGTGGTCATGGTCGGCGAGGACTGCTCGGCCGACGTCTGCCACAACTACGGCATGCGTGCGGGCGCGCCGGAGGACAGCCTGTCCCCGTACGACCGGCTGGACGTGACCGTCTTCCACTTCATGCGCTGGCGCGACGGCCGGATCGTCGAGGGCCACGACGGCCTGATGGGCGACGACGCCGCGGCCTTCAGCCAGTTCTGGGCCCCGTTCCGCCCCGGCGGCATCCGCTACTGACCGCCGGCTTCCCCCACGGACATCCCACACCGACACCCCGAACCCCACAGGCGAGAGGCGATGGCTATGGACGCGCGCGACGTGCTGACCAAGTACTACGAGTACGCGAACAAGGGCGACTGGGACGCCTGGTGCGACCTGTTCACCGACGACATGGTCATGGACGAGCAGCTGGCCGGCCACATCGAGGGGCTGGCGACGCTGCGCACCATGATGGCCGGGATGGACAAGATGTACCGGGTCTTCCAGAACCACCCGGTGCGCTTCCTGGTCGACGGCGAGGACGCGGCCGCCGTCTCCCACCTGGTCGCTGAGAGCCTGTCCGGCAAGCCGGTCGAGGCCGAGGTCATGAACTACTTCAGGATCGTCGGCGGAAAGATCGCCTATATGGCCAACTACCACGACACCGTGCCCTTCCAGGTGCTCTCGCAGGTCTGAGCCGGCCCGGGCCGAACAGGAGGAGAGCCAAGGTGACAGCCGCAAAGGAGTACGACTACATCGTCGTCGGGGCGGGCGCGGCGGGCGGTGTGCTGGCCAACCGCCTCAGCGAGGACCCGGACGTCAGCGTCCTGGTGCTGGAGGCCGGCGGGAACGTGATCCCGCCCGAGGTCGACGACCCCTCGGTCTGGTACCGGCTGCTGGGCAGCTCCATCGACTGGGGTTACACCACCGTGCCGCAGCCGGGACTGGACGGGCGCAGCGTCTACGAGCCGCGCGGCAAGGCGCCGGGCGGCAGCAGCAACCTCTACATCATGATGCACATCCGGGGCCACGCCTCGGACTTCGACAACTGGGCCTACCAGGGCGCGGCCGGCTGGTCCTACCAGGACGTGCTGCCCTACTTCGCGCTCGCCGAGTCCCAGGAGGACGTGACCGCCCCGACCACCGGCACCGCCGGACCGCAGCGGATCACCAACGCCTCGAAGCACCGGCCCAACCCGGCCTCCCGCGCCTTCATCGACGCCGCGGTGGAGCTGGGCCACGAGGAGATCGCCGACTTCAACATCGACGGTCCGAACCGCGGCCTCTTCGGCACCGGCTGGCACCACCTGGACGTGGCCGACGGCCGCCGCCAGGGTTCGCTGGCCGCCTACCTGGAGCCGGCTCTCGCCCGCCCCAACCTGACGCTGCGCACCGCCGCGCAGACCACCAGGCTGCTGTTCGAGGGAGAGCGCTGTGTGGGCGCCGAGTACGTCCAGTCGGCGCAGCCCGCCCGCCCCGAGCCTGGCGCGGGCCGGATCGTCCAGGACGCGCGGGGCGAGGCCGCGCCCGGGGGCCTGCAGCAGGTGCGAGCCAGGCGCGAGGTGATCGTGGCCGCGGGCGCGATCGAGTCGCCCAAGCTGCTGCTGCTCTCCGGCATCGGCGCGCCGGAGCAACTGCGGCAGTTCGACATCCCGCTCCGCTCCGCCGTCCCGGGCGTCGGCGAGAACTTCCACAACCACGTGCTGACGGGCCTGATGGCCGAGGTCCGCCAGGAGCTGGCGCCGCCGCACCAGAACCTCTCCGAGAGCGCGCTGTTCCTGGCCTCCAGGCCCGGCCTGCCCGCGCCGGACCTGCAGATCGCCTTCGTGCACGTGCCCTTCGACGTGATCGTGGGCCAGTCGCACCCGAACACCGTCTCCATCCTGCCCGGCGTGGTCCGCCCGGTCTCGCGGGGCTGGATCCGGCTGGCCGGACGCGATCCGCTGGCCGCGCCGCTGATCAACCCGAACTACTTCGGCGACCGCTGGGACCTGGAGAGGATGGTCCAGGCAGTCGAGCTGGCCAGGGACCTCTTCGGCACCTCGGCCTTCTCCTCCTGGTACAAGCAGGAGCTCCAGCCAGGACCCGAGGTCGGCGACCGCGAGGCGCTGCGCGCCTGGGTCCGCCGCAGCGCCGAGAGCTACCACCACCAGGCCGGCTCCTGCCGGATGGGCGTCGACGACCTCTCCGTCGTCGACCCCGAGCTGCGGGTGCACGGCGTCCAGGGGCTGCGCGTGGTCGACGCCTCGGTGATGCCGGCGGTGCCGTCCGGCAACTGCCACGCCGCCATCGTGATGATCGCCGAGCGGGCGGCCGACATGATCAAGGGAGTGTCCCGTGTCTGACGCCGTGCTCGCGCCCGGCCCGCTCACCGGGCAGCGGATCGCCGTGCTCATGGAGAGCGACTACTACGAGCCGGAGATCTTCTACTACCAGCACCGCTTCGCCGAGGAGGGCGCCCAGGTCGACTTCCTCACCCGGCTCTGGGGCCAGGAGTCGATCACCTTCTCCGGCCACGAGTACCGCGCGCCCTTCGTGGTCGAGCGCAGCTTCGAGGGCCTCTCCGACGCCGACCTGCGCGGCTACGGCGCGGTGATCGTGCCCTCCGGCATGGTCGCCGACCGGCTCCGCTACACCGAGGACGTGGACCGGCTCTCCCCGGCCACCGAGCTGCTGCGGCGCGCCTTCGAGCAGCAGGGCGTGCTCAAGGGCGTGATCTGCCACGGCATGTGGCTGGCCGCCTCGATCCCGGACAAGGTGCGCGGCCGGAAGGTCGTCTGCCACAACAACCTGATCGGCGACATCAGGAACATGGGCGCGAACTACGTGGACGAGGACGTCGTCGTCGACGGCGACCTGGTCACCGGCCGGACCGGGGCGCACCACCACCTGTTCGCCCGCCGGATCGTCGAGCTGCTCTCCGCGCGCGGCGGGACCAGCGGCGGTGCCCGGTGATGCGCTGGTCGCACGTCGGCCTCAACTGCCGCGATCAGAAGGCGACCGAGGAGTTCTACACCCGCTGGTTCGGCTTCGACCGGGCCAGGGTGGTCGACCTCGGCGACTCGGAGATCGTCTTCCTGCGCCGGGGCGAGGCCTACCTGGAGCTGTTCCAGGCCGCCGAACCGGTCGCCGCGGCCGCGCACGACGACGGCCCCGCGGCGCCCGGCCGGATGCGCCATCTCGCCTTCCAGACCGAGGACGTGGACGCCTTCCTCGCCGGCATGGGCGAGGCGGCCGAGATCACGTTGGGCCCGATGGGCTTCGACGACTTCATCTGCGGCTGGCGCAGCGTGTGGCTGCGCGACCCGGACGGCGTGATCGTCGAGGTCAGCCAGGGCTTCCAGGACGACGACCGGCTCGACGAGGACTTGCGAGCAACCGACGGAAGGAGCACGTCATGACGGACACGGCGAACTTCACCTTCTCCGACACGATCGCCGGCTACATCGACCACTTCGACTCCGACAAGCGGCTGCTGCGGATGCACACCGCCGACGGCCGGGCGTTCACCGTCTCGCTGGCCGAGCAGCCGAGCGCGGAGCTGGTCCGCAACCTGGGCGAGCCCTACATCGACGCCTCCGGGCACATCGACGAGATGCTCTCGCCGGGCCGCTTCCTCTTCGTCTACGGGATCTTCTACCCGAAGTCGGACCAGGTGCACTGCGCCGCCAAGCGGCTGGTCTTCCTCGGCCGCGGCGCGGAGGAGTTCCGCTTCGAGGAGACCGGCTGGTGGGTGCGCCAGATCGAGCAGCTGGCCTCCTTCTACCGCAAGGCCCAGTTCCCCGAGGGCGAGGTCGACTTCGACGAGTACCGGACCGAGGTCAGGCTCGGCGGCGAGAAGGGCTCCAGCCACGTGCAGGAGACCGACACCATCTCCCGGCTGGTCTACGGCATGGCCTCGGCCTACCTGCTCACCGGCAAGGACGAGTACCTGGAGGTCGCCGAGCGCGGCACCGAGTACCTGCGCAAGCACATGCGCGTGGTCGACACCGAGGACGACGTCGTCTACTGGTACCACGGCGTCAGCATCGACGGGGCCAGCGAGCGGAAGCTGTTCAGCTCGGAGTTCTCCGACGACTACGACGCGATCCCGATGTACGAGCAGATCTACGCACTGGCCGGCCCGGTGCAGACGTACCGGATCACCGGTGACCCGCAGATCAAGGCGGACGCGGACGCCACCATCCGGCTCTTCGAGAAGTTCTTCCACGACCCGGAGCTGGGCGGCTACTACTCGCACGTCGACCCGATCCTGTTCACCGCGGACCACGAGTCGCTGGGCGAGAACAAGGAGCGGAAGAACTGGAACTCGGTGGGCGACCACGCCCCCGCGTACCTGATCAACCTCTACCTGGCCACCGGCGAGCAGGGCTACGCGGACTTCCTGGAGCAGACCTTCGACACCATCGTCGAGCACTTCCCCGACTACAAGTCCTCCCCGTTCGTGCAGGAGCGCTTCCACCGCGACTGGTCGCACGACACCGAGCACGGCTGGCAGCAGAACCGCGCGGTGGTCGGGCACAACCTGAAGATCGCCTGGAACCTGATGCGGATGAACTCGCTGCGGTCCAAGCCGGAGTACGCCGACCTGGCCGGCCAGATCGCCGAGCTGATGCCGGCGGCCGGCAGCGACCAGCAGCGCGGCGGCTGGTACGACGTGGTCGAGCGGCTCAAGAACGAGGGCGAGGACCACCACCGCTTCGCCTGGCACGACCGCAAGGCCTGGTGGCAGCAGGAACAGGCGATCCTCGCCTACCTGATCCTGGGCGGGGTCACCGGCAAGGGCGCCTACGAGCGCGAGGCGCGCCAGGCGGAGTCCTTCTACAACGCCTTCTTCCTCGACCACGACGAGGGAGCCGTCTACTTCAACGTGCTGGCCGGCGGCATGCCGTACCTGCTGGGCACGGAGCGGCTCAAGGGCAGCCACTCGATGAGCATGTACCACTCCGCCGAGCTCTGCTACCTCGCGGCGGTCTACAACAACCTGCTGATCCGCGGCCGGGCGATGGACTTCCACTTCAAGCCGACCCCGAACGGCCTGCCCGGCCGGGTGCTGCGGGTCTCCCCCGACCTGCTGCCGGCCGGCTCGGTGCGGATCACCGGCGTGGAGATCGAGGGCAAGGAGCACACCGACTTCGACGCCGAGGCGCTGACCGTGACCCTGCCCGAGGGCGACGACCGGGTGAAGGTCAAGGTCACGCTCACCCCGGTGGACCGCCCGGACAGGAGTGCGTGATGACGCTCGACCTGAAGATCCGTAACGGCCGCAAGGGCACCATCGCGGAGCTCGACGGCGAGATCGACAGCGCGACCTCGGCCGGGCTGCTGGACCGGCTGCTGCCGCTGCTCGACCAGTCCAAGGGCAAGACCCTGGTCATCGACCTGGGCAAGGTGGAGTACGTGTCCAGCGCGGGCCTGCGGACCCTGCTGGTCGTCTACCGCGAGGCCCAGCGCAGCTCGGCCGCGGTCCGGCTGACCGGGCTCAGCGAGGAACTGCGGTTCGTCATGTCGGTCACCGGCTTCCTCGACTTCTTCGAGGAGTCGGAGACGGCCCCTTCCAGGGTGCTGCGATGAGCGGCGAAGCGCGAAAGGACGGGCGATGAGCGCCATGGAGGCGGTGCACCGGATCGACTCCTACCCGACCCACCGGATCGGCGAGTTCGGCGTCCGGGCCGGCCGGCCCTTCCCGCTCGGGGCCACGCTGGTCCCGGGCGGGGTGAACTTCGCCGTCTACTCCGACCAGGCCACGGCGATGACGCTGGTGCTGTTCAAGCGCGGGGAGCCCGAGCCCTACGCGGAGCTGGAGTACCCGGAGGAGTTCCGCACCGGCTCCATCTTCTCGATGACGGTCTTCGGCCTCGACCACGAGAACATCGAGTACGGCTACCGGGCCGACGGCCCGTTCGACCCGGCCAGGGGCCACCGCTTCGACCCGCGCAAGGTGCTCAGCGACCCGTACGCGCGGATCATCGCGGGCCGGGACGTGTGGGGCAGGCAGCCCGACCGTTCCGACCCCTACCAGTACCGGGCCAGGATCGGACTGGACGACTTCGACTGGGGCGGGGACACCCCGCCCCGGATCCCGACCGAGGACCTGGTCGTCTACGAGACGCACGTCCGCGGCTTCACCCGCCACCCCTCCTCGGGGGTGGCGGCCCCCGGCACCTTCGCCGGGCTGCGCGAGAAGATCCCGTACCTGAAGGAGCTCGGGATCAACTGCGTGGAGCTGATGCCGATCTTCGAGTTCGACGAGTGGGACAACCCCAACAGCCACCCGGAGACCGGCGAGCCGCTGCTCGACTACTGGGGCTACAACACCGTCGGGTACATGGCCCCCAAGGCCGGCTACGCGGCGACCGGGCGCTGGGGCATGCAGTCGGACGAGTTCCGCACACTGGTCAAGGACCTGCACGCGGCCGGGATCGAGGTGATCCTGGACGTGGTCTTCAACCACACCGCGGAGGGCAACGAGCAGGGCCCCACCATCTCCTTCAGGGGCCTGGACAACGCCACCTACTACATGCTCACCAGCGAGGGCTACTACTACAACTTCAGCGGCACGGGGAACACGGTCAACTGCAACCACCCGGTGGTGCGCGAGTTCGTGCTCAACTGCCTGCGGCACTGGGTCGCCGACTTCCACGTCGACGGCTTCCGCTTCGACCTGGCCGCGATCCTGGGCCGGGCCGAGGACGGCACCCCGCTGGCCAACCCGCCGCTGCTGGAGCTGCTGGCCTACGACCCGGTGCTGCGCAACACCAAGCTGATCGCCGAGGCCTGGGACGCCGGCGGCCTGTACGAGGTGGGGAACTTCCCCGCCTACGGCCGCTGGGCGGAGTGGAACGGCAAGTACCGGGACGCCGTGCGGCGCTTCCTCAAGGGCGACAGCGGCATGGTGCCCGAGCTCGCCACCAGGATCGCCGGCTCGCCCGACCTGTACGCGGGGCGCGGCACCCACGCCTCGATCAACTTCCTCACCGCGCACGACGGATTCACCCTCGCCGACCTGGTCAGCTACAACGACAAGCACAACGAGGCCAACGGCGAGCACAACAGCGACGGCGCCAACGACAACAACAGCTGGAACTGCGGGGCCGAGGGGCCGACCGACGACCCGGGCGTCAACGCGCTCCGGTTGCGGCAGGCCAAGAACGCCCTCGCCATCCTGCTGACCAGCCAGGGCGTGCCGATGCTGCTGGCGGGTGACGAGTTCGGCCGCACCCAGCAGGGCAACAACAACACCTACTGCCAGGACAACGAGCTCTCCTGGCTGGACTGGGGCATGGCCGAGAGCAACGCGGAACTGCTGGAGTTCACCAGACAGCTGATCGCGCTGCGGGCGGCCCACCCGGTTCTGCGGGTCCCCGAGCACCCCTACGGCGACGTGCCCGAGGGCGACGTGATGCCGGACATCAGCTGGCACGGCGAGTGGGCCTGGCAGCCGGACTGGTCCGAGTACAGCCGGCTGCTGGCGGTGATGCGGACCTCGGTCGGCGACGACGACTGCGTCTACACGGCCATGAACGCCCACTGGGACGCGCACGACCTGGAGCTGCCGCAGCTTCCTGGCGGCCGGGTCTGGCACCTGGCCGTGGACACCTCGCTCACCGGGCCGCAGGGCGCGCACGCGCCCGGCAGCGAGCCGGCGCTGGAGAACCCCGGCAGCTACCTGGCCGGACCGCGCTCGGTGGTGGTCCTGGTGGGCCGGGTGCCGAACGAGAGCTGAGCCCCGCCGCACGACGTCCGAACTGGAACACAACGCCTGACGCACAGAAGGGTTGACCGACATGCCACTGTCCATCTCGTACAGCAGCTCCGCCGACACCTCGGTGATCGAACTGGCGGGAGAGCTGGACGCCTCCACCGCCGCCGAGTTCCACGAGGTCATCGAGAAGGCCGCGGCCCGTGGTCTCGGCACCGTGGAGATCCGGATGACCAAGGTCGGCTACATGGCCAGCGCCGGTCTGCGGTCCCTGGTCTTCGCCCGGCAGAAGATGGGCGGGGGCGTGGACATCAGGGTCGTGGGCGCCAACGAGGCCGTGACGCGGGTGATCCGCGCCGCCGGCCTCGACCGCAGCGTCCAGCTCAGCGATGGCTGAGCAGGTCGTGGTGGGCGAGCGGGCACCCGTGCTGCGGGTGCCCGCCTCGCTCGGCTCACTGGGGGCGATCAGCGCGTTCGTCCTCGCACTGGCCGGGCAGGGCGGGCTGGCCGAACCGGCGCGCTACCGGCTGCGGCTGGCCGTCGACGAACTGGCCACCAACGCCGTGATCCACGGTTACCGGGGCCGTCCCGGCGACCTCGCCGTCTCCGGCGAGGTGACCGCCGACCTGGTCCGGGTGCGGCTGAGCGACCAGGCGCCGCCCTTCGACCCGCGCAGCCGCTGGCGGCGGCCCGATCCGGGGCTGCCCGCCCACGCCAGGCCGATCGGCGGCCTCGGCATCCATCTCGCGCTCACCAGTGCGGACGAGTTCGAGTACGCCCGGCTCGACGACAGGAACGTCTGCACCCTCGCGGTCCGCCGCTGACGCCCGCACGAGGCGTCGACGCCCAGGAGGTACGCCCTCTCATGTCAGTAGTCACGGTCCTGATGCTCGATGCACTCCCGCGCCCGCCGCACAGCCTGCTGGCGAGTCTGGAGTCGGAGGGGGTGGGCGTCGTCGGCTGTGGCCTTGCCGAACTGCTCTCGTTGCCGCTCGCGGAGCTGCCCAAGGTGGAGGTGCTGATGGCCCCCGCCAGAGTGCCGCCCGTCTCGGTGGCGGCGGTCGCCCAGCGGTTGCGGCTGACCGGGCGCCCGGTGCCGATCGTGCTGGTCTACGCGGAGGACGGCTTCGAGGCGCTGGAGGACCACGTCAGGCGCGGCCACGACTTCCTGGTGCCGCCCTTCCTGCCCGCCCTGGTCAGGTCCCGGCTGCAGGACTGCTCGGAGCGGGCCCGTGCCCACGCGCACGCGGAGCGGATGAGCTACGAGCGGGAGCTGGAGATCGGCAGGGAGATCCAGGCGGGATTCCTGCCCGAGCAGTTGCCGACCCCCGCGGGGTGGGACATCGAGGTCAGCTTCCGCCCCGCCCGTCAGGTCGCGGGCGATTTCTACGACGTCTTCGAGCTGGTCCACCGCCGGCGCCTGGCCCTGGTGGTGGCCGACGTCTGCGACAAGGGCGTCGGCTCGGCCCTGTTCATGGCGCTGATCCGGACGCTGCTGCGGCACACCGCCGAGTACAGCGGGCTGCAGCACCTGGTCGCCGGCGGGCAGGACCTGGGCGCCCTGTACCCGGTCGGGGTGACCCCGATGATGAACGCGGTGCTCGGCACCAACCACTACCTGACCCGTAACCACCTGCGGCAGGGCTACTTCGCCACGCTCTTCTTCTGCGTGCTCGACCCGGCCACCGGCAGCCTGGTCTACATCAACGGCGGCCACAACGCGCCCCGGCTGATCGCCCAGGAGAGCGGCGAGCTCTCGGCGTTGGAGGTGACCGGACCGGCCGTCGGGCTGCTCCCCGACAGCACCTTCTCGCTCGGCTACGCCCACATGGAGCCGGGCGACACTCTCTTCGTCTACACCGACGGCGTGCCCGAGGCCCGCTGCCCGGACGGCCGTTTCCTCGGCGAGGAGGCGATGCTGGCCCTGCTCACCGAGCCCGCCGCCGACGGCAGGGAGCTGCTGGACCGGGTCGGCCGGGCGGTGGTGGAGCACACCGGCGGCGGCGAGCAGCACGACGACGTGACCATGATGGTGGTGCGACGCGACGCCGCCCCGCGCGCCCAGGCGGTGGCGGCGTGACGGGCGTCGGCGTGAACAGCGGCGTGCACGGCCGGCTGGAGGGCGGCAGGCGCGGCAGCGCGCGGACCGTCGTGGTGCACTCCTTCCGCGGCGGCACCGGCAAGTCCACCGTCGTGGCGAACCTGGCCCAGTTGCTGGCCCAGGCCGGCGCGCGGGTCGCCATGGTCGACACCGACCTGCACTCGCCCACCCTGCAGGCCCTCTTCGGCCTCCCCGCCGAGGGCCTCTCGCTCGGCGACTACCTGCTGGGCCGCTGCGAGATCGAGGCCGCCGCCACCCCGGTCGGCCCACCGGGGCTGTGGCTGGTCCCGGCCAGGACCGCCTCCTGCCCGCTGGCGCAGATCCTCGCCGCCGGCTACGACGTCGGCCTGCTGCCCGAGGGGTTCCGGCGGCTGATCGAGTGTCACTCCCTGGACGTGCTGCTGCTGGACACCCACACCGGGCTCAACAACGAGACGGTGACCGCGATGGCCTGCGCCGACGTCCTGGTGACCGTGGTCCGCGCCGACATGGTGGACCTGCCGGGCACCGAGGAGGCCGAGTCCGTGGTCCGACGGCTGGGCTGCGCGCGTGCCCTGGTCGTCAACATGGTCGCCACCGAGGAGGACCCCCAGCAGGCCGGCGAGCGGGCGGAGCGCGCCCACGGCGTCGCCGCGCTCCCGCTGCCCTACGCCCTGGAAATGTCGCAGCTGGCCGGAGTTCGGATCTTTTCCGAAGCACGGCCGAAACATTCTCTGGCCACCGGATTCCGACGACTGGCGAACATGGTTCTCGACTAAGGGCGGTGGGGGAAATGGAATCAGTCTCGGCAATAGCGCTCGCCGGCGGCCAGGGGATAAGGGCCAGGCCGATCACCTTGAATTCCGACGACTACCTCAGAAGCAAGGCGGCCGTCTCCGTCGCGGGACGGCCGCTCATCGAGTGGACGGTCACCAGCCTCGGGCGCCTCGGCGTCCGGCAGTTCTACGTGGTGGCCAACGGGCGCGAGAACCGGGCCCAGACCAAGGGCGTGCTGGGCCACGGCGAACGCTTCGGCGCGGCCGTGCGCTACTCCAGGGCCCGCTTCGACCAGGGCAACACCGGCAGCGGCGAGGCGACCCTGCGGTGCCTGGACTACTGGGACCTGAGCGGCCTGGCGCTGGTCGTGCCGACCGACTCGGTCTTCGACTTCGACCTGGAACCGCTGGTCCGGGCGCACCTGGACGCGGGCGCGGTGGTCACCGTCGCCTCGGTGCTGCGCCCGGCGGAGACCGCGGCGGGCACCTACGGCGTCCTGGAGGCCGGGGCCGACGGAGTGCTGCGGCGCTTCGTGGAGAAGCCCAGCTGGGCCGAGGCCCGCGCGATGGGCCGGGCCGACCCCGACGGCCGGGTGCACACCAACACCGGGATGTACCTGGTGGACTGCCACCGGCTGCGGATGGCCGCCACCGACCCGGCGCTGGCCGCGATGGCGCGGGTCAGGCTGGACTGGGGCGGCGACCTGCTGCCCTACCTGGTCGCCGCCGGTCACCGGGTGCTGACCCACCCGATCCGCCGCTTCGGCGACCTGGGCAGCCCGCCGGCCTACCTGGACACCCTCAAGGACGTGCTGCTCGACCGCTATCCGCTGCTCAGCGCCGGGCTCGACCCGCAGCCGTGGCGGTCCGACAGCGTCCGCATCCACGAGACCAGCCTGGAGATGAAGGACCCGGTCAGCGGCCGCACCCTGGCCGACAAGATCAGTGACGGCAGCGTCAGGATCGGTCCAGGCGTCAGGATCGGCAGGGACGTCGAGATCGGTCCCGGGGTGACCCTGATGGAGTCCGACATCGGCGACGGGGCCGACATCGGCCAGGACTGCGTGCTGCGCGGCGTCGCCTGCGGCGACCACACCGTGATCGGTCCCGGCGCGCGGCTCAGCGACGTCTTCCTCGGCTGCATGGTCGACGTCCGCTCCACGCTGGAGAGGCCGGTGCACCTCAGCGACTACTGCGCGCTCGGCGACGAGGTGCAGGTGCCGCCCGGGGCCAGGCTGCGCGGGGTGCACGCCTCGCCGAAGGTGCGGATCACCGAGGCGGCGCGCTACCCCGCGGGCGTCAGCCTCTCCGGGGTGCGCGACCTGCTGCGATGGGTGTGAGGAGGTGGGGCGGACATGCGTGTGCATCTGCTGACCAGGGAGTTCCCGCCGGAGGTCTACGGCGGCGCGGGCGTCCACGTCGACTTCCTGGCGCGCGGTCTGGCTCCGCTCGTCGACCTGGAGGTGCACTGCTTCGGACGGCCGAGGGACGCGCCGGGCGTGGTCGCGCACCCGATGCCCGAGGGCGACCCGGCGCTGGCCGCGCTGGAGGTGGGCCTGGCCATGGCCCGCGCCGCCGAGCGCGCCGACCTGGTGCACAGCCACACCTGGTACGCCAACTTCGGCGGCCATCTGGCCAAGCTGCGCCACGGCGTCCCGCACGTGGTCACCGCGCACAGCCTGGAGCCGCTGCGGCCCTGGAAGCAGGAGCAGCTGGGCGGCGGCTACGCGGTCTCGGCCTTCGCCGAGGACGTGGCGCTGACCTCGGCCGACCACGTCGTCGCGGTCTCCGCGGCGATGCGGGACGACCTGCTGCGGCTCTGGCCCGCGCTCGACCCCGCGCGGGTCAGCGTGGTCCACAACGGCATCGACACCTCCGTCTACCGGCCCGACCACCGGCCCAACCGGCTGGACGTGCGGGCCGGTCCGCCGACGGTGGTCTGCGTGGGCCGGCTGACCCGGCAGAAGGGCCTGGACCGGATGCTGCGGGCCGCGCCGCGGCTGCTGCCGGGGACCAGGCTGGTGCTCTGCGCGGGCGAGCCGGACACCCCGGAGATCGCGGCCGAGTTCGAGGCGCTCGCGGACGGGGTCCGTGCCTCCGGCTGCGACCTGCTGTGGATCCGCGAGCAGTTGGACGTCCCCACCCTCCGCCGGCTGCTGACCCTGGCCGACGTGTTCGTCTGCCCGTCCGTCTACGAGCCGCTGGGACTGGTCAACCTGGAGGCGATGGCCTGTGGCACGGCCGTGGTGGGCACCGCCACCGGCGGCATCCCCGAGGTGGTCGCCGACGGCCTCACCGGACTGCTGGTGAAGCCCGATCCCGACCCGGAGGCCTACGCCGCCGAGCTGGCCGAAGCGGTCAACGGGCTGCTCGCCGACCGGGCGCTCGCGGCCTCGATGGGAGCGGCGGGCCGGGCCAGGGCGCAGTGCGCGTTCTCCTGGGAGTCGGCCTGTCTCCAGGTGCGCGACATTTACCGCAAGGCCCTGCTCCAGAACGCAGTTGACTAAGTAGTCGGGGAATCCGCACGGTCGCTCGATTGCCGCCTGCAGCCGTGCTGGAATCTAGCTCGAATACCGCTCCGCCGAATAGCGGGAGCGGAGCCATCGACAGAAGCCGCACCGCATCAGGCAATCAGGCAATGGTTCCGAAGGGGAAGGCAGACATGAAGATTCTCGTGATCATGACGGCCAAGGCCACCCTGCACCTGCTCGACGGCGAGCTGCACCCGTCCGGTTTCTGGGCGGAGGAGTTCGTGGTGCCCTACCAGATCTTCCGTGAGCACGGCTACGAGGTGGACGTCGCCACCGTCGGCGGGGCCTCCCCGACGGTCGACCTGACGAGCATCGACCCCGAGTTCCTGCAGTGGGTCCGTCCGCAGGGCAGTGAGAACCACGACGCCGAGAACGCGGCCGAGTACGTCCGCGTCGTCGAGGGCGCCGCGCAGCTGAAGCGGCCGCTGGCGATCGAGTCGCTGACCCAGGACTCGCTGGCCCAGTACGACGGCGTCTACGTCAGCGGTGGCCACGGCGCCATCGGCGACCTGCCCAAGTCCGACGAGCTGGCGCAGCTGCTGCGCTGGTGGCTGGCGACGGACAAGCCGCTGGCCACCGTCTGCCACGGGCACACCTCGCTGCTGGCACTGCGCGACGGCGAGGGGCACTGGCCCTTCGAGGGCTACCGGATGACGGCCTTCTCGCACAGCGAGGAGCTGGTCACCAGCATGGCCGGCCGGCTGCCCTTCATCCTCGAGGTGGAGCTGACCCGGCTCGGCGCCCGCTACGAGAAGGCCGAGCTGATCTGGGACTCCCACGTGGTGGTGGACCGCAACCTCACCACGGGTCAGAACCCCTACTCGTCCCGCGCGTTGGCGGAGACCTTCGTCAAGCAGCTGTCCGCGTGAGTGGGGTGTCCACCGTGAAGGTGTCGTTGAGAGTGAACGGCAAGACCGTGGAGACGGACGTCGAGCCGCAGCGGCTGCTCGTCGAGACCCTCCGCGACGAGCTGGGGCTGACCGGGACCAAGGTGGGTTGCGACACCGGTCAGTGCGGCACCTGCGTGGTCCAGCTCGACGGGCTCTCGGTCAAGAGCTGCCTGGTGCTGACCGTGCAGACGGAGGCCCACGAGGTCACCACGATCGAGGGCGTCGCCCCCGAGGGCGGCCTGGACGCGGTCCAGGAGTCGCTGCGCAAGGAGCACGGCACCCAGTGCGGCTTCTGCACCCCCGGGGTGGTGATGTCGCTGCGCGACCTGCTGGAGCGGGAGAAGGAGCCCTCCGAGGAGCGCATCCGCGAGTGGCTCACCGGCACCCTGTGCCGGTGCACCGGCTACCACAGCATCGTTCGCGGCGCCCAGGGCGTCGCCGCCGCCTCGGTCGCCGTCCCGGCCGCCGGCAGCTGAGGGACCGGTCGGAGAAGAGGGAGGTGGACCGGAGATGAGTGCAGGACGACGCGTCCTCGGCGTGGCGAGCGACTGCCGCGAGGACCCGCAACTGCTGCGCGGAGAGGCCACGTTCATCGCGGACGTGGAGCTGCCGCGGATGACGCACATGGCGATCCTGGGCAGCGAGCACGCCCATGCGCTGATCAAGGGGATCGACACCAGCGCCGCCGAGGCGATGCCGGGTGTGCTGAAGGTGGTCACGGCGGCGGACTTCGCCAACGTCATGCCGCTGCCGTGCATCTGGATCCCCGGCGGGGTGGAGAGCCACTTCCCGCCGCACCCCTACGGACTGCCGGGCTCCCGGCCGTTGCTCTCGGGCGACCGGGTGCGCCATGTCGGCGACCAGATCGCCGCGGTGGTCGCGGAGACCGCCTGGCAGGCGCACGCGGCGCTCAAGGCGATCCGGGTGGACTACGAGCTGCTGCCCGTGGTCACCAGGGCGGACGACGCGATCGCCGAGGGCGCACCGCAGCTGCACGAGGCGGTGCCCGGCAACCTCAACGCCTACTGGACCTGCGGGAACAAGGAGGCCACCGAGCGGGCCCTGGCCGATGCCGAGGTGAAGGTCGAGCTCGACCTGGTCAACCAGCGCACCATCAACTCCCCGATGGAGCCGCGCGGCGCGGTCGGACACTACGTCGCCGCCACCGACGACTACACCCTCTACGCCTCCACGCAGGGCCCGCACAACCACCGCTTCCTGCTGGCGGCGCTGGTGCTGGGCATCCCCTTCAACAAGCTGCGGGTGATCGCGCCCACCGTCGGCGGCAGCTTCGGCACCAAGGGCTACCTGTACCCGGACATGGCCCTGGTGCTGCTGCTCTCCAAGATGCTGGGCCGGCCGGTCAAGTGGGTCGACACCCGCACCGGGCTGATGCGCTCCACCGTCCAGGGCCGCGACCACCGGCAGCACGTCACGCTCGCCGGCACCAGGGACGGGCGGATCACCGGTCTGCACTGCACCAGCTACGCCAACCTGGGCGCGTACCCCTCGACCATCGGCCCCGGTGTCGCCACCGCGCTGATGGGCCGCAGCATCAGCGGGATGTACCAGATCCCGGCCGCCTTCTGCGAGGTCTACGTGGCCTTCACGAACACCGTCCCGCTGGGCGCGCAGCGCGGATCGGGACGGGCCGAGGCCACCTTCCTGATGGAGCGCCTCGTCGACCGCTACGCCACCGAGATCGGCATGGACCCGGCCGAGGTGCGGCGGAAGAACCTGGTGCCGAACGACGCCTTCCCGTACGAGAACGGGCTCGGTTGGACCTACGACTCCGGCAGCTACCGGGAGAACTTCGACAAGGCCCTCGAGCTGGCGGGCTACACCGACATGGACGAGCGCAAGGCGGAGGCCCGCGGCCGGGGCAAGCGGCTCGGCGTCGGCATCGCCTGCTACGTCGCGATCTGCGGCGTGGGCCCGTCCACCCGGATGTCGCAGGAGGGCATGCTGGGCGGCACCTGGGAGAGCTCCAACATCCGGGTCCACCCGACCGGCGAGGTCAGCGCCACCGTCGGCTCGGCGTCCACCGGGCAGAGCCACTACACGGTCTACGCCCAGGTGGTCGCCGACGAGCTGGGCATCGACCCGGCCCAGGTCCAGGTCATGGAGGCGGACACGCTGCGCGCCCCCTACGGCCAGGGCACCTACGGCAGCCGTTCGTTCAGCATGGCCGGCCCCTCGCTGGCGCTGACCGCGCGCAAGGTCAAGGAGAAGATGCGCCGGGCCGCGGCCGCGCTGTTCCAGGTCGACGTGGACAAGGTGGTCTACGGCGAGGACGGCGTCATCTTCGTCCAGGGCGAGCGCGAGACCCAGTCCAAGACCTTCGCGGACCTGGCCATGGCGCTCTGGTACGGCTGGAACCTCCCCCCGGAGATCGAGCCGACCATCGACGAGACGACCTTCTTCGACCCGCCGGACTTCAACTACCCCTTCGGCACCCACGTGGCCGTCGTCGAGGTGGACGAACTCACCGGCCAGACCGAGGTCGTGTCCTACACCGCCGTCGACGACGCCGGCTTCGTGGGCAACCCGACCATCGTCAAGGGCCAGATCGAGGGCAGCATCGTGCACGGCTTCGGCCAGGCGCTGATGGAGCAGGCCGTCTACGACGAGCAGGGCAACCTGGTCACCGCGGACTTCCGCAACTACGCGCTGCCGCGCGCCGCGGACGTGCCCTTCTTCCAGCTGGACCGCACCGAGACGCCGACCCCGCACAACCCGCTCGGCGCCAAGGGCGCTGGCGAGATCGCGACGGTGCCCCCGGCGGCGGCCGTGGTCAACGCGGTCGTCAACGCCCTCGCCGACCTGGGCGTACAGCACCTGGACATGCCGCTCACACCGGAGAAGGTCTGGCGGCAGCTGAACCCGGAAGGCGTGGCGCCATGATCCTGACCCGATTCGACTACGCCCGCCCGGCCTCGGTGGGCGAGGCCGTCGCGCTGCTGGAGGCCACCGGCGGCCTGCCGCTCGGCGGCGGGCAGAGCCTGCTGGTCGGTCTGGCGACCGGCGAGACGGAGACGCCGATCCTGGTGGACCTGTCCACGATCGACGAACTGCGCGGGATCACCCCCGGGGCGGCGGGAGGCGGTCTGCGGGTCGGCGCGAGCACCACGCTGTCGGAGCTGGCCTCCGACCCCGAGGTGCTGCGGCTGGCCCCGGCCCTGGCGGAGGCGGCCCGCGCCAACGACGACGCCCAGGTCCGCAACCGGGCCACGGTCGGCGGCAACCTCGTCGCCGACCGCCCTGGCCCGGCCCGGGCGACGGACCTGCCGGTCGCGGCGGTGGCCCTGGGCGCGACGGTGACCGTGGCCGACGCGTCGGGCCGCCGGACGGTGCCTGCGGAGCTGCTGGGCTCGGTGCTGACGCCGAGCGCGGTGGTGGTCGCTCTGGAGATCC
This sequence comes from Streptacidiphilus rugosus AM-16, assembly GCF_000744655.1. NCBI lineage: Bacteria > Bacillati > Actinomycetota > Actinomycetes > Kitasatosporales > Streptomycetaceae > Streptacidiphilus > Streptacidiphilus rugosus. Next base: position 205,650 of record NZ_JQMJ01000003.1, on the reverse strand, counting down.
CGCCGGGCGGCGAGGTCAGCGGCTTCGAGAAGTGGGCCGACCGCGCCACCCGCTTCCCGATGTGCGCGGTGGCGGTCCGCGTGGACCGCGCCGCCGGCACCTGCGGCGTCGCGGTCACCGCCGCGACCCCCGCCCCGATCCGCCTGCCGGGCGTGGAGTCCCGCCTGGCAGGCGGCGCCAGGCCGACCATCCGCGAGGTGATCACCGCGGTCACGGCGGAGCCGATCACCACCTTCCGGTCCGGCCACGGCGCCTCGGCGGAATACCTCCGCCACCTCACCGGCGTCCTGGCAGGCCGTGCCCTGCACCGCAGCTGGCGCTGACGCCCAGTCGCACGACCCCAGGGGCGCGGGGCTCTGCTCGATGAACTGCGTGCGACAAGCCACCCCATGGGGTGAGTCACCGAACGAGCAGGGCTGTCCGCACCGGGTGGTTGCCCGCGCAGTTCCTCGCGCCCCTGGGGGCTGAACGCCTCTGCATGACGATCACGACGAGACGGGGGATGAGGACAGTGACGACCACACCGAGCTACGACCCCACCGCGCTCCGCTCCGCGGAGACCGCGTCGACGCTCGGGAGGGTCGTGATCGAAAGGATCAGACCGCAGGTCGAAGGAGGGGCCAGGCCCGCCCGCGCCGTGCCAGGCGAGACCGTGGAGGTCTCGGCCACCGTGTTCAAGGAGGGCGCGGAGACGCTGGCCGCCCAAGTCGTCCTGCTCGCGCCCGGCCGTCCCGCCAGGGAACTGCGGTTCCCCATGAGGGAGCTGACCCGCGGCACCGACCGGTTCACCGCGGAGATCCGTGCCGACCGCGAAGGCGACTGGCAGTACCGGGTCGAGGCCTGGGTGGACCCCGTGGCCACCTGGCTGCGCGCCGCCCAGGCGAAGGTCGCGGCCGGGGTCGACGTCGAGCTGACGTTCTGGCAGGGGGCGGAGCTGCTCGCTCGCGTGCCCGCGCTCGCGGCCACCGCCGAGCTGCTGCGCGACAGCCGTCGCCCTCCGCTGCAGCGCCTCGCCGCCCTGCGCGCCCCGGAGGTCGCCGACGTGCTGGCCGCGCGGCCGGCCGCGCTGCGCGAGCACCTCAGCAGCAGCGCGGCCCTGCCGCTCCGGGTGGACCGGCAGCGTGCCCTGTACGGCTCCTGGTACGAGTTCTTCCCCCGCTCCGAAGGAGCGACCGGCAGCGGCGCCGAGCGCCGCTCCGGCACGCTGCGCAGCGCCGCGGGCCGACTGGACGCCATCGCGGCCATGGGGTTCGACGTCGTCTACCTGCCGCCGATCCACCCGATCGGCAGCTCGCACCGCAAGGGCAGGGACAACGCCCTCGACGCCCGGCCCGGCGACCCCGGCTCGCCCTGGGCCATCGGCTCCCCCGACGGCGGCCACGACGCGGTCCACCCCGACCTCGGCGATCTCGACGACTTCCGCGCCTTCGTGGCCAAGGCGGAGTCGCTGGGACTCGAAGTGGCGATGGACTTCGCGCTGCAGTGCTCGCCGGACCACCCGTGGGTGACCGAGCACCCCGAGTGGTTCCGCTACCGGCTCGACGGCAGCATCGCCTGCGCGGAGAACCCGCCGAAGAAGTACCAGGACATCTACCCGATCGACTTCGACACCGACCCCGACGGCATCCTCGCCGAGTGCCTGCGGGTGCTGCGCCACTGGCGGGCCCAGGGCGTGCGGATCTTCCGGGTCGACAACCCGCACACCAAGCCGCTGCACTTCTGGGAGCGGCTGCTGCGGGCCGTGCACGCCGAGGACCCCGGCGTGCTCTTCCTCTCCGAGGCGTTCACCCGCCCGCCGATGCTGCAGGCGCTGGCCAGGGTCGGCTTCCACCAGTCGTACAGCTACTTCACCTGGCGCACCGCCAAGGCGGAGGTCGAGGACTACCTCGCCGAGCTGACCGGGCTCGACGGCACGCCCGCCGCCGACTACCTGCGGCCCAACCTCTTCGTGAACACCCCCGACATCCTCCCCGCGCACCTGCAGACCGGCGGCCGCGCCGCCTTCGAGATCCGCGCGGTGCTGGCGGCGACGACCGGGCCGAGCTGGGGCATGTACGCGGGCTTCGAGCTCTGCGAGTCCGTCGCGGCCTGGCCGGGGAGCGAGGAGTACCGGCACTCGGAGAAGTACGACTACCGCCCGCGCGACTGGGCCGGCGCGGAGGAACGCGGCGAGAGCATCGCTCCGCTGATCACCCGGCTGAACCGGCTGCGCCGCCGCCACCCCGCGCTGCGCGAGCTGCGCAACCTGCGGCTGCACCGGACCGACAACGAGCACCTGCTCTGCTTCTCCAAGAGCGTGGGCGCGACGGGCGGAGCCGGCGAGGACCGGGTGGTCGTCGTGCTCAACCTCGACCCGTACCGGCCGCAGGAGGGCCGGGTCCAGCTGGACCCGGCCGCGCTGGGTCTGCGTCCGGGGGAGGGCTTCGTCGTGGACGACGAGCTCGGCGGTGGGAGTTCGCGCTGGGGCCAGGTCAACACCGTGCGCCTGGACCCGCGTCAGCGGGTGGCGCAGATCCTGACGATCCGCCGGAGCCGCTGGTGACCAGGCTCGGCGAACTCGACCTCCACCTGCTGGCCGAGGGTCGCCACGAGGAGCTGTGGCGGGTCCTCGGCGCGCACCGGGACACCGGTCCCGACGGCCGCTCCGGCACCGCCTTCACGGTGCTCGCGCCCGCCGCCCGCGCCGTCCGGCTGGTCGGGGACTTCAACGGCTGGGACGGCAGCGGCCATCCGCTGCACCGGATCGAGGACAGCGGCGTCTGGGAGACCTTCGTGCCGGAGGTCGTGGAGGGCGCGCGGTACAAGTTCGAGGTGCTGGGCGCCGACGGCGTCGTGCGGGAGAAGGCGGACCCGTTCGCCCGCGCCGCCGAATGCCCGCCGCGCACCGCCTCGGTGGTGCAGCGCTCGTCGTACGGCTGGGGCGACCAGGACTGGCTGGCCGCGCGGGGCGAGCGTCCGGCCGAGGCCGCGCCGATGAGCGTGTACGAGGTCCACCTCGGCTCCTGGCGGCACGGCCTGAGCTACCGCCAGCTGGCCGAACAGCTGCCGGGCTACGTCGCCTGGATGGGCTTCACCCACGTGGAGTTCCTGCCGGTGATGGAGCACCCCTTCGGCGGTTCCTGGGGCTACCAGGTCACCTCCTACTACGCGCCCTCCGCCCGCTGGGGCACCCCGGACGACTTCCGCGCCCTGGTCGACGCGCTGCACCGGGCCGGCATCGGCGTGATCATGGACTGGGTGCCGGCGCACTTCCCCAGGGACGGCTGGGCGCTGGCCCGCTTCGACGGCACCCACCTCTACGAGCACCCCGACCCGCGCCGCGCCGAACACCCCGACTGGGGCACCCTCCAGTTCGACCACGGCCGCCCCGAGGCCCGCAACTTCCTGATCGCGAACGCCGTCTACTGGTGCGAGGAGTTCCACGTCGACGCGCTGCGCGTGGACGCCGTCGCGGCGATGCTCTACCTCGACTACGGCCGCGCCGAGCACGCCTGGCTGCCCAACGCGGAGGGCGGCAGGGAGAACCACGACGCCGTCTCCTTCCTGCGCGAGCTCAACGACACGCTGGCCAGGCGCTGCCCCGGCGTGGTCACCATCGCCGAGGAGTCCACCTCCTGGGAGGGCGTGACCCGCCCGGTCGAGCACGGCGGTCTCGGCTTCGGCCTGAAGTGGGACCTGGGCTGGATGCACGACACCCTCGCCTACCTCGCCGAGGACCCGATCAACCGGCGGTACCACCACCACCGGATGACCTTCGCGATGATGTACGCGCACAGCGAGCGCTTCCTGCTGCCGCTCGGCCACGACGAGGTGGTCCACCTCAAGGGCAGCCTGCTCCGCAAGATGCACGGCGACCGCTGGCAGCGCTTCGCCAACCTCCGCGTCTACCTGGCCTATCTCTGGTCGCACCCGGGCAAGCACCTGCTCTTCATGGGCCAGGAGTTCGCCCAGCCCGGCGAGTGGGACCACGACAGCGGGCTCGCCTGGGACGTGCTCGACCTGCCCGGCGAGGAGGGCCTCGGTCATCGCGGCGTCCAGCAGCTGGTGCGGGCGCTCAACGGCCACTACCGGGCGCTGCCCTCGCTCTGGCAGCGCGACTGCGAGCCCGGCGGCTTCCGCTGGATCGACCCGGACGACGCCGACCACCAGGTCTACTCCTTCGTCCGCTACGACGCCGACGGCGCCCCGCTGGTGGGGATCTTCAACTTCAGCCCGGTCGTGCACCACGGCTACCGGCTGGGCCTGCCCCGCGCGGGCGTCTGGCAGGAGCTGCTGAACACGGACGCCAAGGACTTCGGCGGCAGCGGCGTCCGCAACCCCGGCGGCGTCCGTGCCGCCCCCGTCCCGCACGCGGGCCTGCCGGCCCACGCCCGACTGACCGTGCCGCCGCTCGGCGCGCTCTGGCTGGTGCCGCGATGAGCACGCGAGAGGACAGGCGATGAGCACCGGATCACTGCGTGCCGCGCTGGGACGGGTGCTGCTCTTCGAGGGCCTGGCCGACGCGGAGCTGGCCTGGCTGGCCAAGGTGGGTGAGCCGCGCCGGCTGGTCCCCGGCGAGGTGCTGTTCCGCGAGGGCCAGGACGCGGCCCACTTCTACGTGCTGCTGGACGGCGAGCTCGTGGTCACCAAGGTCCTCGACGGTCAGGAGGAGGAGCTGACCCGGCACAGCTCCGACCCGGCCGCGGCCCGCCCCGAGCCTGGCAAGCCGCTCGCCGCGAACTGCGTCACCGGCGAGATCCCGCTGCTCAGCGGTACCGCTCACGCCGCCACGGTGCGGGCCGAGGGACCGGTCAAGCTGGTCGGCTACTCCGGCGAGGACTTCGCCGAGATGCTCGACCGCTGCAACGGTGTGGCCCGCCGGCTGCTTCCGGTGCTGGCCTGGCGGCTCAAGAGCGTCCAGACGCAGGCCCGCGACCACGCGGCCGCCGCGGCCCTCGACACTCTCGCGGCCGCCCTGGCCCACGAGCTCAACAACCCCGTCTCGGTGGTCGACCGGGCCGCCCGCGAACTGGCCGACGTCGTCGAGCTGCTGGTGGAGACGGCGTGGACCTGGGGCGAGGTGGCCTCCCCGGCGGAGCACGCCTCCGTCGCCGCGATGATCCGCCAGCTGGTCGCCGCCGAGCCCGACGACGCCCTGCCGGTGGACGCCCTCACCATGGCCGACATCGAGGACGAGCTCGCCGACTGGGCCGAGGCGGCCGGCGCCGCCCATCCCGGGCTGTTGGCCACGGTGATGGCCGAACGCGGTCTGCTCCTCGCGGACCTGCGCGAACACACGGCGGGGCTCGGCCCGACGGTCCTCCCCGCCGCGCTGGACCACCTCGCGGCGGTCCTGGAGGCGCGCACCACCGCCGCCGAGCTCAGCCAGGCGGGACGTCGCATCGCCGCGCTGGTCGCGGCCACCCGCGACTGCACCCGCCGCGACCGCGGCCCGCGCCGCGCGGTCTCCGTCGTGGAGAGCCTGGAGAGCACGCTGACGCTGCTGCGCACCAAGCTCGGCCCGGTCAGCGTGGTCCGCGAGTACGAGACCGAACTGCCTGCGCTCAGCGGCTATCCGGCCGAGCTGGGCCAGGTGTGGACCAACCTGGTCGACAACGCGGTCGACGCGATGTCCGGCCGCGGCACGCTGACGCTCCGGGTCCGGCAGGAGTCGGGCGCGCTGGTCGTCGACGTGATCGACTCCGGCCCCGGCATCGCGGCGGAGGCCCTGCCGCGGGTCTTCGAGCCCTTCTTCACCACCAAGGACGTGGGCCGGGGCCGTGGCCTCGGGCTCCACCTGGCCCACCAGATCGTGACCCAGCGCCACAAGGGCACGATCAGCGCCCGTTCCGTCCCCGGCGAGACCCGCATCGAGGTGCGCCTCCCCGTCTCCGCCGATCCGTAGTGCGACGACCTACCGAGAGGAACCGACCATGGCCAGCTACGACATGTCCAAGCTGCACCCCGTCTTCCGCCGCCAGATGGACGCGCTGCACGCGCTCGACCTGGACGCGCTGATGAAGAACTACAACGACGACGCGGTGCTGCTGCGCTTCGAAGGCGTCTCGACCGGCATCGAGGAGGTGCGGGAGACCTTCACCGGCTACCTCAGCGTCAAGCCGCGGCTCCTGGAGCTCCAGGAGTACGTCGAGACGGACGACACCATCTTCTACCGCGCGATCATGAGCCTCAACGGCGAGCCCGAGCACGCCTTCGGCACGCTGATCGTGCGCGACGACAAGATCTGGCGCCAGACCGCCGGCTTCGGCAGCTGACCCCCTGACCGGGGCGCGGGAGGTCCCCCCGTCCTTCCGCGCCCCTTCTCCTCCCCCCTCTTTCCTCCCGGAAGGAGCGCACCCGCATGCAACAGGAGACCGGCCGGATCGAGGCCTTCAGCGACGGCGTCTTCGCCATCGTGATCACCCTGCTGATCCTGGACATCCACGCCCCCAAGGGCGGCCCCGGCCACAGCCTCTGGCATCAGCTGGGCGTGCAGTGGCCGCACTACGCGGCCTACGTGGTGAGCTTCACCATCATCGGCGTGATGTGGGTCAACCACCACCACATCTTCAACCACCTGGTGCGGGTGGACCGCCCGTTGCTCTTCCTGAACCTGCTGGTGCTGATGGTGGTCTCGATCATCCCGTGGACGACGGCGGTGATGGCGCAGAACCTCACCGTCTCGGTCGACGACGGCCTCGCCGCGGCGGTGCTGTACAGCGGCTGGATGGTGGTCTACGCCCTTTCCTTCACCGTCTTCTGGTGGTACGTCACCCGCGAGGGCCACCTCTTCCACGCCAAGGTCGACCCCGCCGGCGCCCGCGGCACCCGCCTCCGCTTCGGCCTCGGCGCCGTCGCCTACCCCGTCGCCTTCGGCCTCGCCTTCGTCTCCGCCTCCCTCACCCTCATCGCCCACGGCCTCATCGCGGCCTACTACGCCGCCAACCAACTGGCGATCCCCCTCCGCGAACCGGCGTGAAGGCGCGCGGCGCCGGCCGGGGTCGCCGCGTCCCTATGATCGGCGGTATGAACCCACCCCTTGTGGATCCGGCGACGATCAGCCTGGAGACGGCGCTGCAGATTCGAACCTGGCGGGTGGACGAGGAGTACAGCTGGCGCGCCGTGGCGCAGGCCGCGAGCGAGCTCTGGGGGTCCGATTTCGGGAGCAACCAGCTCTACGGCCAGGACCTCTGCGCAGTCGCGGCGGCGCTGCTCGGGGAGGACCCCGACCGGGAGCCGTGGAACTGACGCCCCCGGCCCGGTCCGTCGACTCCCGCCGGCCCGCGTCACCTGCCACCGCCCCCCGGCCGAGCCGCCGGGCTCGGCCGGGTACACCCCCAGGCTCCCGGACCGCGCCGACTCTTCGCGTTGAGCTGCACGGCGCTTGACGCCGGGGGCTGATCCGGCGTGGGGCCAGGACCCGGCGGAAAGGCCGCGTCGGACCGACTCGTGTGGTGCCGCTCTTCGCGGGGTCCCTCCCGGACGACGGCCGGGGATCCGCCCTGCGCGGCAGGCCGCTTGATGCCGCGGACCGGTCCTGCGCGGACCGGCTGCGGCCAGGGCCCGTCGGAGGGCTCGCCGGGTCGGCCCGTCCGGTGCCGGGCTTCGCGGGTCCCTCCCGGCCGACCGCCGGGGGATTCGCCCTGCGCTGCACGGCGCTTGACGCCGGGGCTGATCCGGCGTGGACCGGGCGGGGCCGGGGCCCGTGGGAGTACTCGCCGGGCCGGCCCGGCGGGCACCGCGGTTCGCGGCCCCTCCCCGCCGAAGGGCGGGGGATTGGTGGGCTCGGCCGAGTGGGCCCGATGCGTGGCCGACCAGCCGCCCTGCGCCGCACCGCGCCTGACGATCAGGGCTGAGTGTCCCGGACGGAGTCCCTAGTGGATCGGCCGGCCGGAGGCGCCCAGGCGGGCGCCGGTGGCGCCGTGGCGGTCGGCGATGATCTCGGCGGTGATGGAGAGCGCGGTCTCCTGCGGGGTGCGGCCGCCGAGGTCCAGGCCGATGGGGGAGCGCAGGCGGCCCAGCTCCGCGTCGGTGAGGCCCGCTTCGCGGAGTTCGGTGATGCGTTCGTGGTGGGTCCGCCAGGAGCCCATCGCGCCCACGTAGGCGAGCGGCAGCCGCAGCGCCAGCCGCAGCAGGGGTTGGTCGAACTTCGCGTCGTGCGTCAGCACGCACACCGCGGTGCGGCCGTCCAGACGGCCCGCCTCGGCCTCCGCCGCCAGGTATCGGTGCGGCCAGTCCACGACGACCCGCTCCGCCTCGGGGAACCTCGCCGCCGTCGCGAAGACCGGCCGCGCGTCGCAGACGGTCACCTCGAAGCCGGCGTAGGCGCCCAGCCGGACCAGCGCGGCCGTGAAGTCCACCGCGCCGAAGACGATCAGCCGCGGCGGGCGGGTGTTCGTCTCCACCAGCAGGCTCACCGGCTCGCCGCAGCGACTGCTGCGCACGCCGATGTCCACCGTCGCCGTCTGCCCGGCGGCCAGCAGCGCCCGCGCCTCCGCCGCCGCCGTGCGGTCCAGCGAGGGGACGCCCAGCGTCCCCCGCTGAGCGCCGTCCGCATGGACCAGCAGGGCCCGGCCGACCAGCAGCTCGGGCCCCGCCGCGACGCGCGCCAGCGCGCCGAGTCTGCCGTCGCGCAGCACGGCCAGCGTCTCCGAGAGGACACCCCGCGGCGCCGAGCCGTGCAGCAGCGGGGTGACCAGGACGTCCAGCTCGCCGCCGCACGTCAGCCCGACCGCGAACGCGTCCTCCGCGCTGTAGCCGTAGTGCTGCAGGCTGCTGCGGCCGGTCCTCAGGGACTCCTGGCACTGCTCGTAGACGGCGCCCTCGACGCACCCGCCGGAGACGCTTCCCACCGCCGTGCCGGACTCGTCGACGGCCAGCGCGGCGCCCACCCCGCGCGGCGCGCTGCCCGTCACCCGGACCACCGTGGCCAGCGCGAACTCCCGCTCGGCGGCGTACCAGCCGTCCAGCTCCGCGGAGATCTCAAGCACGGTGGTGCCCTCCCTCCGAGCCGACCCAGCGCGGACGCGGGTCAGGGGTGTAGAGGTAGGCCGAGGTCGGCGGCGGCACCGGCGCGAGCGCCTGGCGGGCGCCCAGCGCGATCACCGCGTGCGCCGCGGAGACCAGGGTGGTGTGGTGGTGCCAGCCGCGGAAGGAGCGGCCTTCAAAGTCCCTGATGCCGATGGGTTCGAGGATGTCGTCGTAGTCGCGCTCCACCCGCTCCGCCAGCTTCGCCAGCCGGAAGACGTGCGCGGGAGAGGTCTGGCTCATGTTGCTCAGCCAGAACTCGTCCGGTTGCTCGCCCGATCCCGACCATGCGCCGAGTAACAGCATCGGACCCCCCTCCCCGCCGCCGGCCTGCTGCGGCACCGCCGACGGCTGGGCCGACGACGGCTGTCCGGACTGGATCAGGACCTCCTGCGCGACCAGCGGGGTGACCCGCCGCTCCTCACGGCGTGGGCAGTCCCACTCCACCGGGCGGCGCTGCGCACGGCAGAGGTTGATCAGGTCGAGCGCCCTGGTCCGCCCCTGGCCCAGATGCCCACGGGACTCGTGGCCGGTGGTGATCGGCAGCGAGCCGCTCACCTTGAACACGAACGGGATGTCCAGCGCGTGGAAGGCGGCGACCGTCTCCAGTTCGTTGGCGTTCTGGAGCGACATCACCACCGGGCGCGGAGGCAGCCGCCACTTCTCGATCATGTGGCGTACCGCGTTCAGCGCCGCCTGCTCCGGCGTGTGCACCCCGGCCGCCTCGGGAATCCTGGCACGGCGCCGCAGCCCCGGGTCGGTGTTCCAGGGGCGCGGCAGCACCAGGCTCCACTCCACCGGGAAGCTCGCCTCCGGCGAGGTCAGCCAGATCCCCACCGCCTGCTGGCAGTTGGCCACCCGGCCGAGCTCCGTCACGAACTGCCGGGCCACGCCGACCGAATGACTGCCGGCCTTCTCGATCACGAGCGGGCGGACCACCCAGGCCTGGGACCGCTGCGGGATGCGGGATTCGACATAGCGAGCCAAATCCTGGCGGACGGCAGACCATTCCCAGGGTGACTTGCTGATGAACTGTTGGAGACTCTGTTCAACCGGACCCTCGTATTCGCTGGCGATATTGCGGATGGTCTTCTTTCCGGGGGTTATGACGAGGCCCTGCAGGTAGACCCGTGCCCATCTTCGCTGGTCACTTCTGGGCAAGGACCTGAAGATCAGATCGCTCAGGAAATCTGCGAATTCCAAGGCAGCTGCCGGAGTCATAGGAGTCCAGGATCGCTCGGTCATCGCTACCCTCCCCCGTCGATAGGCCTCCGACGGTACCCGCCAGCCCGAGGCCTCCATAGGGGTGCTTCGATACTTCGTGAGGTGTACATGGGGCTGGATCATTCCTGGACGAAGAAAACTCGAGTTTCACTTGAGTCCCGCTCGAGCGCCGCCTGAAGACTGAGCTGACTTTGTCGGGCCGAGTTGCCCGGCAGTTCTCCCGCAGGCCCGGACGAGCGCCCTACCGTGACTCTCCATGTTCTGGATTCCCGACTTCGCCGCCGCCGCTGCCGACCTCCTCGCGGCGGACCCCGCCGCCGATACCTCGATCTCGGCCCGCGTGGATTTCCTGAGATCGCTCGCCGCGGGCGAGCCACCCGACCCCGACTCGCCCTGGCCCGTCGACCTGGTCGTCGACGAGCCCGAGCGCGGCCTCACCACCGACCGGGCCGCGGTCGCCGACCTGCTCGGAGCCTCGGCCCGCTGGCAGGAGCAGCGGAAGACCAAGGCCCGGGTGCTCGACTGGATCATGGTCGGCCGCAGGGCCGTGGTCGAGGCCGAGCTGGAGCTCGACCACCCCAGGGGCCCGGGCGAACGCGTGCCGCAACCGGTCGCGGCCGTGATCGAGCACAGCGGGCGGCGGGTCGAGGTGCGGGTCCACGCCAGCAGCTGGCCGCTGACCGGTACCAACCGGATGCGCCCGGCCCGCCTCCCCGGCGGCGAAGCGCTGCCCGCGGACCGCGTCGGCGCCTACTTCGCCGCCCTCGCCGCCGCCGACGCGGACGCGGTCGCCGACTGCTTCGCGGAGGACGCGAGCTTCCGTGAGCCCTCCGGCGGCCCCTACGTCCACCACGGCCGCGACGACATCGGCCCGTTCTTCGCCGCCTTCCTCGGCGCGGTCGGCGGCATCGGCGTGGACATCTGCACGGTCGTCGACGACGGCGTCCGCTGCGCGGTCGAGTACAACGCGCTCAGCTGGGGCGACTTCCGGCTGACCCCGCAGCCGGGCCTCGGCGTCTACCACCGCGGCCCCGACGGCGCGCTCGACGCGGTCCGCGTCTACGACGACATCGTGGGCGGCTGAACCCGGCCGCCGGGCATGGTCCGGGCCACGGCGGAGCCGCCCGGCGAATCCACCGCCGGGTCCGCAGCCGACTCCGCCGGGCCTTTCGGGCGTCGTGGCAGACTGCACGCATGAGCCTTCACGAGAACCTGCTCGGCGGACCCGCGCCCACCCTCCTGCCGGAGGAGGAACAGCCCTACGGCATGCTCGCGGACGGCGGCTTCTCCGCGGCCGACGTCGCCGCGCAGTTCCCGACCTTCTCGCTGGCCTGGGCCCAGCTCGCCGACGAGTCCTTCACCGCCGGCCGCGTGGTCGAGTCCTACGCCTTCGCGCGCACCGGCTACCACCGCGGGCTCGACCAGCTCCGCCGCGCCGGCTGGAAGGGCCACGGCCCGGTGCCGTGGAGCCACCGCCCGAACCGCGGCTTCCTGCGCAGCCTCGCCGCGCTGGCCCGCGCCGCGGACGCGATCAAGGAGACCGACGAGGCGTCCCGCTGCTGGCAGTTCCTCCAGGACAGCAGCGCCGAGGCCTTCGCCGAGCTGAAGCAGTAAGGGCCGGGGCACCATGAGCGCCACGAGCGGGGCCGCCGCGTTCGATCCCTGGTCGCCCGAGTTCGTGGCGCACCCCTACGACGCCTACGCGCGGCTCCGCGCCGAGGCGCCGGTCAGCTGGTACGAGCCGAGCGGGCAGTGGCTGGTCTCCCGCTACGAGGACGTCAACGCCCTGCTGCGGGACCGCCGGCTCGGCCGTACCTACCTGCACCGTTTCACCCACGAGGAGTTCGGGCGGCAGGCCCCGCCGCCCGAGCACGAGCCGTTCCACGTGCTGAACGGCAACGGCCTGCTCGACCTGGAGGCCCCCGACCACACCCGGATCCGGCGCCTGGTCGGCAAGGCGTTCACCCCGCGCATGGTCGAGTCGCTGCGCCCGACCGTGCGGCGGCTGGCCGAGGAGCTGGCCGGCGGGCTGGTGGCGGACGGAGGCGGAGACCTCGTCGCCGCCGTGGCCGAGCCGCTGCCGGTGGCCGTGATCGCCGAGATGCTGGGCGTCCCCGAGGCGGACCGCGGGCTGCTGCGCCCCTGGTCGGCCGACATCACCGGCATGTTCGAGCTCAACCCGACCGAGGAGACCGCCCGGCGGGCCGTGCGGGCCAGCGTCGAGTTCTCCGACTACCTGCGGGCACTGATCGCCGAGCGCCGCGCCCGGCCCGGCGAGGACCTGGTCAGCGCACTGATCGCGGTGATGGACGCCGGGGACAGGCTCAGCGAGCAGGAGATGATCTCCACCTGCGTGCTGCTGCTGAACGCCGGCCACGAGGCCACCGTCAACACGACGGCGAGCGGCTGGTGGGCCCTGTTCCGCAACCCCGGCGAGCTCGACCGGCTCCGGGCCGCACCCGAGGCGCTGATGCCGACGGCGGTGGAGGAGCTGCTCCGCTACGACACCCCGCTGCAGATGTTCGAGCGCTGGGTGCTGGACGACGTCGAGGTCGGCGGGCAGCTGATCCCGCGCGGCAGCGAGATCGCCCTGCTCTTCGGCTCCGCCAACCGGGACCCCGAACGCTTCGCCGACCCCGACCGACTCGACCTCGGGCGCGCCGACAACCCGCACATCACCTTCGGCGCGGGCATCCACTTCTGCCTGGGCGCGCCGCTGGCCCGGCTGGAGCTCGCGGAGTCCTTCGGCGCGCTTCTGCGCCTCGCGCCCGATCTGGCCCTAGCGTCGGAGCCGCGCTGGAAGCCCGGATACGTGATCAGAGGGCTCGAGTCCCTGGATGTCACCGTCTGACGACAGGATCGTTCCCCCGCAACCGATCGGGTGGTGATCCGCATCCGGGTGGATGTACACAGCACCCAACGTCACGGGGGGAATCGTGGGCCGACCACTCGCACTGCTTGCCGCGCTCGGCATCTTTCTCGCCGGCGTGTGGGCGGTCGCGACCACGCCGTGGACCGTCGCGGTGGCGACCACGTCCGTGGACGCCCTCCCCGTCGCCGTCCCGCCGACCCCCCGGCCGTCCGCCACCGCCCCGGTGACGCCGGCCGCCTGGACCCGCAGCACGCTGCGGGACCACCTGGTCGCCGAACTGGACGCGACCGACCCGGGGAGGGCGCTCGCCGAGCTGGAGCGGATCACCGTCAGCCAGCCGCAGGTCAACGACTTCTGCCACCCGGTGGCGCACGACCTGGGACATGCCGCGCTGGAGAAGTACCACGGCAGCGTCACCCAGGCGCTGAACTACAGCAACGACGTCTGCGGCTCCGGCTACCTGCACGGAATCATGGAGGAGAAGCTCGCCCAGAGCGCCGACCCCGAGCGGGACGTGACCCGCCTCTGCGGCCCCTCGCCGACCGGCTCCTGCCTCCACGGCATCGGCCACGGCGCGATGTTCGTCTCGCACCTGGACGTCGCCAAGGCGGAGCAGCTCTGCGACCGCTTCGGCGACCGGGGCCAGATCGGCTCCTGCGCCGAGGGCATCTTCATGCAGCTCTTCGAGCCGGACGAGGACGACCCGACCGCGCTGGCCAAGCTCCCCGCCGCACAGCTGGCCGCCGAACCCCTCTATCCCTGTCCGGAACAGCCGAGCGTGTTCCGGAGCGCCTGCTACTTCTACGCACCGATCTACTTCCTGCAGACCCACGACTACGTCCACCACCAGGAGGCCTTCGGGCAGTCCCTGCGCTGGTGCCTGGGTGCACCGGACCAGGACGGCCGGGACTCCTGCACCAAGGGGACGGGCTCCAGGATCATGAAGTACAACCTGGAACGCCCGGTCTGGGACGCGGCGCAGTGCATGGCCGCGCCGCGGGACGGGCAGCGTCAGATCTGCGTGGCCGGTCTGGTCAGCTACTGGAACGTCAACTACCACGACACGTCTGCCCGGACCCGCCTCTGCCCGCAGCTCGCGGGGGAGGCCCGTGACCTGTGCCGGACGGCCGCTCCGGGCAGCGGCACGGCGGATTGAGACCGATGATGAGCTTCCGCGACCTGATCTCCCGTCACGCCCTGCTGCCGCTGCGGCTCTTCCTCGGGGTGACCTTCTGTTACGCCGGGCTGGACAAGCTGGCCGACCCGCACTATCTCGCGGGGGCGGCGGATCCGGCCTCCTACCTCTCCCAGCTGCAGGCGTCGCTGGCGGCCCACAGCCCGGCGGCACCGCTGCTGCGGCTGGCCGAACACGCCCCGACGGCGACCGGCACGGCGCTGGCCTTCGGCGAGCTCGCGGTCGGCCTCGGCACGCTGCTCGGCCTCTGGGCGCGGCTCGCCGCCGCGGGCGGCGCGGCGCTGAGCCTGATGCTGTTCCTCACGGTCAGCTGGCGCACCTCGCCGTACTTCCTCGGGAACGACCTCGCCTACCTCGCGGCGTGGACACCGCTGGTGGCCGCGGGCGCCCCGACGCTCTCCCTGGACGCGTGGCTCTCCCGCCGCCGCGCGGAGCCCGCCACGTCGGACCGTCGCCGCGCCCTGACCGAGGCCGGCGCGGCGACGCTCGCCCTGGCGGGCGTGGGCCTCCTCACCGGCTCCTGGACCGCGCGCAACCGTCGCCGGACGACGGCATCCGCGCCCACGTCCGCCCCGACGTCCGCCCCGGTCTCGAGCGGAGCGACGGTGGCCACGTCGAAGGTGCCGGTGGGCGGCGCGGTCCGGATGAACGTCCCGGGAGCGACCGACCCGGTCTACGTCGTCCAGCCGAAGGCCGGCACCTACTGCGCCTTCTCCAGCGCGTGCACCCACGCCGGCTGCACGGTCCTCCCCCCGAAGGACGGCGCCTTCGTCTGCCCCTGCCACTCCTCCAAGTTCGACGCCACCACCGGCGCGGTCCTCCAGGGCCCGGCCACCCAGCCCCTCCCCCGCTTCGCCGTGACGGAGTCCAACGGCGTCCTGCACGTCTCCGGCCAGGGGTAGTTGCAGTCACCCCAGGGGCGCGGGGCTCTGCTGATCTGCGCCTCCGGCGCGTGGCGCGACACCTCACGGCCAAGGGTCAGTTCCCCGCGCCCCTGAGGAGGTTGCAGCTTGCTCTAGGCCGGAACGCGGAGCGACCACGCGGACGGCTCCACCGTCCAGGTGCGTTCGTGGACCGGCGCGCTCAGTGCGTGGTCCGCCTCGTAGGTGAAGAGCCGGCCGCCGACCGTGACCCGTTGGGCCTGGACCATCATCGGCGCGCCCCTCCCACGCCGCGCGTTGATCCGCAACTCCGCACTGCCCGACGCGCTGCGCAGCGCCAGCGCCCGCATCGGGTGGGTCGGGTCCGCGAGGACCTGGCCGTCCGCCTCGACGCGCAGCGGCGGCGGCGTCGGTTCCCGGTCCGCCGGGGGCGCCAGCGCGTGGGTGACCCGTCGGCTGATACCTGTCCACCAGGCGGACGCCACCTTGTTCGCCCTGGGCGAACGCCCCCCGGGGATGTGGACCGCTCCCAGCACCACTCCGCCGTCCTCGTCGACCAGCAGATCGAGCCGCCGGTCCGCGCCGTTCACGATCGCCCGCGCGGCCTGGACCGGACGGGTCTCCGCGCCCAGCGCGCGGGCCAGCTCGACCCCGTGGCCGCGGCCCACCGGGATCATGCCGACCGGCGCCGCGGCCAGCGTCGCCTGCTGGTGGAGGAGTTGGACGACCTGTCGCAGGGACCGGTCGTCACCGATCACTACCGGTCGGCGACGGCCACGTCTGGCCAGCAGACGTTCCAGGTCGAGCAGGCTCTCCGGCACGACCGCCTTCATCGCCAGCGCGGCCCCCAGCACGTCCCTGGCCACCCGCACCGACTCGCCGTCCAGAGCCAGCGCCGTGGGGGATACCAGGACCAACACGGGCTCGCCCACCGAACGCTCAGCCGACACCGTGGTCCTTCCTCGGGTAATCTCTCGGTGTAAGAGCCCCTTGCGCTTTTGCGCCAGGGGCTTGGTCTATCCGGGGCCAGTGCGGCGACCTTCCGCCGTGTGTTTTGCCCCGCCCGAAAGGGGTGTACGCCTGTGCCCGCACTCGTGCTGGTCGGCGCTCAGTGGGGAGACGAGGGCAAGGGGAAGGCGACTGACCTTCTCGGCGGCTCTGTCGACTACGTGGTCCGCTATCAGGGCGGCAACAACGCCGGTCACACGGTGGTCGTAGGCGATCAGAAATACGCCCTGCACCTTCTCCCGTCCGGCATCCTCAGCCCGAACTGCGTCCCGGTGATCGGCAACGGTGTCGTGATCGACCCGGCCGTGCTCCTCTCCGAGCTCGCCGGCCTGCAGGACCGGGGCGTGGACACCTCCAAGCTGCTGATCTCCGGCAACGCGCATCTGATCACCCCGTACCACCGGACCCTGGACAAGGTCTCCGAGCGGTTCCTGGGCAAGCGCAAGATCGGCACCACCGGTCGCGGCATCGGCCCCGCCTACGCCGACAAGATCAACCGCATCGGCATCCGGGTCCAGGACCTCTTCGACGAGAGCATCCTGCGCCAGAAGATCGACGCTGCGCTGAACGACAAGAACCAGATTCTGGTCAAGCTCTACAACCGTCGGGCGATCCCGGCCGACCTGGTGCTGGAGGAGTACCTCGGCTACGCCGAGAAGCTGCGCCCCTTCGTGGCCGACACGGCGCTGATCCTCAACGACGCCCTGGAGCAGGGCAAGGTCGTGCTCATGGAGGGCGGCCAGGGCACGCTGCTGGACGTGGACCACGGGACGTATCCCTTCGTCACCTCGTCGAACCCGACCTCGGGCGGCGCCTGCACCGGTTCCGGCATCGGCCCGACCAAGATCGACCGCGTGATCGGCATCCTCAAGGCCTACACCACCCGCGTCGGCTCCGGCCCGTTCCCGACCGAGCTCTTCGACGCGGACGGCGAGGCGCTGCGCCGCATCGGCGGCGAGCGCGGCGTGACCACCGGCCGTGACCGCCGCTGCGGCTGGTTCGACGCCCCGATCGCGCGCTACGCGACCCGGATCAACGGCCTGACGGACATCTTCCTCACCAAGCTGGACGTGCTGACCGGCTGGGAGGAGATCCCGGTCTGCGTCGCGTACGAGGTCGACGGCAAGCGCGTCGACGAGGTGCCCCACTCGCAGAGCGACTTCCACCACGCGACGCCGATCTACGAGAAGCTGCCCGGCTGGTCCGAGGACATCACCAAGGCGCAGACCTTCGATGACCTCCCGAAGAACGCGCAGGACTACGTCAAGGCGCTGGAGGAACTCTCCCGCTGCCGCATCTCCGCCATCGGCGTCGGCCCCGGCCGCACCGAGACGATCCAGGTGCACTCGCTGCTGGACTAGTCCGCGGCTCTCACCGTCGCGCAGAGGCCCTCGCCCCCACCGGGCGGGGGCCTTTCGCATGCCCGGTTCGCGAACCCACCCAGCACATTGCACTAGTGCAGAACTCGATTGCTGCTAGTGCAAAAAGCGGCTACCGTTCGATCATGACCGCGAAGCCCCCGCTGCCCGTCGTGCTCACCGGACGCCACGTCCGACTGGAGCCGCTCACTCTCGATCACGTCCCCGCGCTCTACGCGGCGCTGGGCGCGGACGCGGCGGAGGTCTTCCGCTGGATCCGCCCCTACCCGCGCAGTGTCGAGGACCTGGCCGGGTACGCCGACACGCTGCTCAACGGCCCGGACCGCTACCTCGCCTTCGTGGTGGTGGATCTGGCCACGGAGCAGCCCGTCGGCTGGACCACCTACCTCGACATCCAGGAGGAGCACGAGCGTCTGGAGATCGGCTGGACCTGGTACGCCCGCACCCACTGGCGCACGGGGGCCAACACCGAGGCCAAGCTGCTGCTGCTGACCCACGCCTTCGAGGACCTCGGCTACGGGCGGGTCCAGTGGAAGACGGACATCAACAACGAGCGCTCGCAGAACGCCATCGCCCGCCTGGGCGCCCGGCGCGAGGGCGTGCTGCGGCGACAGGTGCAGCGCGGCGACGGGAGCTGGCGCGACAGCGTCTACTTCGGCATGAACGTCGACGAGTGGCCGGCCGCCAGGGCCCGGCTGACCGAACGACTCGCCAAGGGCTGAGGGGGAGGCATCACCATGTCGGACATCGTCATCTCCGCGCCCACCGAGGCCGACCGCCCGCGCTGGCGCGAGCTGTTCATCGGCTACGCCGAGTTCTACCACGTCGAACTGACCGAGGAGCGGCTCGCCGAGTCCTGGGCCTGGATCCACGACGCAAACCACCCCACCGAGTGCCTGCTGGCACGCGCCGCTGACGGCACGCCCATCGGGCTGGCCCACTTCGCTCCCGACCACTCCCCGCTGCGCGGTACCCGCGGTTTCCTGCACGACCTCTTCGTCGACCCGGCCCACCGGGGCGGCGGCACCGTGGACGCGCTCCTGGCGGAGCTCCGCCGGATCGGCCGCGACCGCGGCTGGTACCAGATCCGCTGGAACACGGCCGAGGACAACTACCGGGCCCGCGCCGTCTACGACCGCCACGGCGAGAAGACTCCGTTCCTGCTCTACGCCATGTCCGTCGACACAATGGGCTGACAGGCTGTCGCCCTGCCCTCGGATCGCCAGACAGGCTGTCGGTACCGGGGGCCGGCAGGCCGAAAATACGCTGGTGCGCATGACGATCTCCCCAGACCCCGCAGCCGGACAGGCGGTCAAGGCTGCCGACCGTGCCCACGTCTTCCACTCGTGGTCCGCGCAGTCCCTGATCGACCCTCTCGCCGTCGCCGGGGCCGAGGGCTCGTACTTCTGGGACTTCGAGGGCAAGCGCTACCTCGACTTCTCCTCCCAGCTGGTCAACACCAACATCGGTCACCAGCACCCGAAGGTCGTCGCCGCGATCCAGGAGCAGGCCGCCAAGCTCTGCACCTTCGCGCCGGCCTTCGCCGTCGAGGCCCGCTCCGAGGCTGCGCGCCTGATCGCCGAGCGCACGCCGGGCGACCTGGACAAGATCTTCTTCACCAACGGCGGCGCCGAGGCCAACGAGAACGCCATCCGCATGGCGCGCCTGCACACCGGCCGTCAGAAGGTGCTCTCCACCTACCGCTCGTACCACGGCGCCACCGCCAACGCGATCGCCATGACCGGCGACCCGCGCCGCTGGCCGAACGAGACCGGCGTCTCCGGGATCGTGCACTTCTGGGGCCCCTACACCTACCGCTCCAACTTCCACGCCGAGAACGAGGCGCAGGAGTGCGAGCGCGCGCTGGCCCACCTGGAGGCGACCATCGCCTTCGAGGGTCCGCAGACCGTCGCCGCGATCGTCCTGGAGACCGTCGTCGGCACCGCGGGCATCCTGATCCCGCCGGCCGGCTACCTCGCCGGGGTCCGCGAGATCTGTGACCGCTACGGCATCGTCTTCATCCTCGACGAGGTCATGGCCGGCTTCGGCCGCACCGGCGAGTGGTTCGCCGCGGACCACTGGGGCGTCACGCCCGACCTGCTGACCTTCGCCAAGGGCGTCAACTCCGGCTACGTCCCGCTGGGCGGCGTCGCCATCAGCGGCGAGATCGCAGCCACCTTCGCCGAGCGCCCCTTCCCCGGCGGCCTGACCTACTCGGGGCACCCGCTGGCCTGCGCCTCCGCCGTGGCGACGATCAACGCGATGGCCGAGGAGGGCATCGTGGAGAACGCCAAGCACATCGGCGAGAACGTGATCGGCCCCGAGCTGCGGGCGATGGCCGAGCGCCACCCGTCCATCGGCGAGGTCCGCGGCCTGGGCGTCTTCTGGGCCGTCGAGCTGGTGAAGAACCGCGAGACCCGCGAGCCGCTCACCCCGTACAACGCGGCCGGCGCCGCCAACGCGCCGATGCTGGAGCTGGCGGGCGAGTGCAAGAAGCGCGGTCTGTGGCCCTTCACGAACATGAACCGCTTCCATGTCGTGCCGCCGTGCAACGTCTCCGAGGCCGAGGTCAAGGAAGGCCTGTCGATCCTCGACGAGGTGCTCACCCTCACCGACGCGCACACGGTCTGACCTGCGGACCTGTCCGTCACACGCACGCGCCGGCCTTAACCGGCTCGTGACTTGGTCTACACCATTTCGGCCCCGCAACCCCGCCGATCGGGGGGTGCGGGGCCGTACCATTGGGGGGCCCGGACCGGCAGTGTGCGGATGAATTCTGCGAAGACCCGAAGCGGAGGAGTTGGTCATGCCATCTGGCAGAGCCTCCGACCGACCCTTCGCCCCGGTCGTCCAGCGCAGCTCGCTGCGCGAGCAGGTGGCCGGCGCACTCCGTGACGAGCTCATGGCCGGGCGCCTGGGCGCCGGCCGTCACTTCACCGTCAAGGAGATCGCCGACCTCTACGGCGTCTCCGCCACCCCCGTCCGCGAGGCCCTGGTCGACCTGGCCGCCCAGGGCATGCTGGTGGTCGAGCCCGGCCGCGGCTTCGCCGTCCCCCGGTTCACCTGGGACGACTTCGTGGACATCGTCGAGGCCCGCGCGCTGGTGATCGACGGCGTCTTCCGCCGGGTGCACCGCCGCTGGGCCGGCTTCCACTGGGACGCGGTCCCCTCCCTGCGCCGCCGCGCGGACGCCGCGGTGCGCGCCGCCCGGGCGGGTCAGCTGGACGTGCTGGTCGGCTGCGACCGAAGGTTCTGGGGCGAGCTGGGCGCGTTCACCGGCAACCGCAGGATCAGCGACTACCTGGACTGGCTCAGGGTCCAGTACTGGATCTTCGCCTCCGGCTACCTCCGCGGCCGCGAGGACATCGCCGCCTTCTGCTGGTCGCGCCACCTGGAGCTGGTCGACCTGATCGAGGCCCGCGACGTCGCCTCGATCCACGCCATGCTCCACGCCTACAACCAGGAGTCGCTGGAGCAGATGGCGGTCCTGTGCGACCGCCCCCTGCCGCAGGTCCCCTCCCCGCGCGAACCTGGCACGTCACCCCAGGCGACGCAGTAGGGTGGACGGGCCCCGGCCCCGAGATCGTCAGGAGAGCGTGTTGGCCTGCGACATCTGGCTTGTCCCCCTGGTCGACCTGCTGGTGCTCAGCCCTGACAACCCCTTCGGCGAGGACCTGGAGATCTACAACGCGTCGCTCGCGGCGGCAGGTCTCCCAGCGGTTCCGGTCTTCCAGTACATGCCCGGCCTGAGCGGGGACGTCGAACCGGTGGCCGCGTTCGACTACGAGTCGCTGCACTTCCTGCGGCGCGCGTACCTGCTCCAGCTCACCGGCCTGGACGTGACGCCGGTGGACGAGCTCGGCGGCGACTACGAGCAGCTGCTGGAGATGTTCGAGGCGACGGCCGAGCAGTCGCATCTGGTCTGGCACTTCGACCACGCGGGAGCGTACGTCCCGCTCGACTTCGACATGCCGGTGGTCGACGACGCCCTGCTGGCGACGGGCGGCCCGCTGGGATCGGTGCAGCGGCTCCTGAAGGAGCTGGAAGCGGTGGCCCCGCACATCGGCATCGACCCGCAGCTCCCCCCGGTCCCGGTCCGCCCGGTCGCCCCGACCACCCTGGAAGGCCCCGCCTTCCCCCCGCCGGGCCAGGACGGCCCCTACGCCCGCGAACGCCACGCCTGGATCGGCCTCTACGCCGCCGCGACGCGTGCGCTGGCCCAGGGCTCCATGATCGTTTTCGCCTAGGGTCCGGCCCTGGGACCGGCCGCCCGGCCCCAGCGGGGGTGCTGAGGCCGGGCGAGGTGCGGTCAGAGCACCGTGGAGAAGATGTTCCAGCCGGTGCCGATCCGGGTCCGAGCGGAGAAGCGGCCCTTGCCGTCGCCGTCGTAGCGCCAGAGCAGGCCGGCGCTGTCGCGGGCCACGTAGTCGTTCCTGCCGTCCCCGGTCAGGTCGCCGACGCCGACGATGGCGTTGTAGATCGAGAAGCCCGAGCCGATCTGCACCCGCGGGGCGAAGCTGCCGTGGCCGTTGCCCAGGTAGCGCCACAGGGACCCGTGGGCGTCCACGGCGAGCAGGTCGCCCGCGCCGTCACCGTTCAGATCGCCCATGCCGACGATCCGGGTGTAGACGTTCCAGCCGCTGCCGATCCTCACCCGGGGAACGAAGCTGCCCTTGCCGTTGGCGGCGTAGAACCAGAGCACCCCCGCACCGTCCCTGGCGACGAGATCGTCGCGGCCGTCACCGTTCAGGTCGCCCACCGAGACCAGCTGGTTGTAGATGTTCCAGCCGGTGCCGAGGGTGACCGGCTTGCCCGCCAGCGGGTTCGGGTAGCCGGCCAGGCCGGGATAGACCCGCAGCGCGCCGGTGACCGTGCGGACCAGGGTGTCGTTGATCCCGTCGCCGTTCAGGTCGCCGAAGAGCACGACCGCGTTCGACTGGTTCACGCCGGTGAGGTCGGTGAGTGAGAAGTAGCCGCCCTGACCTGACAGTCCGCCGTGGCCGTTGCCGTCGTAGACGAGGCCCTCACCGGCCGTGTAGCCCATCATGTCGCCGCGGAGGATGCCGATCACCTCCGGCTGGCCGTTGTCGCTGAGCGAGTGGAAGGGCGCGCGGCCGTCCAGCAGCACGACGGAGCCCGTCGCGGCGAGCTGGGCCGGGGCGTCCGGGGCGTCGGCCGGAGTCGCCCAGATCTGCCAGGTGTATGCGCCGCTGTAGGGCTTCTTGCCGGCGTCCGTCAGGCCGCTCCATGCGGTCGAGAAGGCGGCGGGGGTGGGGCCGCCGGTTGCGACGTGGACCTGCTCGCCGGTGGACGTCCGCTCCACCACGAAGCGCCAGGAGGCAGCCGGGCGGCTCAGCACACCGCCCACGGTCCACGGGTACTGGTTTCCGCCGGCCTCCAGGGTGTCCATGTACTGGGCGGAGACGGCGGTCTCCGGGGACGAGGGGACGCCGGTGGTGAGCACGTGGACCACGTGGTCGGCGTCGGCGTAGGCCACGTCCCCGCTGGTCCGGTCGACGGTCCAGGTGAGGTGCCGGTCGTCGCCGGAGCCCCGGGCGGCGAAGGTCGCCAGCGTGGTGTCCGCGCCGACGGCGTCGGTGTGGACGTCCGTGAGCCGCAGGTCGCCCGAGGCGGCGTCATGGCGCACCAGATAGCCGTCGCCGAGCAGGACCGGGCCGGCGGGGACACCGAAGGAGGCGTTGGTGGTCAGGTCGTAGACCCCCGCGGGACCGGCAGTGCCGCAGCTCCAGTACAGCCAGTGCTGCGCGACCTGGACCTCGGTGGGCGCGCAGGACGCCCCGGTGTCGACGGTCCGGGTCAGCGGCATCGACGTGAGCCGCTCCGGGAGCTTGAAGGCCTGGATCCGGCCCACGCCGGCGGACCGCCAGAGCGTCCCCTCCCACAGTGCCGCACCGGTGATCGGCGCGGCGGTGCTCACGACGCCCTGTCCCGGCTCCCAGACGTACTGCGAGCCGCCGCTGTTCACCAGCTCGAAGGTGTCGTCGGCATCGACGATCGCCGCGCCGGCGCCGAAGCTCTGCGTCGTGCCCGCATAAGCGACACCGTCCGGCGTCACGTAGGAGGCGCCGTACCAGCTCCCGTCCACCAGGCGTACGCAGTCGGCGTCCGCTGCGCAGGGACCGAGCTGACGGGCCATGAACCCGAACCCGGCCGGGCTGGTGCCCAGCTGAGTGGTGTTGTCCGCCGCCTTGGCGGCGAGCGGGGTGGTGCTGACCCGAACTTGGCGGTTCCGTCGAGCTGGGGCACGGTGAGGACCTGGTGGACCTCGCCGTAGACCATCGACAGCGTGGACGTCGTGGCCGGCGGCGGCGTCAACTGCCGGATCACGGTGGTGTTCAGGCTGCCGTCGGCGGCTTCGGCGAAGCGCGTCACGGCGGGCGCGCCACTCGCCCCGCCCACTGCGACGACGCCGCCCGGGCCTGACGCGACCGGGATCGTCGGGGTCACGCCGAGCTGCTGCTCCAGCTGGACCGGCGAGGCGTTCCCGGTCAGCGGGAGCGCGTAGAGGGATTGGGCCGCGATCGTGAAGAACAGGCTGCCGCCCGTGACGCCGAGGTACTGGGGCGCTCCGGACGGGGTGAAGGCGCTCGTGGTCGGCGTGGTCACCGTCCCGGCCAGGACGTCGGAGACCTTCATCGACAGGACGGTGACCTGTCCCGCCTGCGCCGCCACCCGGTAGAGGTAGCCGTCCGAGATGTTCCAGCCGATTCCCGTGCCGGCCGGAAGCGGGACGGCCTCGCCGGTGTCCAGCTTCACCAGGTAGCTCTGCGCGACGCCGGTGAGTCCGGGCCTCGGGGTGGCGGTCACCACCGCCACCGTGCCGGAGTGCACGTCGACGGAGAAAGGGGCGAGGTTGTAGATCGTGGGGTCGGGGAGCCCGGTCAGCGGAAGTTCCGCGGTGGTGTTGTCGGAGTTGAGCTGGAGCAGGTGATCGGCACCGTCGGAGGTGCGCATGAGGGCGCGAGTGCCGTCGAGCCCCGCGACGGCGATCGCGTTGGTCGGCAGGGCGTAGGTGTTCCAGACACCCGAGGCCGGGTCGCCCACGGTGAGGCTCGCCGGCCCGGTGGCGTTCGGGGTCCAGTAGGCGACCTTGTCGCCGCCGGCGCTGTTCAGCTGGTAGTAGGGGGAGCGCACCGGAAAGGTCTTGCCGGTCAGCTGCGGCACTGGCGTGTCGGTGCCGCCGGCGTAGTCGGTCCAGGTGTAGCCGGGCCGGCCCTGCTCCTGGTGAAGGAAGCCCGTCGCCCCGGCGACGTACACCGAGTCCGCGCGCGGGGCCAGCGTCGGCGCCGGGATCGTGGCCACCTCGCTCGGCGTCCCCGTCGGCCCTGCGGCGTGCGCCGCGAGGGGCGTGACCCCGGATATCGCTGCCGTCACCACCAGCGAGGCCAGAGCCACAGCTGTCCGTCGTCGTCCTGCTGCCATCGCGGCACCCCTGTATACGGAGCGGAAAGTCGTCTGCGCCTGTCGCAGCGGGGCGGCCGACCAGGGCCGCGCGCCGGGCTGCGTGCACGAAGCGCGGGCGGATCGTAGTCCCGAGTTGATCACCGGGGCAAGAGAAATCCCTCCCGGCCCTAGTAGGGCTTGGTCAGGTTCGTATGGGTGTGGGGATGTCGCGGTGGCAGGTAGGGCAGGCGCCGGCCCAGGTGGCGAGGAGTAACTGCAACTCCCGGACGATTTGGTAGAGGCTCAGGCCGGCGCCGCGTCTTTTGGGGCGGTGGTCAGCCTGCGCAGCGTGCAGAACGCGTGGGCGAGGGAGACCAGGGTGACGTGGTGGTGCCAGCCGTTGAACGTGCGGCCCTCGAAGTGGGCCAGGCCGAGGGCCTGTTTCATCTCGCGGTAGTCGTGCTCGATCCGCCAGCGCAGTTTGGCCAGCCGGACCAGGGTGGTCAGTGGGGTGTCGGCAGGCAGGTCGGAGAGCCAGAACTGGACCGGTTCTGCTTCCTTCGCGGGCCATTCGGCCAGCACCCAGCACTCGGCGAGTTCCACGCCCTGGGTGGCGTCGCGGATCTCGCGTCCGGCGGGGCGGATCCGCAGGGCCACGAAACGCGAGTACATGCGCTTGTAGCCGCTGCGGCCCGTGCCCGGACGTGAACCCTCGCGCCACTGCACCGGACGTGCCGCACTTCGCCCTGCCTCGATGACCAGGGCTTTGACCGAGCGGGCCGCCTCGGGGTACTTCGGCACCGGTGGCCGCCCGGTGCCGCTGTACGGCGGCGTGACCGGGCGGGCCGAAGCCGGATGGGCAGTGGGTGTGGTCGAGATCCCGACTACGTAGTGCAGACCGCGCTGGTTCAGCCCCAGCCGGAACGCGGCAGCGTCGCCATAGCCCGCGTCCGCCAGGACCAGCGGCACGTCCACGCCCCACGAGCGGGTCTCGTCGATCATGTCGAGCGCGAGTTGCCACTTCTCGACGTGGCCCAGGTCGGCCGGGATGCCGCAGCGATCCCGGCGGGCGACCTTGACGGGGTCGGCCTGATCCGAGCCCGGGTCCCAGGACTTGGGCAGGAACAGGCGCCAGTTGACCGGCGCGGAGGCGTGGTCGCGGGCCAGGTGCACCGACACGCCGACCTGGCAGTTGGTGACCTTGCCCGCGGTGCCGGTGTACTGCCGCGACACGCCCGCGGAAGCGTCGCCGTCCTTGAGGAACCCGGTGTCGTCCACGACCAGCACGCTCGGGTCGATCGCCTCGTGCATCCGCCACGCCAGCCTCGCCCGCACATGCGCCCAGTCCCACGGGCTGGAGGTCACGAAATGGGCCAGGGCCTGGCGGTTTCCGTCCTCTCCCAGCCGGGCGGCCATCGGCTCCACTGACTTGCGCCGCCCGTCCAACAGCAGCCCACGCACATACGCCTGCCCCCAGCGGTGCTGATCGGTGCGCGCGAACGCCTCGAACATCTCCGCCGTGAACGCCACCAGGTCCTCCCGGACCTGATCCAACTCCCCAGGTGTCACACACCATCAACGCGCGCAACCCCACCAGGACACGCCACCAGCGCGTACACCTGACCAAGCCCTACTAGGCCTTGGGAGGGATTGTCCGGACACGTCCGGCCGGTGCGAACGCCGGCTCAGCGCAGCGGGGACTCCGGGGGGCGCTGCCGCGGCATGGTCGGGCGGCTGGTGCCGAGGGAGGGCAGGACCCGGACCTGCGCGCCCGAGCCCTCGACGCGGCCGCCCCAGGTGCCCGCGGCCTGCGTCGGCAGCTGGGTCATCGACGCGCGGAACTCCAGCATCCACTCGGAGGTCTCCGTGCGGACCATGTCCGACACGTCCTCGCAGAAGCGGCGCAGCACGCCGAGGCAGCGCTCGGCCGCCTCGCCCGCGGTGCCCTCGGTGGGACCGAGCACCTCGCGCACGCACTCCGAGGCCCAGTCGAACTGGAACGCCTCCAGTCGCCGCTGCAGGGCCTGCGCCGTGCTGATGTCGCGCATCCAGCCGCTGGTCAGGCCGAAGACCCGGTCCGCGACCAGGCAGCAGGCCGCCAGCAGCAGCAGCACGTAACCCCAGTCGTGACCGGCCTTCCAGACGCCCGTCAGGGCGACCAGCGGCAGCACCGCGCCGCCCGCGCCCAGGATCGCCGCGAGCGCCCGGAGGAGCCGCGCGCCCCTGCGCTTCCAGCGGCGGTCGCGGTGGTACCAGTCGATCGCCTCGACGGCGCGCTCCTCGGACCAGCGGTAGAGCTCCTCCAGGCGCTCGGCCGGCTCGCCCCAGTCACCCAGGGGGAACTGCCGGACGCTCAGGTCGCGTCCGCTTCCTGCCGAGCGCGGGGCGGGCACGGCGGGAGCGGGGGCGGCTGACGTGTCCTCAGCCCCGGCCTCCTTGCCCCAGGAGGATTCCTCGGGCTGCATCTCCGGCTGGCTCACCGTGGAACTCCCTGTCCTTCGGCCTGCTCGGCTTCCAAGAGATACTTCTTACCGCCAAATGGCTGACCGTGGTGGCGGTTCGGGTCGGATTGTTGTGCGAAACCGTGGAGGTTCTGCATGGTCGGCGCGATGGTCACGCTTTCTTTGCCTGATTCACATCTCACCCCTACGAGTGGGTGTATTCGTGGCGTCGATCTGACCAGTTGCCGAATTGTGGCTGATTGTCGCTTTAGTCGTGACATGGCGGCTGCCGCGGGCCGTGTCGCCCGCGGCAGGCACTAGGCTCTTGTGCTGTGAAGGTCCTTGTCATCGGCGGCGGCGCCCGCGAACACGCCCTGTGCCGCGCGCTCTCGCTCGATCCCGAAGTCACCTCCCTGCACTGCGCGCCCGGCAACGCCGGCATCGCCCAGGTCGCCCAGGTCCACGCCGTGGACCAGCTGGACGGCCGGGCCGTTGCCGACCTCGCCGTGGAGCTCGGCGCCGAGTTCGTCGTCGTCGGCCCGGAGGCCCCGCTCGTCGCGGGCGTCGCCGACGCCGTCCGCGAGCGCGGCATCCCCGTCTTCGGCCCGAGCGGCGAGGCCGCTCAGCTGGAGGGCAGCAAGGCGTTCGCGAAGGACGTGATGGCCGCGGCCGGCGTTCCCACCGCGCGCTCCTACGTCTGCACCACCGCCGAGGAGGCGGCCGCCGCACTCGACGCCTTCGGCCCGCCCTACGTGGTCAAGGACGACGGCCTGGCCGCCGGCAAGGGCGTCGTCGTGACGGACGACCTCCAGGAGGCCGTCGACCACGCGGCGAGCTGCGAGCGCGTCGTGATCGAGGAGTTCCTCGACGGCCCCGAGGTCTCGCTCTTCGCGGTCACCGACGGCACCACCGTCGTCCCGCTGCAGCCCGCCCAGGACTTCAAGCGCGTCGGCGACGACGACGCCGGCCCGAACACCGGCGGCATGGGCGCGTACTCGCCGCTGCCCTGGGCCGACCCCAAGCTGGTCGAGGAGGTCCAGGAGTCGGTTCTCCAGCCGACCGTCGACGAGCTGCGGCGTCGCGGCACGGAGTTCTCCGGCCTGCTGTACGCCGGTCTGGCGATCACCTCGCGGGGCGTCCGCGTGATCGAGTTCAACGCGCGCTTCGGCGACCCGGAGACCCAGGTCGTGCTGGCCCGCCTGAAGACCCCCCTCTGCGGCCTGCTGTACTCGGCCGCGACGGGCCACCTGGCGGACTTCCCCGAGCTGCGCTGGCGCGACGGCGCGGCGGTGACGGTGGTCGTGGCCTCCGAGGGCTACCCGGCGTCCCCGCGCTCCGGCGACCCGATCGGCGGCCTCGCCGAGGCCGAGGCGGCCGACGGCACGGCCTACGTCCTGCACGCGGGCACGCGTCTGGCCGACGACGGCGAGACCGTCCTCAGCGCGGGCGGCCGCGTCCTCTCCGTGACGGCGACCGGCAAGGACCTCTCCGAGGCCCGCGGCCGCGCGTACGACTCCGTCGCCAGGATCACCCTCAAGGGCAGCCACCACCGCTCCGACATCGCCGCGAAGGCGGCCGGCGTCTAGCCAGGGGCGCAGTCGCACCTCCAGGGGCGCGGGGAACTGCGCGACAAGCCACTGACACGCGGATGGCCCTCATCGAGCAGGGCCATCCGCACCGGGTGGTTTCTCGCGCTGTTCCCCGCGCCCCTTCGTACGCGCCGGAGGCGCAGATCGGCAGAGTCTCGGGCCTCTTCGTGCGGCAATCGGGCCGCCGTCGCGAACGGCTCCGACGTCCCCGCTTCGGCCTACTGACTCCGACGCAAGCAGAAAAACCCGCGGAGCGCCGCGGATAGCCCACCCGCACATTCCTTCGGGTGATCCGAACCGTATCCGGCTGACGCGTACCGGCGTGCCGCCGTATGGTGCCCAGGACCGCCGCGCTCCCCGGAGTGCCAGGGTCGCCTGCGCGGGTACACCACCACGCCAGGGGGGAAGCTGCGGTCCACAGGGAATCACTGATCCGAGTGGTTCCGGACCGAGGCAGGAACACCGGGCCGGGCTCGTGCGTCGGATCGGACAGGGGCGTAGCACGTGCGAAAGCCACAACGGCTGGATTTCTCGTCGGCGGTAGGGGGTGATCCGAGCCATGGGCAGTAGCCGAAGCATGAGCGGCAACACGATGGGGGCCGGCGCTGACGCCGCCGTCGCCCGCGCCGCAGCGATCCTGCGGTGGCGCGGGCGCGCGCTCGCCGCCGCCGCCGTGCCCGCGGCCGTCGCGGCCGTGCTGATCGCCGGGCGGCTCACCGGCCGGCTCGGCGCGGCCGGCAGCGCCGACGCCGGGGTCTGGGACGCCGCGCGCTACGCCGTGGCCGCGGTCGCCCTGCTCACCCTCGGCTGGGCCGCCGCCTTCGCCGCGGCCCTGCGCCGGGCCAGGCCCGCCCGCACGCCCGCCGTGCCGCTCACCGAGCGCGACGCGCCGGAGTTCTACCGGATGGTGCGGGATCTCGCCGACCGGATGGACGTGCCCGCGCCGGGGGCTATCGCCCTCACACCCGACTGCGACAGCTGGCTCGAGGACGAGACGGCGCCCGGCGGGCGCACACCCGCGCCGCCCACGCTCGTCGTCGGCTCGCCCTTCCTGTGGTGGATGCGGGTCGCCGAGCTGCGGGCGCTGCTCGCGCCGGTGGTCGCCGGCGCGGCCTGCTCGCTGCACCCGGAGATCTCCGCCGCCCGGCGCTTCACCCACGGGCTGGACGCGGTCCTCGGCACGCACCCCGGGCGGCTCGGCGGCTGGGCGTCCATACCCGCGCGCTGGCTGCTGCGCCGTTCGCGCGTCCACGCGGCCGAGCTGGAGCGTGCCGTCGCCGGCTGGGCCTCCGAGCGGGCCCGGCAGGTCGACTACGGGCAGCGGATCGCCGCCCAGGAGCAGGTCGGCCTCGCTTACGCGGGCTGGGACCGGCTGCTGACCAGGGTCGCCCTGCCCGCCTGGCGGCTGGGCCGTTGCCCGAACCGGCTCAACGCCGGTGTCGTCTCCGCGCTGACCGAGCTCTCCCGTCGCGATCGGCTGGCCGAGGGCTTCGAGAGCCGCCTCGGCGAGCGTCCCGCCTGCGACCTGCTGGAGGAGCCCGGCCGGATCGACGAGGCCGCGTCCTTCCTGGCCGCCGAGCTCTTCTACGCCGGGTTCCCTGCGGAGGGCGCCCGCGGGCTCGACTGGTCGGAGTACCCCCAGGAGATCGTGCTGCGGCAGTGGCGCAACCAGTCCGCCGCGCTGCTCGCCGCGCTCGGCCCGGCGGCGGAGACGGCCGAGCCGCTGCCCGCTCTCGCCGCCGCCCTGCGGGCGCTGCGCGAGGACGGCGAGGCGCTGACCGCCAAGGTGGAGGCGCAGCGTGGACGGCTGCCCGCCGCCCGCAGCGGAAGGGACGGGGTGGCCGACGGGCTGCAGGCGCTGGTCTGCCGCGCCGCCGTCGACGCGGGCCGGGCCGAGCCGGGCCTGGACTGGCTGGACGGGCCGGTGCTGCTCGTCGACGGCCGCCGTCGCGGCGATCTCGGCGCGCCGATCGCGCTCGCGGTCGAGCACGGGGACGAGCAGCCGCTCCGGGCCTGGCTGGAGGAGCTCGGGATCACCCCCGACCACCCCGCCCGACTGCGGTGAACACCGGGTGCACCGGGCAGCGTGGTGACGGAGCGTCAACCTCCGCCTCGGCCACTGCTGTAAAGCCGCAGATGTGCTTACGATGGACATACTGTCGGTGAGTTCGTGGCAGCGCACGGTAACGGAGCCTCGCATAACAGTTCGTCAGGTTGGGCAGGGCCAGGTCCCAGGAGGGGAGCGGGGGCAGTGGGTGCAGAACAGACCCGCCGCTGGGAGTCCGGCGCGCTCGCGCACGGGGTGACCGACCCGTTCGGCCAGGGGCCGCTGCCCTGGCTCCGCGGCGCCGACCAGTACTTCGACGACACCGGCCTGATGGTGCCCTGGTACGTCGACCCTGCGTTGCTGCCCGCCGCCCGACGGGCGCCCGACTACGACCCGCGCCCGGCCCTCGGCCGGCCGCGCACCTCGGACGACGTCGGCGGTCAGATCAAGGGCTTCGCGGCGGGGGCCACCGACCTCGGCGGCTCGCTCGACCTGCGGGTCAGCGTCAACCCGCCGCAGGAGTTCACCGTCGACGTCTACCGGATCGGCCATTACGGCGGTGCGGGTGCGCGGCACGTCGCCGCGAGCCCCCGCGTCTCCGGCCTGGTGCAACCACCCCCGCTGGTCGCCGGGCGCACGGTCTCCTGCCACCACTGGTGGATGTCCTGGCGCCTGCAGATCCCGACCCACTGGGCGCCCGGGGCGCACGTCGCCGTGCTGACCACGGCCGACCACCGTCACCGCAGCCACATCCCCTTCACCGTCCGCACCGGCCGCGACGCCGACCTGCTGCTCCTGCTGCCCGACGTCACCTGGCAGGCCTACAACCTCTTCCCCGAGGACGGCCGGACCGGCGCCAGCCTCTACCACGCCTGGAACGGGAAGGGGGAGTTGCTCGGCGAGCAGGAGGCGGCGACCACGGTCTCCTTCGACCGCCCCTACGCCGGCGCCGGGCTGCCGCTGCACATCGGCCACGCCTACGACTTCATCCGCTGGGCCGAGCGCTACGGCTACGACCTCGCCTACGCCAACGCCACCGACCTGCACGCCGGCCGGATCGACCCGAACCGCTACCGGGGGCTCGTCTTCCCCGGCCACGACGAGTACTGGTCGGTACCGATGCGCCGCGCGGTCGAGGAGGCCAGGGACGGCGGCACCTCGCTCGTCTTCCTCTCCGCCAACACCATGTACTGGCAGGTCCAGCTCCACCCCGGGCCGTCCGGCGACCAGGACCGGCTGCTGACCTGCAGCAAGCGCCAGGCCGACACCCCGCCGAGCGTGCTCTGGCGCGAGCTGGGCGAGCCGGAGCAGCAGGTGATGGGCATCCAGTACGCGGGCCGGGTGCCCGAGCCGGTGCCGCTGGTCGTGCACAACACCGACCACTGGCTCTGGGAGGGAACCGGCCTCCAGGACGGGGACGAGCTGCCAGGCCTGGTCGCGGGGGAGTCCGACCGCTACTTCCCCCGCGTCCCGCTGCCGGTCTCGACCGAGCGCGTGCTGCTGGCGCACTCCCGGTACCAGGACGCCAAGGGCGTGCCGCGGCACCAGGAGACCTCGCTCTACCGCGCGCCCAGCGGGGCCCATGTCTTCGCCAGCGGCACCTTCGCGTGGTCGCCCGCGCTGGACCGTCCGGGCCATACGGACGAGAGGATCCAGCGGGCGACCGCGAATCTGCTGGATCGTATCTGCAAGGTGCACTGACGGTGCCCTGAGAGCGCCGGAGCCTGCGCATGAAAGACTCGGGGACGGCCACCCACCCACAAGACTCCCGTCCCGAAGCCCCGAGGGAACCACCTTGAGCGGATTTGTCGAGAAGCCCGAGCCGGTGCAGGTGCCCGGCCTGATCCACCTGCACACCGGAAAGGTGCGCGACCTCTACCGCGACGAGGCGGGCCGTCTGGTCATGGTCGCCAGCGACCGCACCTCCGCGTTCGACTGGGTCCTGCCGACGGACATCCCGGACAAGGGCCGGATCCTGACCCAGCTCTCGCTCTGGTGGTTCGAGCGCCTGACGGACATCGTCCCGCACCACGTCGTCTCGACAGAGGTCCCGGCCGGGGCCCCGGCCGACTGGGAGGGCCGCACGCTGGTCTGCCGCAACCTCACCATGCTGCCGGTGGAGTGCGTCGCCCGTGGCTATCTGACCGGCTCCGGCCTCAAGGAGTACAACCAGCAGCGCACGGTCACCGGGATCACCCTGCCCGAGGGCCTGGTCGACGGCTCCGAGCTGCCCGCGCCGATCTTCACCCCGGCGCTGAAGGCCGAGGTCGGCGAGCACGACGAGAACGTGCCGTACGAGGAGGTCGCGCGCAGGGTGGGCGCGGAGATCGCCACCCAGCTGCGGCAGACGACCATCGCGGTCTACGGCCGGGCCAGGGACATCGCCCGCGAGCGCGGGATCATCCTGGCGGACACCAAGTTCGAGTTCGGCCTCGCCGAGGACGGCGAGACCCTGGTCCTCGGCGACGAGGTGCTGACCCCGGACTCCTCCCGCTTCTGGCCGGCGGACGGCTGGGAGCCGGGCCGCGCGCAGCCGTCCTTCGACAAGCAGTTCATCCGCGACTGGCTGGCTTCCCCGGCGTCCGGCTGGGACCCCGCGTCGGAGGAGCCGCCGCCCGCGCTGCCGGACGACATCGTCGCCCAGAGCCGCGCCCGCTACATCGAGGCCTTCGAGCGCCTCACCGGAACCACCTGGGCGTAGCGCCCTCCGGGGGCGCGAGGCTGCCTCGCGCCCCTTCGGGCGTTGCCGCTGCACGAGGGCATGAAAAAGGCGCCCCGTAGGGCGCCCTTGGAGCGGACGACGAGATTCGAACTCGCGACCCTCACCTTGGCAAGGTGATGCTCTACCAACTGAGCCACGTCCGCACTGCCGTTTCCGGCGAGACCTACTCTACAACGACTCGGAGGGTGCTCCAAACACCTTACGAGCAGGCCAGGAAAGCCGAAAGAGCGCCCCGAGGGGCGCTCTTTCATGCTGGAGCGGACGACGAGATTCGAACTCGCGACCCTCACCTTGGCAAGGTGATGCTCTACCAACTGAGCCACGTCCGCATGCTGCTCACCGTCGCCCTGGGGCTCCGGTGCGCTCCACTCTACCCTACCCGCCGGACTGCTTTCGCCGACCGTCGCGCTGGTGTGTGGACCGAGCAGGTGACAGGGATTGCACACTGTGCCTTCCCTCTGGAAGAGGGACGCTCTACTACTGAGCTACACCTGCGAGATCCGCCCCGCTGAGCAGGCCTTTCGGTCTGTCCGCGGTGCGTTCCGCTGAGAAGAACATTAGCCCATCCCGCGGGCCGTGATCACCACGGCGGGGCGGTATGTCCGAATTGCTGCAAAAGTCACAGCCAATCCGGCCCTCACGTCCGGTCAGCTCGCCTGGGCGAAGGCCTCGTAGACGTGCTTCGGCAGACGGCCGCGGGCCGGCAGGTCGATGCCGCGGGACTGCGCCCAGGCGCGGACCGTCGCCGGGTCGGGGGCGATCTCGGTGCGGCGGGGCGCCGCCTTCACCGCTGCGCCACGCCCCTGCTTGCGGCCTGCCTGCACATAGGGCGCGAGCGCGGCGCGGAGTTTTTCCGCATTGGTGGTGGACAGGTCGATCTCGTACGACTTTCCGTCGAGTCCGAACTGAACCGTTTCCTCGGCGACGCCTCCGTCCAGATCGTCGGAGAGCGTGACCACAACGCGCTGAGCCATGGGAGCCAATCCTCTCGGGCATTGCCGTGCGACCGCAGGTGCTGGTCGCAACCGGCGTTGCCATTCTGCCCCCCGGAACCCCCGAAATCGAAGAGGCAAGTTTTTACGTCGCTATTTTCGTGTCGTTTCGGTACCGCTCCGATACCGGTGCGAAACCTCGGAATCGTGCATTTTTGGTAGGTGTGTCGCGAGAGTCCCGGCATGGCCCGTCGGGCCCGGCGGCCGCTACCCGGGGGTAGGCGTTTGTGTGAACCTCCGCACGATTCGCCGATCTACGCGCGTCGCGCTGGAGGAGTCTCCAAGATCGCATTTTGGCCCCGGTAGGCTGGGAACTCCCCCCGCACCACTCATCACCGGGAGTACCCGTGGCACGCGTCGTGGTCGACGTCATGCTCAAGCCGGAGATCCTCGACCCGCAGGGCCAGGCGGTGCAGCGCGCGCTGCCGCGCCTGGGCTTCGAGGGGATCGCCGACGTTCGTCAGGGCAAGCGCTTCGAGCTGGAGGTGGAGGGCCCCGTCGACGACGCCGCGCTCGCCCGCATCCACCAGGCCGCCGAGACCTTCCTGGCCAACACCGTCATCGAGGACTTCACGGTCCGTGTCGAGGAGGGCCAGTGACCGCCAGGGTCGGCGTCGTCACCTTCCCCGGCAGCCTCGACGACCGCGACGCCCAGCGCGCGGTGCGGCTGGCGGGTGCCGAGCCGGTCGCCCTCTGGCACCGCGACACCGATCTGCACCAGGTCGACGCCGTGGTCCTGCCCGGCGGCTTCTCCTTCGGTGACTACCTGCGGGCCGGGGCGATCTCGCGCTTCTCGCCGGTGATGACGTCGATCATCGAGCAGGCCAAGGCGGGCATGCCGGTCCTCGGCATCTGCAACGGCTTCCAGGTGCTGACCGAGTCGCACCTGCTGCCCGGCGCCATGCTGCGCAACAACCACCTGCACTTCATCTGCAAGGACCAGAAGCTGCGGGTGGAGAACAACGGGACCGCCTGGACGAGCGACTACGCCGCCGGCCAGGAGATCATGATCCCGCTCAAGAACATGGACGGCCGCTTCACCGCCGACCGCCGCACGGTCGACGAGCTGGAGGCCGAGGGCCGGGTCGTCTTCCGTTACCTGGACGGCAACCCGAACGGCTCGATCAACGACATCGCCGGCATCACGAACGCCGCGGGCAACGTCGTCGGCCTGATGCCGCACCCGGAGCACGCGGTCGAGCCGACCGTCGGCACCGGCGGCACGGACGGTACCGGCTTCTTCACCTCGATCCTCAAGCGGCTGGTGAACGCGTAATGACGCTCGACACGGTTAAGAACGCGGAGCAGACCCCCGAGGTCGAGCTGCCCTGGGCGGCGCTGGGCCTCAAGGAGGACGAGTACCTCCGGATCCGCGAGATCCTGGGCCGCCGCCCCACCGGGGCCGAGCTGGCCATGTACTCGGTGATGTGGTCCGAGCACTGCTCCTACAAGTCGAGCAAGGTGCACCTGCGCCAGTTCGGCGAGAAGGCCCCGCAGTCGGACGCCATGCTCGTGGGCATCGGCGAGAACGCCGGCGTCGTCGACGTCGGCCAGGGCTACGCGGTCACCTTCAAGATCGAGTCGCACAACCACCCGTCCTACGTCGAGCCCTACCAGGGCGCGGCGACCGGCGTCGGCGGCATCGTGCGCGACATCATCTCGATGGGCGCCCGCCCGGTCGCGGTCATGGACCCGCTGCGCTTCGGCGCCTTCGACCACCCGGACACCAAGCGCGTGCTGCCCGGCGTCGTCGCCGGCATCGGCGGCTACGGCAACTGCCTGGGCCTGCCGAACATCGGTGGCGAGGTCGTCTTCGACTCCTGCTACCAGGGCAACCCGCTGGTCAACGCCTTGGCCGTGGGCGTGATGAAGCACGAGGACATCCACCTGGCCAAGGCGTCCGGCGCCGGCAACAAGGTCGTTCTCTACGGCGCCCGCACCGGCGGCGACGGCATCGGCGGCGCGTCGATCCTGGCCTCGGAGACCTTCGACGGCACCAAGCCGTCCAAGCGCCCCGCGGTCCAGGTCGGCGACCCGTTCCAGGAGAAGCTGCTGATCGAGTGCACCCTGGAGGCCTTCCGGGCGAAGCTCGTGGTCGGCATCCAGGACCTCGGCGCGGCCGGTCTCTCCTGCGCGACCAGCGAGCTGGCGTCCAACGGCTCCGGCGGCATGCGCTGCGACCTGGACGACGTCCCGCTGCGCGACGCGACGCTGACTCCTGAGGAGATCCTCATGAGCGAGTCGCAGGAGCGCATGTGCGCGGTCGTCGAGCCGGAGAAGGTCGAGCGCTTCCTCGCCATCTGCGAGAAGTGGGACGTCACCGCCACCGTCATCGGCGAGGTCACCGACGGCGACCGGCTGGAGATCTTCTGGCACGGCGAGAAGATCGTCGACGTCGACCCGCGCACCGTCGCCCACGAGGGCCCGGTGTACGAGCGTCCGTACCACCGCCCGAGCTGGCAGGACGCGCTCCAGGCCGACGCCCCCACCGCGGAGCGGCTGGCCCGCCCGGCGACGGGCGAGGAGCTGCGCGCGACCGTGCTCCAGCTGGTCTCCTCGCCGAACCAGGCGGACAAGAGCTGGATCACCAGCCAGTACGACCGCTTCGTGCTCGGCAACACCGTGCTGGCGCAGCCGGAGGACTCCGGCATGATCCGCGTGGACGAGTCCACCAACCTGGGCGTCGCCATCGCGACGGACGGCAACGGCCGCTACGCCAAGCTCGACCCGTACACGGGCGCGCAGCTGGCGCTGGCCGAGGCCTACCGCAACGTCGCCGCGACGGGCGCGAAGCCGCTGGCCGTCTCCGACTGCCTCAACTTCGGCTCCCCCGAGGACCCGGAGGTCATGTGGCAGTTCGCCGAGGCCACCCGTGGTCTCGCGGACGGCTGCCTGGAGCTCGGCACCCCGGTCACCGGCGGCAACGTCTCGCTCTACAACCAGACGGGCACCGAGGCGATCCACCCGACGCCGGTCGTGGCCGTGCTGGGCGTGATCGACGACGTCACCCGCCGCACGCCGATCGCCTTCGCGGAGGAGGGCCAGCTGGTCTATCTCCTGGGCGACACGGCGGACGAGCTGGGCGGCTCCGCGTGGGCGCAGCTGGCCCACGACCACCTCGGCGGCCTGCCGCCGAAGCTGGACCTGCAGCGCGAGAAGCTGCTCGCCGAGATCCTGATCGCGGGCTCCCGCGACGGCATGATCGACGCGGCGCACGACCTCTCCGACGGCGGCCTGATCCAGTCCGTGGTCGAGAGCGCGCTCCGTGGCGGCCAGGGCGTCCGTCTGGTCGTCCCTGACGGTCTGGACCCCTTCGTGTTCCTCTTCTCCGAGTCGGCCGGACGCGCCATCGTCTCCGTCCCTCGCAGCGAGGAGCTCCGCTTCACCGAGATGTGCGGCGTCCGGGGCCTCCCGGCCACCCGCATCGGCGTCGTGGACGGCGACACGATCGAGCTCCAGGGCCAGTTCACCCTGTCCCTGGAGGAGCTGCGCGACGCCGGCACCGGCGTGATCGAGGCGCTGCTCGCCTGAGCCGCCCGCCCTTGAGGCGTACCGCCTGCCGTCGGCCCCCGGTGATGTGACATCGCCGGGGGCCGACGGCATGTCGCGCCGCGCACCGGGTGACGGCGCACGGGCGGCCGCTCGTGGTCCTCTTCGCCGGCGGCCCCGATCGCGCGTCAACTGCGCCTGCGGGCCGAGGGGTCGGCGTTTCCCCGACCGGTGCGCGCTACCGTCGGAGACGTGACCACGGACACCGACGCACTCAGGACCTTCGAGGAGCACCGCGGGACGCTCTTCGGCATCGCCTACCGGATGCTCAGCTGCTCCGCCGATGCCGAGGACATCGTCCAGGACGCCTGGCTGAAGTGGAGCACCGTGGATGCCGACAGCATCAGTCAACCCCGCGCCTATCTCGCGCGGACCGTCACCAACCTCTCGCTCAACCGGCTCCAGTCGGCGGCCGTGCAGCGCGAGTCCTACGTCGGCCCGTGGCTGCCGGAGCCGTTGGTGACCGCGCCGGACGCCAGCGGCGAGGTCGAGCAGGCGGAGGCGATCTCGCTCGCGATGCTCGTGGTCCTGGAGACGCTGTCCCCGCTGGAGCGGGCCGTCTTCCTGCTCAAGGAGGTCTTCGGCTTCTCCTTCGGCGAGATCGCCGAGATGCTCGACCGCAGCGAGGCCTCCGTCCGCCAGGTCGGCAGCCGCGCCCGCAGCCACGTCCAGGCCCGCCGTCCCCGCTACGACGCGCCCAGCGAGACCCGCCGCGCCGTCACCGACGAGTTCCTCGCGGCCTGCGTCGGCGGCGACCTGAACCGGATGATGGAGCTGCTCGCGCCCGAGGTCACCGTCTGGTCGGACGGGGGCGGCAAGGTCCGCGCCGCGCTCCGGCCGATCACGGGCGCGGAGAAGTCCGCCCGCTGGATCCTGGGCGTGCTCCAGCGGCCCATTCCGGACCTGTCGGTGCACCAGGTCCGGATCAACGGCGAGCCCGGCCTGCTGTTCATGTCGGGCGCGGTCGCGGACAGCGTCGCCGTGCTCGACCTGGACGAGCACGGCGCGATCGTCGGGATCAGGCTCGTCCGCAACCCCGACAAGCTGACCCACGTGGTCGTCCCCTGAGCCCGCGTCTCGGCCACCGGAATCCCGCACGGGCGGGGCGGGGGCACTGCGAGAGTCCCGGCATGACGATCCTTGCCCCCGTGACCGACGATCCGGCCGCCTACCTGGCGGCGGACGCGACCATCGACCACCAGGATCCGGATCTCCGACGGCTCGCGGCCGAGCTGGCCACCCCGGAGGCGGCCTACCTGTTCGTGCGGGACGAGGTCCGCCACTCGGCCGACGCCGGCGTGTACAGCGGTGCCTACCGCGCCTCCGAGGTGCTGGCGGCGCGCAACGCGATCTGCCACGGCAAGTCGCACCTGCTGGTCGCACTCCTGCGGGCGCAGGGCGTGCCCGCAGGGCTCTGCTACCAGCGACTCGGCGACGGGGAGGGCGGCTTCATGGTGCACGGGCTGATCGCCGTTCGGCTCGGCGGCCGCTGGTCACGGCTCGACGCCCGGGGCAACAAGGAAGGCGTGGACGCCCGTTACGACCTCGAACACGAGCGGCTGGCCTGGCCGGTGGCGGAGCCCGGCGAGCTGGACTACCCCGGTGTGCACGCGACCCCTCCGGCCGGCCTCGTCCGCGCGCTGGCGGAGGCCGAGCCCGGCCGCGACGGCTACGGCTACTACCTCCCGAGCGAGCTGCCGGACTGAGCCGGGCGGGCGGCGTCCGGCTTCCGCGTGAAGCGGGCCACGGCCACGCCGCCCAGGCAGAGCAGACCGCCGCCGACGGAGACCCAGCTCGGGGTCTCGCTCAGCATCAGCCAGCCCAGCAGGATGGAGATCGGCGGCACCAGGTAGGTGGTGACGCCGAGCTTGCCCGCGCTGGTACGGGCGAGCGCGTAGGCCCAGGTGGTGAAGGCGACGGCGGTCGGCGCCGCTCCGAGGTAGACCGCCCAGGCGATCGCGGAGCTGTGCGCCCTCGGGATCTCGTGCAGCAGCTGGGGTGCGAACGGGAGGCAGGCGACGGTGCCGACAGCGCAGGCGAGGAAGGTCGTCTGCAGCGCGGAGACCTGGGTGAGCACCGGTTTCTGGACCACGACGGCCACGGCGTAGACGACGGCCGAGGCGAAGCAGAGCAGGACGCCGAGGTAGTCGGTGCCGCCGTGGCGCGAGGAGCCGAAGCCGATCACGAGAACGCCGGAGAAGGACACCAGCATGCCGAGGACCAGCGCCTTCGTCAGTCCCTCGCGCAGGACCGCGGCGGCGATCAGCGCGATGAGGATCGGGCTGATGTTGACCAGCATCGACGCCGTCCCGGCGTCGACCCGCTGCTCGGCGGCGTTGAGCATCACGTTGTAGGCCCCGAACCAGAGCAGGCCGACCGCGATGATGCGCGGCAGATCGCGCCGCGAGGGCAGGGGCTCACGCCGGGCCACGACCATGCCGCCGAGCAGCAGGGTGGCGACGGCCAACCGCAGGAGCGCGAGCGCGCCGGGGGAGAGATCGTGTCCGGCCGACCTGATGCCGACGAAGGCGGAGGCCCACAGCACGACCGTGAGCCCGGCCGCGCCGGCCGCGAGGCGCGCGGAACGCGCGGAGGAGGGGGAGTCGGAGGAGGGACTGACACGGGTCTCGATGCGCTCGGTGGTCACCCCTCCAGGGTTCCGGCGCGACCGGGCCCCAGGCAAGCGGTAAAACGCCATGACAGTACTTACATCCCGCCACACCCCCTCTCACCGAGAGTCCGTTGCACCACCCCAGCAGCGCGAGGAAGTCCCCGCCCCCGGCGCAGGGCGCGGCACTTCCCAGCAGAGGGCCCGTTGCAACCGCTTGGGGGCGCGAGGAACTGCGCGACAAGCCACTGATGAGCGGATGGTCCCTCATCGCGCAGGGCCGTCCGCACTGGGTGGTTTCTCGCGCAGTTCCTCGCGCCCCTGAGGACCCTGCCTGGTTGCTCGGCGGCGGAACGCTCCCCGGGGGCCCTGCCGGGTTGCTCGGTGCCGGATGGCTAGAGTGCGTCGCATGCCGCCCGCTTCGCGATCACGTGCCCGTACCTATGACCGGCTCAAGTCCCGTGCCGCGCTGCGCGCGCAGGCGGAGGCGATCAGGGGGCTCGCCCGCTCCCTCGGGGACGAGCAGCTCGCGCTGCCCACGCGGCTCGGAGCGTGGCGCGTGGCCGAGTTGGTCGCCCATCTGGCCACCGCCTTCGACGCGTTGCCGACCTTCCTTGCCGCGCCCGACGACGGGCAGCCAGCCATGACCGTCTCGGACTGGGCCGCAGGCACCCGCGGCGCCGCCGCGGCCATCGCCGAGGACGCCGAGGAGCGCGCCGCCGCAGGGGACCTCAGGGAGGCCCTGAACGCGGCCGTCGACCGCGCCGTCGCGGTCCTGGACGCGGACCTCGGGCCGGAGACGCGGATCGTCCACCGCCGGGGCGCCATGCTGCTCGACGACTACCTGGTCACCCGCCTGGTCGAGGCCGTCGTCCACGCCGACGACCTCGCCGACGCGCTGAAGATCAACGACTTCCCGCACGACCGGCACGCCCTCGCCTCCGTCTGCCGGCTGCTCGCCGACGCCTTCGCCGCGCAGGCCCCCGGAGGGGCCGTGGAGCTGCGGATCCCGCCCTTCGCGGTGGTGCAGTGCGTCGAGGGTCCCCGGCACACCCGCGGCACGCCGCCCAACGTCGTGGAGACCTCCCCGCTGCCGTGGATCCGGCTGGCGACCGGCAGGACCACCTGGGCGCAGGCGCTGGACGTGGCGGAACTCACGGCGAGTGGTGAGCGCAGTGATCTGTCGTCGCTACTGCCTGTGATGGGCTGAGGCCGGTCTACGCGCGTCCGAAGCGATCGCGGCGGCGGGCGGATCTTGGTCCGTCCGCCCGGTGGGTCGCCCTGCCCTAGACTCGGTGTTGTGCCACGTGGTGACGGACGACTCAGTCATGACCTCCTCCCCGGCGAGAAGGGCCCGCAGGACGCCTGCGGCGTCTTCGGTGTCTGGGCCCCCGGCGAAGAGGTCGCCAAGCTCAGCTATTTCGGGCTCTACGCCCTGCAGCACCGCGGACAGGAGTCCGCGGGCATCGCAGTGAGTAACGGCTCGCAGATCCTCGTCTACAAGGACATGGGGCTCGTCTCCCAGGTCTTCGACGAGACCTCCCTCAACTCCCTGCAGGGCCACATCGCCGTCGGCCACTGCCGTTACTCCACCACCGGGTCCTCGGTGTGGGAGAACGCCCAGCCGACCTTCCGCGCCACGGCGCAGGGCAGCCTCGCGCTCGGCCACAACGGCAACCTGGTCAACACCGCCGAACTGGCCAAGCTGGTCGCCGAGCTGCCGGGCGAGGAGCACGTCTCCCGCTCCGGCCGGGCCGCCGTCACCAACGACACCGACCTGCTGACCGCGCTTCTCGCGGGCCAGCCGGACCTCACCGTCGAGGAGACCGCCCGCCAGGTCCTGCCTCAGGTCAAGGGCGCCTTCTCGCTGGTCTTCATGGACGAGCAGACCCTCTACGCCGCCCGCGACCCGCAGGGCATCCGCCCGCTGGTGCTGGGCCGGCTGGAGCGCGGCTGGGTCGTCGCCTCCGAGACCGCCGCGCTCGACATCGTCGGCGCGTCGTTCATCCGGGAGGTCGAGCCCGGTGAGCTGATCGCCGTCGACGAGAACGGCCTGCGCACCTCCCGCTTCGCCGAGGCCGCCCCCAAGGGCTGCGTCTTCGAGTACGTCTACCTGGCCCGTCCGGACACCACCATCGCCGGCCGCAACGTGCACCTCTCCCGTGTGGAGATGGGCCGCAAGCTGGCCGTCGAGGCGCCGGTCGAGGCCGACCTGGTGATAGCGACCCCGGAGTCCGGCACCCCGGCCGCCATCGGCTACGCCGAGCAGAGCGGGATCCCCTTCGGCTCCGGTCTGGTGAAGAACGCCTACGTCGGCCGGACCTTCATCCAGCCCAACCAGACCATCCGCCAGCTGGGCATCCGGCTCAAGCTGAACCCGCTCAAGGACGTCATCCGCGGCAAGCGGCTGGTCGTCGTGGACGACTCGATCGTCCGCGGCAACACCCAGCGCGCGCTGGTGCGGATGCTGCGCGAGGCGGGCGCGGCCGAGGTCCACATCCGGATCTCCTCCCCGCCGGTCAAGTGGCCCTGCTTCTACGGCATCGACTTCGCCACCCGCGCGGAGCTGATCGCCAACGGACTGTCGGTCGACGAGATCGCCGCCTCGCTGGGCGCGGACTCGCTGGCCTACATCTCCATCGACGGCATGATCGCCGCCACCGACCAGCCCAAGGACCGGCTCTGCCGGGCCTGCTTCGACGGCACCTACCCGGTCGAGCTGCCCGACCCCGAGCTGCTCGGCAAGCACCTGCTCGAGGCGGAGATCACCGCCGCGAAGCAGCCCCCGGCCGTGCGCGGCGGCAACCGCTCGGACGTCGACGGCGTGCAGTCGCTGCTCGGCGGCCCCGGCGCGGCGGACGCCCTGCGGCGCCCCTGAGCCGCACCCGGGCTCCAAGATTTTCCTGCTCCCCAGCAACTGACCCGAAAGGGCCGTCCCGTGTCTGACCAGTCCATGCCTGCCGAGGGCGCCGGCGCCACCTACGCCGCCGCCGGAGTGTCGATCGAGGCCGGAGACCTGGCCGTCGAGCTGATGAAGGAGTGGGTCGGCAAGACCACCCGCCCCGAGGTCGTCGGCGGCCTGGGCGGTTTCGCCGGGCTCTTCGACGCGAGCGCGTTCAAGCGCTACGAGCGTCCGCTGCTGGCCACCGCGACGGACGGCGTCGGCACCAAGGTCGCACTGGCCGCGGCGATGGACAAGCACGACACCATCGGCCACGACCTGGTCGGCATGGTCGTGGACGACCTGGTCGTCTGCGGCGCCGAGCCGCTGTTCATGACGGACTACATCTGCGTCGGCAAGGTCCACCCGGAGCGGGTCGCGCAGATCGTCAAGGGCATCGCCGAGGGCTGCGTCCTGGCCGGCTGCGCGCTGGTCGGCGGCGAGACCGCCGAGCACCCGGGTCTGCTCGGCCCGGACGAGTACGACGTGGCCGGCGCGGGCACGGGCGTGGTCGAGGCGGACGCCCTGCTGGGCGCGCACCGGGTGCGCGCGGGCGACGTGGTCATCGCGATGGCGGCCTCCGGCCTCCACTCGAACGGCTACTCGCTGGTCCGCCACGTGCTGCTGAGCGAGGCCGGCTGGAAGCTCGACCGCAAGGTCGAGGAGTTCGGCCGGACCCTGGGCGAGGAGCTGCTGGAGCCGACCAGGATCTACTCCCTGGACTGCCTGGCGCTGGCGCGGGCGACCGAGATCCACGCCTTC
This sequence comes from Streptacidiphilus rugosus AM-16, assembly GCF_000744655.1. Taxonomy (NCBI): domain Bacteria; kingdom Bacillati; phylum Actinomycetota; class Actinomycetes; order Kitasatosporales; family Streptomycetaceae; genus Streptacidiphilus; species Streptacidiphilus rugosus. The sequence continues at coordinate 161,030 of NZ_JQMJ01000003.1, read as the reverse complement.
TCCCACGTCACCGGCGGCGGCCTGGCGGCGAACCTGGCCCGCGTCATCCCGGAGGGCCTGCACGCACGGCTCGACCGCGGCACGTGGACGCCGATGCCGGTCTTCCGGACGGTGGCCGAGGTCGGCCGGATGGAGACGCTGGAGATCGAGAAGACGCTGAACATGGGCATCGGCATGGTCGCCGTGGTCCCGCAGGAGTCCGTGGACACGGTTCTCGCGGTCCTGGAGGACCGCGACGTCGAGGCCTGGCTCCTGGGCGACATCGTCGACGCGTCGGGCGACTACGCGGCGGGCGGCGCGGCGCTGTACGGGAGCTACGCGCAGTAGTCGCACCGCCAGGGGCGCGGGGCTCCGCTGACATGCGCCTCCGGCGCGCGGGCGCGACAAGCCACTGGCGCGCGGGTGGTCCTCCTCGCGCAGGGCCATCCGCACAGGGTGGTTGCTCGCGCAGTTCCCCGCGCCCCTGAGGTCTCTGCATGGTCCTCGCCTGCCACAGGCTTCCGGGGACGACGAAGGGCCGACCTGGTTGGACCAGGTCGGCTTCGTCGTTTTCAGGCGGTGGTGACGTCAGGCTCGTTTGCGAGAGGGACTCTCGTTCACGTCCTCTTCTTCGTCGTCCACGTCGTTGTACAGCTGTGCGTACGAGGCGTAAGGATCGTCGTCCTCTTCCTCGTCGTCATCGAACGGCTCCGGATTGACCGTTTCGTCCGTTGACGCAACGCCCAGCTCATTGGCCAAGCGCGACGCGTCGAAGCCGCCGCTGTTGTACTTCAGCTGGCGGGCGACCTTTGTCTGCTTGGCCTTGGCCCGGCCGCGCCCCATGGCTCGACCCCCTCAACGACGGAGCTCCTGGCTCCGAGTCTTGTCACGCGTTCATGATTCGGAACGGCCCCTCGCTGAAGTGAGAGAGCCGGTCCTTAGAGCAACAACGGTACCTGCTTACAGCGCCGTACGGTACGCCGCCTGTGCGACGTGGCGCACGCCACCCCGGGTTGTAACCATATTGATGCAGGTCAGGGCCGCAAAACGGGGCATGCGCGGGAGCAGGCGCCGCGCGTCCGCGGTGACCGATCCGACACGATTATCCCCCGTACGGGCAAGGGGTATCCCCCGGACGGGGGCGTCAGGTGAGAACCGCGTTCCCGTCCGGGGGTATCCGTCACGCCCGGCGGGAGCCGGGGAGCAGGATCGTGCGGAGGCGGCCGACCTCGGCCATCCGCCGCTCGGCGAGCCGGTCCGCCGCGACGGCCGGGGGAACGCCATCCGAGTCGGCGAGGGCGAAGATCTCCAGGGTGGTGTCGAAGATCTTCGAAGCCTTGGCCTTGGCCCGCTCGAAGACGAAGCCCTCGATCTCGTCCGCGACCTGGATCACGCCACCGGCGTTCACCACGTAGTCGGGGGCGTAGAGGATGCCCCGGTCGGCCAGGTCCTTCTCCACGCCGGGGTGCGCCAGCTGGTTGTTGGCCGCGCCGCAGACGATCGTCGCGGTCAGGGCCGGCACCGTCTCGTCGTTCAGCGCGCCGCCGAGGGCACAGGGGGCGTAGACGTCCAGGTTCGCCCGGATCAGGGCCTGGGTGTCGGCGACGACCTCGACGCCCGGGTGGGCGGCCTTGACGCGGTTCACCGCGTCCTCGCGGACGTCGGTCACCACGACCTGCGCGCCGTCGGCGACCAGGTGCTCGACCAGGTAGTGGCCGACCTTGCCGATGCCGGCCACGCCGACCCGGCGGCCCGTCAGGCTCGGGGTGCCCCAGCGGTGCTGGGCCGCGGCGCGCATGCCCTGGAAGACGCCGAAGGAGGTCAGTACGGACGAGTCGCCCGCGCCGCCGTACTCGGGGGAGCGGCCGGTGACGAAGTCGCACTCGCGGGCGATGACGTCCATGTCGGCGACGTAGGTGCCGACGTCGCAGGCGGTGACGTAGCGGCCGTTCAGGGACTGCACGAAACGGCCGTAGGCGCGGAGCAGCGCCTCAGTCTTGATCTTGGTCGGGTCGCCGATGATGACGGCCTTGCCGCCGCCGAGGTCGAGCCCGGCCAGGGCGTTCTTGTAGGACATGCCGCGGGAGAGGTTGAGGGCGTCCTGGACGGCCTCCTCCTCGGTCGCGTAGGGGTGGAACCGGGTGCCGCCGAGGGCGGGGCCCAGGGCGGTGGAGTGGATCGCGATGACGGCCTTCAGGCCGGTGTCGCGGTCATGGCACAGGACGACCTGCTCATGGCTGTCGCCGGGCGCCGCGGTGGCGTCGCTCGAGAAGATCCGGCTGAGTACGCCGGAACGCTCACTGACATCGGTCACGGTGGTGACTCCATTGTCGACTCGCGTCCGCTTGCTGTGGTGCGGACGTTCTGCCTGAAGCCTAGATCCGCCTCCGGCTCCGGCGGTACGCCCGCCCACGGGCCGGACGGTCAGGAACGGACCGTGGCCTTCCGGGCCACCAGGGGGCCTCGGCGTGCGACGATGCCAGGGTGCCTACGCTGCGGACCTCGGTGCATCCCCCCTACGCGGCCTATCTGCGCGTCTACGAGCCACTGGCGGCCTTCGCGGAGCCGGAGCGTTCGTACTGGCAGGGCTACGCGGCGCAGCGCCCACGACCAGCGGCGATCGACGAGCACCGGGGCCGGCTGGCCGACCTGGTCGGCACCCCGCCGCTGGCGGTGCCGGAGCAGGAGAGCAGGGACGCCTTCGTGCACGAGGCGGACGGCGTCCTCTACCTCTGCCCGTGGCGGACCCGGCTGCGCAGCTGGCTGGCCCTGGCCGAGCTGGCCGACGAACTGCCGCCGTCGCTGCTGGACGCGGTGGTGCCCCCGGTGGTGCGGGCGCAGGCGGAGTCCGACTGGGACCGCTGGCGGGCGCAGCACCCCGACGGACGGCCGTGGATCCTCACCAGCACCTGGAACATCCCGGTGCGCTGGTTCCTGCTCTTCGGCGACGACGAGCGCGAGTACATCCCCTCAGAGTTCTCCGCCTCGGAACTCCCCGCCTCGGAGCTGCCGCCCGCCGAGCAGGGCTCGGAGCAGGCCGCGGGCGAGCAGGCCGAGCCCCGTTCGGCGGGCGCACGGGAGGAGGAGGTGGGCGCGAAGCGGCGGACGGCGCCGGTGCTGCGCTACCGCACACCGATGGCCCAGGCCAGGCGGCGGGTGGCACGCGGCTTCCGGGTGCTGCGGGAGACCCTGGACGACGGCCCGCTGGTCGACGGCGTGGAGGAGGTCGGCCGCTGGCTGGAGGAGTTCCACCCGCGTTCGCTGGTCGAGCTCGACTACGGCGGCCTGGTCCACGCGATCCCCGAGCAGGGGCTGGCGGGCGACCGCTCCGCGGAGGAGGTGGCGGAGGGCGTCGCCGCGCTGCGCGCCGGCGACCCGGTTCGTGCCGGACGTTGCTACCGCCGACTGACCGAGCGTTGGCGCCGGGTGCAGGAACTGCAGTTCGCGAACTGAGCCCGTTCCGCTTCGATTGCGCAACGGTCGGGCATAGAAGGGATCTCGACGGATCTCGGAGATCCCCGGGTGCGGGCACCGTTTCCGCATCGAAGCCGAGTCCACGCGCGTAGCGGATGGCGGACTTCCGCCACGACCGATCACGCCAGCAGGCGGCCACCGGACCTGTCGGACATGCGTGGCACCATCTCCTCAGACGTCACACGGGTGCTTATCCCCTCTCCACATAGGACCTACGTCCCGGATCGGGTCAATCCCACACCAACGTGACGTGACTCACCGTTGACTCGAAGGCCGCACTGGGTGTCAAAATAGGACAACCAGCCTCACTGCAGACCACTGTGCCCACATTGGAGTGGTTCTGCAGAGATTGAGGGCCTTCGCGGGGGAAGCGGGGGGTCTGGAGTGTCGTGACAGAGGGTCGCTTTGCGGCGACTGTCCGTTATGGCATGGTCCATCGTCATCCGTCGAGCTTGGCCCCCCAGGGGTCAATTCCGCCGGTTTGGCTGATTGGACTGGACGGATGGTGTAGTTGTAGTGCCAAGGACAAGCCGTTCGTCCTATTACCGACTTGGTAGGCGGTGGCCATTTCGGGCATCGCATGCCAAGGTGCAGAATTTCTAGGAAAGAACCGTGTTGGTTCGGTTCTCCCGAGGAGGCCGCTCATGACCGCTCGTACCCCTGATGCCGAACCCCTGCTGACGCCGGCTGAGGTTGCCACCATGTTCCGCGTTGACCCGAAGACGGTCACTCGCTGGGCCAAGGCCGGCAAGCTCACGTCGATCCGGACGCTTGGTGGGCACCGCCGCTACCGCGAGGCGGAGGTGCGTGCACTGCTTGCGGGCATTCCGCAGCAGCGCACGGAGGCCTGAAAGGGCTGATCGAGTAGACGCTTTTCGGCTGCACCGGACTCCGCCGGGTCCGGTGCAGCCGCTTTTTTGTGTCCGGAATTAGCTGTTCCCACTGTGCAATTGCACATATAAAATGGGTGGCCCTCGTGACGGGCCGAACGTGAGCAGTCGTCAGGATGAGTGGCGTGATGCCTGTCACACCCCTTCCAGGTGTTCCAGGCGTGCCCGACCGTCACAGAAAACGACCCGGACAACAGATCAGCCCGGATCCGAATGGATCCGGGCTGATCTTTACTGCGACTCCGACGGGACTTGAACCCGCGACCTCCACCTTGACAGGGTGGCGAGCTAACCAACTGCTCCACGGAGCCAGGAACAAGTGTGACTGTACTGCATCCCGCCCACCCCGGTCGAATCAGCGTCCCGGGCCCCGACTCAGGTGGAGGCGTTGAGCAGCAGTCCGGCCACGTAGGTGATCGCCATGGCCAGCGCACCGCCCGCCACGTTGCGCACCACCGCGGGGGCGATCCTGGCCCCGCCGAGCGTGGCGCTGATCCAGCCGCAGACCACCAGCGCCGCGATCACCGCGGCCACGGTGACCGGCACCCGCACCGACGCCGGCGGGAGCACGATCGCCAGCAGCGGCAGCAGCGCGCCGACGGTGAAGGCGATGAAGCTGGCCCAGGCGGCGTGCCAGGGATTGGTGAGCTCGTTCGGGTCGATGCCCAGCTCGGTCTCGGCGTGCGCGGCCAGCGCGTCGTGAGCGGTGAGCTCGACGGCGACCTGGCGGGCCAGCTCCTCGGAGAGCCCCTTGGCCACGTAGAGGCCCGTCAGCTCCTCCAGCTCGGCCGCCGGGGTCCGGTCCAACTCCCGGCGCTCCTGGTCCAGGGCGGCCCGCTCGGAGTCGCGCTGCGTGCTCACCGAGACGTACTCCCCGGCCGCCATCGACATCGAGCCGGCGAGCAGACCCGCGAGTCCGGCCGTCAGCAGCTCGCTGGAGGAGCCCGCAGCCCCGGCCACGCCCACGACCAGTCCGGCCGTCGAGACCACCCCGTCGTTGGCCCCCAGCACCCCGGCACGCAACCAGTTGAGGCGGCTGCCGAGCCCGGGGCCGTGGTGCGGCTCGTCCGGGTGACCGCCGTCGGGCCCGCCCGACGGCGGGTCGGGGGGCGGGCTGGACCGATCGTCGCTGCTCACACCCCGCAGTCTGACCCGCGGGGCGGCGGGTGCGTGGCCAACCCGCCGAAACCGGTCGCGTCGATCGCTGGTCCGAACGGCTGACGGGGACTTTGGTCGCGTCGGTCCGGGCCCGGTAGACGTTGGCTGTGCCTCTCCTCACCCGCCCGCAGCCCACGGGTTCGCAGCGGAACCTCCCGGGCCCGGTCGGCCCGGTCGGCCCGGTCGGCCCGGTCGGCCCGGTCGGCCCGCCCGGCCTGACCGAACCGGCCGGGACGGCGCGCCCGCCGCATGCGGTCGGGTTCGCGCGCAGTGGGTGGCGGGCGGCGCTGACGGTCGGGATCGGCGCCCTGCTGCCCGCCGCCCTGGCGCCCGGCGCGGAGCGGCTCGCACAGGCGGCGTCGCGGATCCCGCTCGGATCCGCCACATCGACGGCGTCCCGCGCGGCCGCCCCGTCCGGCCGGGCCACCGCGGCACTCGCCCAGGACGCGGTGCTGCGCGCCGAGGCCCTCGGGGGCGGCTGGGGCCGACCCCGCTTCACCGAGGGGCCGTTGGACGACCAGCCGCCCGTGCCCGCCTGGCCGGTCCCGGCACCCGACGCCGCGCCCGACTGGTTCAGTCCGGCGCCGGGGGCACGGATCAGCCAGGTCTTCGGAGTGCCCGACACCGAGTACGCCGCCGGTTATCACACGGGCGTCGACTTCGCGGTCCTCACCGGCACGCCGCTGCTCGCCGTCGCGGCCTCCACCGTCGAGGTCGCCGGATGGGGCGGCGCGTACGGGAACCGGGTGGTGCTGCGGCTGCCCGACGGGCATTTCGCGCTCTACGCCCACATGTCCCGGCTGGACGTGAAGGCCGGTCAGCGGGTGGTGGCGGGTCAGCCGATCGGTCTCTCGGGAGACAGCGGGCACACCCGTGGACCCCATCTGCACTTCGAGATCCGCACTCGCAACGCGTACGGAGCGGTGATCGACCCGCTCACCTACCTGCGGGCGCACGGCTGCCGTTTCTGACCGACGACGGCCTGGTCAGAGCCCCCGAGTGGTCCAGTGAGGGTTCGGCAAGAGTTTGCCGTGCGGTCCCCGGTTCCCAGGGTTCTCCCAGATACGCTGCGCGCGGCGTGGACATGCCGCCACGCGAGCACGCGCACGAGCTAGAGGGCCCACATGAGTCTGACCGGGACGCCGTTCTTCGCCGTCACCCTTCTGGTGCTGGTGGCGACGATGGCCCTGCTGGCCTTCGTCTGGAACCGGATACCCGGACCGCGCCCGGTCCGCTACGCCGGACGGCTGGGCGCGACGATGTTCAGCCAGATCGCCGCCGTGGTCGTGGTCCTGGTCTACGTGAACAACTCCATGGGGCCCTTCTACGACAACTGGGAGGACCTGTTCGGCGGCGACGCGGACCAGTCCGCGACCGCCACCAACGTCGGCGGCGGCGTGTCCGGCGTCTCCGACGGGCACGGCGCCGAGAAGCTGCGCTTCCGCACCTATCTGCCGGGCGTGCTGCAGACCTCCGCCCGGGGCGCGGCGTCGGGTGTCGTGGGCAGCCTCTACGTCTGGCTCCCGCCGCAGTACGACGACCCGGCCTACGCGCACACCGACTTCCCCGTCGTCGAGTTGCTGCCGGGGACGCCGGGAACGCCGCAGGCCTGGTTCGGCTCCATGAAGATCCAGGACGCGATGGCGCCGCTCGTGGCCGCCGGCAAGGTCAAGCCGATGATCCTGGTCGCGGCGAAGCTCAACGTGCTGCCCGGCGGCGTCGACCCTGGCTGCGCGGACGTGCCGGGCGCGGCCAGGACCGCGACCTGGCTCAGCCAGGACGTGCCCCGGCTGATCGCCGCCAACTTCCGTACCGCGCGCGGCCCGCACAACTGGGCGCTGATGGGCTACTCGGCCGGGGCGTACTGCGCGGTCAACCTCGCCGTCCAGCACCCCGGCGTCTTCCATGCGGCGGTGAGCCTCTCCGGCTACAACGCCCCCGAGGCGCCGCTGGTGCTCAGGGATCCGGTGCTGGCACGCGCGAACAACCCCTACGAGCTGCTGCGGCACGAGAAGAAGCAGCCCGACATCGCCCTGCTGATGGCCGGCAGCGCCCAGGACCCCGGCACCGTCCCGGCGGCGAAGGCCCTGCTCTCCGTGCTCCACACGCCCGGCCCAACCAACTGCTCACCGTGGCCCGTGGCGGCCACACCACCGACGTCTGGCGCACCATGCTCCCCGACGCGCTCCTCTGGCTCTCCGGCCGACTCGGCTGACCTTCCGCGGGCTTTCCGCGGGCCCTCCGTCTGACTCCGCCCGACTTCACCTGACTCGTCCGTCCGGAGGGCGTCGGCGCATCCTTCGTGTCAGGATTCCTTGACAGCTGCCATGTCTGTCAGGTTACCCTGACAGACATGGAGCCTTCGGAGCAGGAGCGTCCGGCCGCCGATCTCATCGGCCAGGTCACGGGCAAGGATCCGGCCGTCGGGCTCAGCGCCGTCGTCGCGCTGCGCCGACTGCTGGAGGAGCTGGAACGCCTGCACGTGGACAACGCGCGGGAGCAGGGCTGGACCTGGCAGAGCATCGCGACCGCGTTGCAGGTCAGCCGACAGTCGGTGCACGAGAAGCACGCAAGCAGGCGCAAGGCGACGGGCAAGGAGAACTGACGTGTTCGAGTACTTCACCGACCGGGCCAAGCGGTCCATCGTCGCGGCCCAGGACGAGGCGGTCGCGGCCGGCTACGACTTCATGGGCACCGAGCACCTGCTGCTCGGCCTCATCGCCGTGCCCGAGGCCACCGCAGGCACGCTGCTGGCCGAAAGCGGCGTCGAGCTCGACCGCGCCCGCGCGGCGACGGTCCGGCTGCTCGACGAGGCCGGCATCGCGGCCGGCGGCGGTCAGCAGGCGAGGGATGCGCTCGCCTCCCTCGGCATCGACGTCGCCGAGATCCAGCGGCGCGCGGACGACAGCTTCGGCGCCGGCGCGTTCCAGTTCCCGCGTCCCGCCTACACCGCCCACGCCAAGGAGGCGCTGACGCAGACTCTGCGCGAGGCGAAGGCCCTCGGTCATGAGCGCTTCGGCACCGAACACATGCTGCTCGCCCTGCTCGCGGTCGGTCCCAGCGAGTCGGAACCGGCGGCCGTCGACGTCCTCGCCGCCCTCGGAGTCGACGCCGAGGGCCTGCGTCCGGCTCTGTTGGCACGCCTCGACTGAGGCCCGGACCACCCCCGGCTGGAGCTCGCTCCCGCAGTGGGGTGTACCTGGCACCACCCACGATTCGGCGGTAGGAGCCACCGACTTCGCGCCTCCGTCAGAGCAGGCTGATCACTGTGCCCGACAAGCGGGTTGACGGTGTGAAAGCTCTGGTGGGGGAGTCATGGCGAGCTCGGTCGCGATACACGACGGTGCGGGTTTCTCGGCGCGGACGGCGGCGCTTCCCGCCCTGCCCAAGCTGCCTTCGCTGCCCACGCTGCTGGTGCTGATGGGGGTCGCCCTGGTCCCGTGGATGGGCGTGCTGGCCGCGTCGGGGGAGTGGCCCTGGGTCGGGCTGGACGTCCTGGAGGCGGCCGGTCTGATCTCCACCGGCCTGCTGCTCCGCCGCGGCGACGGCCGCGCCGCACTGACCGCGAGCGCGACGGCGGCGCTGCTGCTGATGGACGCCTGGTTCGACGTGATGACCTCCCATGGTGCGGAGCTCACCCAGGCCTGGTTCCTGGCGCTGCTGCTCGAACTGCCGATCGCGGGGCTGTGCGCCCGGCTCGCGCTGCGGGCCCGGTGACCGCCGATGACCGCCGGTCGGCGACGGGGGCGCGGGGTGGGACAGGACGAGGCCGAGGGCCCGGAACCGGTACGGCGGTTCCGGGCCCTCGGGCGTCGTGGGCGTGCGGCGGAAGTGTTGGAGTGTCAGCCGCGGTAGGCGGCAAGCCCGGTGTAGCTGGAGACCTGGACCGGCGCGCCGCGTCCGTTGTCACCGATGGTGTCGATCCCGGTCGGGGTGCGGAAGGCGATGGTGCGGCCGTCGGGGGAGAAGGTCGGCTCGGTGTAGTTGGTCGTGGCGTGCGGCGTGAGGTCGTGGGCCACGTGCTTCGAGTCCGTGAGGCTCGTCTCGAAGATGTGGTCGTGCCCGGCGACGGACCGGACGAAGACGATCTCCTCACCGCTCGGGGAGAGTGCCGGCTCGGAGCCCTTGACGAAGGAGCCGCCCTGCTGACGCAGGTAGTCGTCGCGGATGTAGACCTCGCCGGTCTTCGCGTTGTCGTACACGATGGTGCCCACGTCGCCGCCCGAGTTGGGCCAGTTGTTGGCCGTGGTCGGCAGCGGGGTGCTGCCCTCGCCGAAGTAGGCGTTCAGCGACAGCTGGGCGGGCTTGCCGTTGCGGGCCGTCGCGGGGACCGTCTCCAGGCGGGTGACGCCGGCCTTGGAGGCGACGAAGATCAGGTTGTCCTTGGCCGGGACCTCGTCGCCCTGGTAGGCCTTGGCCACCTGCCAGGTCGGGTGGGACCAGGTCTGCCCGCCGGGGTTCTTGGCGACCACGACGCGGCCGGTGCCGTTCGGGTTGGCGACGTCGAGATTGCCCTGGCTGTCGACGAACGCAGCCTTGGTCCCGCTCGGGTTCCAGGCGAGGTCCCGGACATCGGTGCCGAAGTTCACGCGGGTGCCGTTCATGACCACCCACGGCGTGCCGTTGCTGATGGTCAGGTGGTTGCCCGCGGTGCCGTTCAGGAAGGTGGCCTGCGGGGCGGCGTTGGCGATCGCGGGAGCGAAGGCTCCGGCCACGGCAGCGGCGGCGATCACGACGGCGGCGGCAGTGCGGCGGTGACGGACGGACATGGCAAAGCCTCTTCCTGGTCGGTGGTGGTCGCGAGTGCCGGAGCCGCTGGAGTGCCGCTCGGTGCGATACGAGAAGCCTGTCAACGGAAGATCGTGGATCTATGGGGCTGATGTCACCGCCTCGCAACAGCGCCCGAAGCGGAGGCGTACCCTCCTGCGGGTGACGCAGCCACAGATTCCTTCGCTGCCCGAGGCTCTGCGAGCCCTGGCGGACATCCCGATCGAAGCCGACGGCGTGGGCCTGCGGTTTCTCCCCGACTTCCTGCCGACGGCATGGATGGACGCCTGGTTCGCCGAGCTCCGGCCCCGCGCCGGCATCGCGGCCCAGGACTTCCTCGCCTTCGCCCTGACGGGAGAGGAAGAAGAGGAATGCGTGACCTTCTGGCTCGCCCGCCCCGGTGTCCGCATCGAGGAACAGCCGGTCGTCGCCCTCGGCCCCTGGTCGATGCCCGAGTTGCTGGCTTCCGATCTGGCCGGCTTCCTCTGGGGCATCGCCGACGTCCTCAGCCCGGACGGGATCGACGCCTCGCTGGAGACCGACAGCAACCACGACCTCGTCCGCGTCGCCCGGCGCTTCGCGCCGACCGGGCGCCGGACCTGGACGGAGGCCCAGACGGCGGCCCGGGCCGAGTTCCCCGACTTCCTCGACCACTTCGCCCGCTGGGCCCCCGCGCGTCAGCCCTGACGCCCGGTTCGCGAGGCCCCGTGGTCACATGCGACGGTCCCACCAGCCGGGCTGGGTGGGTTCCTCGCCGTAAGTCCGGGCCAGCACCCGCGCGTCGACGGCGCCCACGACGGCGGCCAGCTCCCTGCGCCCACGCCGGGACAGCGCCCGCATCACCCGCTCCAGGCCGGCGCGCCCCTCCGGGGACTCGTAGTCACAACAGGGACAGCCCAGATAGCCGGCGTCGTACGCACTGACGTGCAGCCCACGCCAGCCGCGCCCGCACATCCGGGCGGCCTCCCGCTTCCAGAAGCGCAGGTCCGTCGCGACCTTGCCGGGACACCCCGTCGCCCGCTCCCAACGCTGAATCTCGGCGACGGTACGAGCGGACACTCCGTCAACCACCGACAGCCGCACATCCGCTGGCACGCGCAGAGTCATCGCGGCGCGCACCGCCGCAGGCCGCTTACGCGGCATCGCTCCAGAGCGAGATCGTCATGCCCGGCACGTTCTCACACCCGTACGGAGCCCGGCCACTGAATACCGGCGGGCACGTGTGGATAATCCCTCGCATGACGTCAGACGATGCCCGCCCGCTACGCCGGTCCGTGCTGCGCGGCCTGCCGATCTTCCTGATCTCCGGCGCTCTCGGCTCCGTGGCGTACCGGATGGCGGCCCATCGCGTGGGTTCGACCGGTGTCGGAGCGCAGTGGGGCGGGCTGCTGTTCGGTGCGGCCGTCTTCACGTTGCTCAGCCTGGTGTTCCGAAGGCCGCGGAAAAGCTGAACCGTCTGCCGGTGGGCAGCTGCCCGGGTCTCCCTCAGAGCGAATCGGGTGTTGAGCTGCCCGGGAGCACACCCTTGCGGCACCGGGCCTGGGCCGCGACCGTCCGAATCTTGTTGAATGGCTGCGTGGTGGACCGGGCAAGGATGCGCGACTGCTTCGGGGAGGTGGATCGCGTCCCTGAGCTGCTGGCACGGGTGGAGCACCGCGATGACCTCGAAGCGTGGGACGAGCTCGGTTACCGGCTGTGCCTGGAGGGCGATCTTGTCTTCCCGGCCGGCTTCGCCGCTCTGCCAACCCTGGTGCGTCTCGCGCCGACGAGTGCGCGTGCTCGTGGGCTTGCTGGGACGATCATCGCCCGCGTGGCGGGTCCCCATGGCTGCGATGACCTGCTGGCGGACTGCGCTGACGTGATCGCCGAGTTCGGACCGCTTCTGGACCGGCACCTGCAGGCGCGGCCGGACGACTACCTTCCGACCTTCCTGCACCTGCTCGCGGTCAGAGGGCAGTACCACTGGAGCGCTGTCCTGGGGGACTTCACGGATGATTTCTTCCAGCTGGGCTGCCCCAACTGCGCCGTGGAAGTGACGATCGCCGTGGGGAACTACGGACATTATTCGGCGATCAGAGACTGGAACCTCGGGGATGTGGACCGGCGGGACCTGCGGCCGGCGGTCCCCCGGGCCCTCGAAGGCATCGGGCGATGGATGCACGAGACGGCGGTTCGCGACGGACAGGACACGCTTGCGGACGGGATCGCCTACGTCTTCGGCGACGCCGAATGCCCAGGCTGCGCCTGCCGGTTCAACGTGGCCGCCGAATACACGGCTGCCAACCTCCCCGACCGGTTGTCAGCGCTCGGCACCCACTGACGTCGCTCGGATCAATCGAGAGCCCGGCGATCCACCCCCACGCGTCCGCCGTCGTGTTGCCGTCAGCAGAAACGAAAAAGCCACGGCCGGACTACTCCGCTCGGGGCTTCTGCTGGTCGAACAAGGTGGCCAGGGCCGGGGTCGAACCGGCGACCTTCCGCTTTTCAGGCCGCGATATGGCCTCTGAACTGCGAGAACGTGATGGAAGCGGGTTGCGTCACCGGTCGTCGGAGTCGGTGGCTGTCTGTCGCTGTTGGTGTACGCGTTGGTGTAAGACCGTGTCCCTCGGTGCAGAGTGCTCAAGGCTGCTCAGGCCGGTGATTCAACTGTCGAGCCTCGGAGGCTTCGGGGAGTTGCTCCTGCGCGGGGTCTTGATCGCCGTAGCTGTAGCCCGGAGGCGGGAGCGTCAGGTCAGATTCTGGGATTGACAGGCTCTGCCGCATCAACAGGACCATGGCCAGCTCGGCGTCCTCGTACTTCTGCTGTCGCTCGTAGAAGCCAGGGTCATCGGGATCGTTGTGCTTGCCGTAAGTGCCCCAGGACCAAGCGGCGCCGTAAGCAGCCGATGCGGCTGTTGACACGGGCCGGTCGGCGTAGAACTGCAGACGTGAAAGCTTCGCGAACGCATCGGACTGCCATCCTTCGAGCAGCTCTGGCTCCTCCGTGAAGCCGTAGCAGTGGTCATAGGCAGTCCTGGCGAGCAACTTCACGGCCTCATAGAACTCCAGGTAGGCGTGCCTCCGCTGCTCGAACGTTCGGGCTTCGTCTTCGCGAGCCCATCGCTCGTGCTCGCGCTCTCGCTCGCGGGCCCAGGCGGCAATTTCACGGCGCTCCGACCAACGATGCGTGATCAGCGCACCCATGATCCCAGCGGCCAGCGTGCCCGCCACGCCGATGCCGGCGACCAAGAGGGGCACCCAGAGCGGAATAGAACTCACCTCTCGATGATCGCAGCGCCGGAACTGCTCGGCGGCCGTTTCGGGAACTCGGTTCGTTCAGGCCTTGGTGATCTTGATCGGATGTTCAGAGCCCGGGAAGGTGTGCCGCACCCAAGGTTCCGGCTTGACCACCAACTGATCAGTAAGTGGTCAAGCAGAGTCCGGCCGCGCCCCGTCAATGCCGTCCCCTGTGTCCCCGACGGTCTTTCCAGCTCAGAGCCACATCGGGGACACAGGGACATGGGGGACAGACTTCGGATGTCCCCGCGGGTGAGCTGTCGCCCATAGCTGTGCGCTGCCCCGGGCTCCAGCGTCCCGAGTGGAGGAGCGTGTGCCCAACACTGTGGCCTTCGCGCGGGGGACCTGGAAGGCCGGATCCGCCTCGACTGCGTCCCCCTACAGGTAAGTTAGCGCTGAGGCGGCTCGAGATACACGACTGAGTACTCCCCTGGTGGGGGCGCAAGGAGGCACCATGGCAGCGGGCGCTAGCGAGACCGAGGAAGGCCCCGACGATGTCGAGTTGCAGGCCGGCGGGGTGGACCTTGACGAGGAAGATCGCGACCTGGCGATCTCTGGCCTGGAGCCCCTCTCCTACTTTGGAACCGACTTCGATGTTCACGGCCTAGTGCGCAGGCTAAATCAAGAGGACATCGTTGTACCAAATTTTGACCCGTTGGCAGATCCGGAATCGGACCTATCGGGCTTTCAGCGAAAGTTCGTCTGGAAGAAAACCCAGATGGACCGATTTATCGAATCGCTGCTTCTCGGATTCCCGATCCCTGGGATCTTTCTCGTCCAGCAATCTAACAAGCAGCTGCTCGTACTCGATGGCCAGCAGCGCTTGCGCACTCTCCAGAAATTCTTTAGCGGATGGTATGCTCCAGAAGTTGAGTTCCGACTGGAGAATGTCGGCGAGGATTTCAAGGGGCTTACGTACGAAACGCTGGATGACGAGCAGCGAAGGTTGTTGGACAATACTTTCATCCATGCCACGATCGTCAAGTACAACCGCTCTCTTGGGGGAGATGAGAGTGTGTACTCGCTGTTTGAGCGCCTGAATACTGGCGGCACTAATCTCTACCCGCAAGAGATTAGGGTTGCTCTGTATCACGGCGAACTCGTCGAACTACTTCGAGAGCTCAATAGCTATCCCAAGTGGAGGGAGATCTATGGGCCTCCGTCGGAGCGACTGAAGGATCAGGAACTAATCCTTCGCTTCCTGGCTTTCTTTGAAGAAGAAGAAAAATATAAGAGGCCTCTGAAGGCCTTCCTGAATGACTTCTTGTCTGCTCACAGAGATCTAGAGGGGCTGTCCAAGGATGGCCTCCGCAAGGCCTTCCACGAGACTTGCGACCTCGCCAGTTCCACACTCGGCAGGCGCGCGCTCCGGGCAGAGAGCCAGGTGAACGCGGCCTTCGCAGACGCAGTCCTCGTCGGTTTGGCGCATCGACTCAAGGCCGGGCCGGTTGAAGAGCCGCAGAAATTGGTGGAGGCTCGTGAGTCGCTGCTTGGAAATGCGGACTTCACGAGCGCCATTGCCCGCGCCACAGCAGATGAAGATCGCGTTACGCGTCGCCTGACGTTGGCAAAGGAAGCCTTCGGAAGTATCCGATGACTCGGAAGAAGGCGAATCACTCTGCTGCGGCCCGGGCCCAGGTGGACCGACTGAAGAAGTCGCTCGAGGATCTCTATATCCGTGCCGATCCGCGATCAATTGATGACCCGGAAATCGCGAGCGACCTGGGCAGATACCTCTGCGTCCGAGTTTCCGGTTTCCTGGAGCAGGCTACGCAGGTAATTCTACGGGAGTACTGTACCCGAAATGCTTGGGGTGAGGTGCAATCGTTCGCCCACTCGTGGTTGGATCGAATGCCAAACCTTAGCTCAGATGCCTTCGTGAAGCTCGTTAAGCGTTTCAATGCGACCTGGGCAAATGAGCTGGATGGATTGTTGGCTCAAGAGGAGCGGCGAGCAAGCCTGAATGCATTGATCGGCATTCGCAATGATGTGGCACACGGCAAGCAGCAGGGCATGTCGCGGCAGCAAGCTTGGGAGTATTACGAGCTTGCCGAAGAGATAATTGAGTGGCTCATGGAGCGCTTCGGAGAAAAAGCACAAAATTCCGTGAAGCAATGATGAGGTACTAACAATTTTTATCCATCACTCATTCCGGCCACTGCTGATACTCCCTAAAACCAGCCATCCCTAGGTCTCAAGCCACGAGAAATGCTTGGCACCCGACGTTCCTGCTCGCCTCCGGGGGGGCAAGCAGGTGATCAAACGGGGTCGGGTGCCCAGGGGCTTTAGTGGGGCGCTTGGCTCAGCTCTGTGAGGTGATCGAGGTAGGCCCGACCTTGCGGAGCGTCGGCGTAGTCGCGATTTACGATCGTTGCTAGCTCACGGCTCACCATGAGCAGCGAGGGGAGCGACTGCCGATCCCCCCGCAGGGCCCATTCGCCGTAGTTCAGAGCACCATCAAGGTCGCCATCCCGCGCAGCGACGACACCGAGCGTCAGCCGGGCCTCTGCGATCCTCATCGGGGAGCGCTCCGCGCCATCGAAGTCTGTGCTTGCGCGGATCACCTCACCGGCGAGGACCTCAGCCATGCGGTTCTCGCCCAGCATGCGGTAGCAGTCCATGGCGTAGAAGTCGTACTTCGCGGGGTCAACCACAAAGTGGTTATCGAGGTTCTCCGGGTAGGGCATGCCTTCGAGGAGGCGTCGGCCCTTATCCAAGGCGACCTCAGTCTGCCTCCGGTCGCCGAGTCGGGCCCATGCTTTCGCTTCCTGGGCTGCAAGCTGGACCGCCACGCCCTGATGGGCGGCGACCTCGCCGCCGGCCTGCGCCGCGGCGATGACGCCGCGGTAGTCGCCGGTAGTCAGGGCAAACCAGGCGCGCATTTCACTGGCCCACCCCTGGATGCCTGCGTGCTCCGCTTCACTCCCGATCGACAGAGCAGCTCGGCGGGTCGCTTCGGCTCCGCGCCTGTCCCCCAGGTCGTATTCCACGCACCCGACCAACAGGGCGAGCCACCCGGCCATGGACAGAACCTCACGGTGCTGGGAGAGCGTCAGCCGCTGGGCGCGGAGTGCGAGCACGCGCTGAAGCCAGTTGCGCCCCTCGATCAGGAGCTGCGGCGCCGGGAGAAGGGCGTACTCGGAGCACAGACGGTCGGTGGTGATCCGCAGGGCTTCCATGGTCGCGTTGTCCACGTCAGACGCCTGGAGTCGGCTGATGATGTCCAGCGTTTCCATACCGCTCACGGCCACGATCTCGGCATCGCCCTCCCGGCGACCGGCAACAGGGAAAATGGCGTGAGTCACGGTGCCGAACATGGAAGCGATGATCGGCTGATAGAAGTCACTGGGCTTGATCTCCCCGGCCTCCCAGCGCTTCCACTGGCGGAGCAGTGAGGCATCGGCTACCAGCTCACTCGGCGCGTGCGCGCGAAGCGCTGCGATCGCCTGCTGCTGCGACCAGCCGCGGGCAGTGCGCTCGTTGGCGATGCGCTGCGCCCAAGCGGGCCTGTCGTTGCTCATGGTGCCCTCCCTGGTGGGTGGTGCTTCAACCTGAGTCTTTCAGCAAGGACTGCTCGGACAGGAGAGGTGACAGGCAGGTGACACCCGGTTTGTCCGGCGCCCCGTCGTAGCCCTTACGGCCCTGTTCAAGTGGGGGACAGGTTGGTGACAGGCGAACTACCCCCAGCTGACACCGCCGGTGTCACTGATGTCAGGGCCTAGTCATGCCTGATGGTTAGTCAACAGCCGGTGAGGAGGGGGACTTTCCCTCCAGCGCGGCTACACGATCCGTCAGTTCCTTGACTTGGGAGGCGAGATGGTCAACCAACTCGCGTACATCCCGCTCAGGCGCAGGCACCTTGGCGTCCTTGCGGACGAACGTCCCACGCCCCGGCGTGGCAGTGATCAGCCCCTCTTCGCGAAGCACGCGCAGGCCGGCGTTCACCGTCATCTCGGCAATGCCGAACTGCTTCGCGAGATCGCGGACAGACGGCAGCTTGGCTCCTGGCCCGTACTCCGCTGACACGATCTGGGCCCGGATGGTGTCCGCCACCTGCACGTACGGCGGGCGGCTGTCCTCGGCGAGAGTCATGTGCCCCAGCGTAGGCCCTCGGGTGTCCCAAGACATCTAGGCCGAAGGGGTTGACACCCTAATACACCTAGAGCAATCTAGGTCATGCGAGACGGAATCCCACGTCAACGCGATGAAGCGGCGCCCAACCGCCAAGTCAGTACGCCGCTCATCGCCCATTTCAGGGAGTTTCATCATGCCTGGATATCTCGCGTCCTGCCCCGACGTACCGCCCAATGCGGTGGTCGTCCGGGAGCGCGAAACGAGTACCGCGATCGACCGTGCGCCCCTGGGGGCCGACATGCCCGGCCTCGGCGCGGCTCTCGGTGTGGACTTCGAGCTGTTCGCCGGGGTGCCCGGCGAGTCGGCCGCCGAGCGTTCGGCACGGCTGGACGCCGCCGCCGATGTTCTGGCGGACCTGAAGCAGGACGACCCGACCGCGGCTCTGGTGGCCGTGGAACTGATGCGGACGGCGCGCATGCCGCTTCGACGCCCGGCCAATCGAGTTCGCTCGGTGGCGCAGTTCGCGGAGGTGGCGTGATGGCCATCCCGCGCACGCACCTGCCGATTCTCGGTTCCATCAGCCGCCTGTCGGAGCGTCAGGCCCGCTTCGAGACCCGCGCGCTTCCGTCGGCCTTCGCCAATCCGCTGCGCGGCGCGCTCTGTGCCTCGCCGGAGGTCGACCCGGACGTGTTCTTCCCGGACCCGGGCGACAGCAGGTCGGCGGACATCGCGTTCGGGCTGTGTTCGCGCTGCCCGGTGCGGATGGCCTGCCTGCGCGAGGCGCTCGCTTCGGAGGAGCGGCAGGGCATCCGGGGCGGGTTCAGCCCGGCAGGGCGCGTCGAGATCCTCGCGGCAACCGCGCCGTTCGTCAGCGGCACCACCCGATACGCCAAGAAGGGAGCAGCAGCATGAAGCGTCAGGTCATCTACGTCGAGAGCGGACGCGGACGCCGCGGCGGCTCGGGCGACCGCGAGGGCGCCAAGTGGACGGCCGGGATCGCGGCCGGCGTGGTGCTGTGGAACTGCTGGCACTTCGGGATGTGGGGGTTCGTGGCCACGGCCGCGACCTACCTGGTGGTCCTGGTCGTGCTGAAGTCCTGGTTCGGGGGTGCGCGATGAGCCGCACCGGCAAGGGCTTCCTGGTCGCCGGTCTACTGGCCGTGGTCCTGCTCGCGTTCCGCGTCTCCTGGAACGCGCTGCGGGACGTGGCCCACACGATCGGCGCGGACCACACGGCCGCCGTGGTCTACCCGCTGGTGGTGGACGGGCTGATGGCGCTCGCCCTGGTGGCGACGCTGGTCCTGCCGGACGAGATCGGCGAGGGCCGTAAGGGTTCGCCGCGCCGGTTCGCGCTGCGGGTGCTCGCTGCCTACACCCTGGCTTCGCTGGTCCTGAACTACGTCCACGGGCTGACCGCCCCCGACGGTTCGCGGATCCGACTGGCCGACTGGGGCCCTGCGAACTGGGCCCTGGTCCTGCTCGGCACCTCGCTGCCGGTCGGCTCCATCTTCTTCGGCTCCGACCTGGTGGCTAAGGTCCTGCACCACCGCCCCGACTCCGGCAAATCAGGATCTTCTACCGCAGACCAGTCGATACCTGACCAGCTGATTCCCGCCCCGGCTGCCCCCGTCAGCACCCCGCCCGCACAGCCTGCACCGTCCCCTGCTGCGGTGGTGAAGCCGGTCCGTCAGCCCCGACCGGCTACCGGCCAGGTCCCCGCCGCCGCCCGCACAGTCGTCCCGACTCGCACGCGGACCCAACTGCTCGACCAGGCCCGGACCGAGACAGCCGCCTGGCCCGACTCCGAGCTGACCGGTGAGCGCATCCGTAAGGCCCTGCGCACCTCCGCCGCCAACGGGCGCATGCTGCGGGACCTGCTCCTGAACGAGCGCACCGGCACTGCCCCCGCGCTTCACGCCGTCCCCGCCGCCCCGTGACCCGGAAGGACTCCCACGCCATGGCCAGCACCGAGCGCCACCACTACAACCTGACCGTCTTCGACAACACCACCGGCGAACAGCACTTCTTCTCCGGCACCGTCGCGGTCCGGCCCGGCGAGGACCACGCCGCCGTTCAGGCTCGGGTCTTGGCCGACGTCCGCCACGGCAGCGGCCTGCGCGGCCCGCAGGTCACCGACTTCGATCTCTTCACCCGCTGACCAGCAGAGGAGCCACGATCATGACCAGCCCGACCCGTACCCCGCTGCACCGCCAGGCGAGCACCGTTCGCACCCTGCTGGCACTGATCGACCAGTACCCCAACCTGCCCGCCGCCGATTTCGACGTGTCGTCCTCGCCGGTCGGGGAGCGACTGACCATCAACGTCCACAACGACCCGGCCGGCTTCGAGATGTGGCGCGAGGCCCTGGGCCTGAACCCGGAGAACTCGGAACTGGTCGCGTTCTCCGACTTCGCCGCGGTCAAGGTCTTCGGCCAGACCGACGGTATCCGCGTCCGGCTGATCGGCTACCTGCCGCCCGTCCTCGACGCCGCCCCGGCCGCCGCAGCCTGACCCGCCAACCACCGAAGGGAGCACCACCGTGTACGCGACTTTCAACCTGTACCCGTCCGAGGTCGGCTCGGTCGACGTCGAGTGCGACCAGTTCGGCCCGCTGCTCGCGATGACCTGCGGCGATGTGGTCCTGCGGATCATGCTGCCGGTCACCGACACCCCGGCCGACGCCCTGCCGTTCGTCCGAGCCTTCTACGAGGCCACCGGCGAATTCCTCGCCCTCACCGAACAGTTCGCCATCGCCCACCTGGACCCCGGCTCCGGCCCGGACTCGCTTGCGGCCTAGCTCCACCGCCGGGGCACGCCCTGCCTACCAAGCTGCCGTGCCCCGGCGACTGCACCCCTCTCCATCCGGATCACTCCTTGAGAGAAGGACAGTTCAGTGAATCACGACCCCATCGACAACGAGGGCGAGCGCGAGCTGTTCGCCCGACTCGAAGCCGACCTGACCAGCACCGACACTCCGACCAGCGCACCTACGCGGTACACGACGCCGCTCGACGTCGTCACCGAGACGGACGAGGACGGCCCGTCTGTGTACGTGGACGCTCCTGCTCCGGCTGATCCGTCGCTGCTGGAGAAGGTCAAGGCGGAGCGGCTGCGGCCGATCATCCCCGGGTGGCTGCGCTCGGCTGCGGAGTTCAAGACTGCCGCCGGGTGGCTGGCACGGCACGTGGGCCACACCGCCGGGTTCCACGCCGTCCGCGCCCCGCTGTACGCGGCGGTGCTCGCCGGGCGCTCGCCGCGCGGCATGGCTCGTGCGGCGCGCTGGGTGGGCCGGTGGGTGACCGACGCCGAGGCGCAGCCGTTGCGGCTGTCGGCGGTGCACGACGAGGACGCGCGCCTGTACCTGGACCTGCTGCGCCGTCGTGACGGGCGGGTGGTGTGGCGCCGCTGGACCCTGGGTGTGGCCGCCGTGCTCGCTCTGGTTGCCGCGCTGGTCGTCTGGGGTCTGACCCCGGGCCTGGTCCACCTGGCCGTGGCCGGCGCGCTGGTCACCGTGTTCGGGGTGATCGGGGCACCTGCCGACAAGCCGCTGATCTCCCGTGCGGTCACCCGCCCCACGGTGCAGCGGCTCACCTCCGAGGTGGTCGAAAAGGCCCTCGCGGTGCTGGGGATCGCGGAGATCGGCCGCGCTCTGGGCAAGGGCGGGCGGATCGTGTTCACCGCCCCGATCACCCGCGACGGCCCCGGCTGGCGCGCGGACGTGGAGCTGCCGCACGGCGTCACGGTGACCGAGGTCATGGACAAGCGCGACAAGCTCGCGTCCGGTCTGCGCCGCCCGCTCGGGTGCGTGTGGCCCGAGCCGATGCCCGGCGAGCACCCCGGCCACATGCTGCTGTGGGTCGGCGACCAGGACATGAACAAGGCCAAGCAGCCCACCTGGCCGCTCATGACCTCGGGCACGGTGGACCTGTTCAAGCCCGCCGCGTTCTCCACCGACCAGCGCGGACGCTGGGTCTCCATCACGCTCATGTACATCGCCGGGGTGATCGGAGCGATCCCGCGCATGGGCAAGACGTTCCTGCTGCGCCTGCTGCTGCTCATCGCCGCCCTCGACCCCCGCGCCGAGCTGCACACCTACGACCTGAAGGGCACCGGCGACCTCGACGCGGTCGGGGATGCCGTGTCGGTGCGCCACCGCGCCGGCGAGGAAGAGGAGGACATCGAGCACGCGGTGGCCGACATGCGCGCGGTGCAGCAGGAGTTGCGGCGCCGGGCCAAGGTGATCCGCGCCCTGCCGGATGACCTGTGCCCCGAGTCGAAGGTGACCAGCGCGCTCGCGTCGAACCCGACGCTGGGCCTGCACCCGATCGTGATCGGGGTGGACGAGTGCCAGAAGTGGTTCGAGCACCCCAAGCACGGCGCTGAGCTGGAGGAGATCTGCACCGACCTGGTCAAGCGGGGACCGGCGACCGGCATCGTGCTGCTGCTGGCCACCCAGCGCCCGGACGCCAAGTCCCTGCCCACCGGCATCGGCGCGAACGCGGTGGCCCGCTGGTGCATGAAGGTGCTCGACCACACCGCCAATGACATGGTGCTGGGCACCTCCGCGCACAAGAACGGCATCCGCGCCACTACGTTCGCGTGGGCTGACAAGGGCATCTGCTACTTCGTCGGCGAGGGCGCGGACGCCCGGATCGTGCGCACGGTCGAGGTCGACGTGCCCAAGGCCAGGGCCATCGCGGCCCGCGGCCGGGCCGCCCGGCTGCGGGCAGGCACCCTGGCCGGCTACGCCGCCGGCATCGACACCGTCACCGAGACGGCACCCGCCTACGACCTGCTCGCCGACGTCCTCGCGGTGGTCCCAGACAGCGAAGCCAAGGCGTGGTCGGAGACCGTGACCGCGCGCCTGGCCGTGCTGCGGCCCGACGTCTACGGCGGATGGGCGCCCGACCAGCTCGCCGCCGCGCTCAAGCCGCACGGGATCAACACCGGGCAGGTGTGGCTGACCCCCGAGGGCGGCAAGGGCGCCAACCGGCGCGGCATCATCCGCGCCGACATCGCCGGCGCGGTCACGCTGCGCGACAAGGAGCGGGGCAAGTAGCGATCCGATCCGGCGCTAGGTCTAGCACCCGCACCCGCTAGACCTAGCACCCCCGCTAGCACCCCATAACACGCCTGATCAGGACGCTAGTAGCTAGCGCCCTTCCCCCGGCACACCCCAAAACCGCCCTGGGAGGCCCGAAGTGCGCATCCTCGCCGCCGCTATGCCGCTCCTACTCCTGCTCACCGTCGGTTACCTCGCGCTCTGCCTGGCCAGCCCGTTCAAACGCTGCCCGCGCTGCAACGGCATCGGCCACCAGCTCAAGACCGACCGCAAGGGGCGCCCCACCCGGGGCAAACCGTGCCGCCACTGCGACACCACCGGCCTGCGCATCCGCTACGGACGCCACCTCCTCAACCTCGCCCGCACCCGCCGCAACGCGGCGATACGCGCCGACCGCACCCCCGCCCGCCGCACGCCCCGCGCCTGACCGAAGGGACCAGACCCGTGCTCCTCACCGTCTCCCTCGCCCTGCTGCTCGGCATCGCCGCCGTCGCCACCGTCCGCTACGGCCGCGTCGGCGCCGGTTCCGCCGCCGTGCTGTGGCTGTCCGGCTTCACCGTCGCCTCCACGGGCCTGGCCCCCTACGTGAACCACGCCCTGGCCGCCGTCGCCCACGCCGCGCTCTCCATCCACTGACCAGCCGTCAGGAGGCCAGCCATGACCAGCCCGCAGCCCTACATACCGGCCCCGATTCCCACCGTCGTCTACGACGCCGACGGCCGCCCCCACTACGCCTTCCCGCAGACCCCGGCAGCGCCGCTGGTGCCCTACCACCAGCCCGCGCAGCCCGCCGTGGTCTACCAGCCCGCCCCGCTGCCGGCGCAGCCGACCAGCGGCGGTTACAGCCCGCTGCGGGACCCGATCGTCGCCCGGCTGCTGGCCGGCGGCATCGGGCTCGGTGCGACCGGCGTGGGCCTGAGTTTCCTGTTCACCGCCCTGGCCGCCGCCACCACCGCGATCGGCCTGCTGCTCGGCGTCCTCGCCCTGGTCTTCCTGCTCGCCCACTCCGGCGGAAGCAGGGGCGGGGTCAACGTCCGCGTGGACAACCGCTTCACCAACCGCAACCGCTGAGGAGGCACCACCATGACCAGCCCCATCACGTTCGAGTCCCTGTACGCCCGGTACTCCGAGACGCTCGCCGACGTGCTGGGCGAGGTGGACGACTTGGACCCGACGACGCTCACGCCGGACACCTTCGGCGACCGGCTCGCCGACGCCCGCGACTGCCTGGCCCGGCTCGGCGGCTCCCTGGCCGACGCCGCCGAGGACATCGACACCGCCCTGTCCTACCTGGCCGACGCCGAGGAGGACTCGGACCCGGCCGCCCGTGCGGTGCTGCTCGGCAAGGCCGCGAAGCACCTGGAGGGTCTGGAGTTCGCCTCCGACGAACTCGTCTGCTGAAGGGCCGCCCCCGGCCTGCCCAACCGGCCGTGCCGCCCCGGCTTCCTGCCGGGGCGGTGCGGGGGACCGGACAGACCCCGTGTCCCGAGAACGACGGCAACCCTGCCGCCAGCAGCAACCGGAGGAACCGTGTCCGTCGGAGAAACCCCGATCACCGTCGTCGGCAACCTCACCGATGAGCCCGAGCTGAAGTTCACCCCGTCCGGCGCGGCGATGGCCAAGTTCACCGTCGCGAGCACCCCGCGCACCTACGACAAGAACACCGGCCAGTGGCAGGACGGCGTGGGCATGTTCCTGCGCTGCACCGCGTGGCGCGAGCTCGCCGACCACGCCGCCGAGACGCTGACCAAGGGCATGCGCGTGATCGTCACCGGCCGCCTGCGGCAGCACAACTGGAAGAACGACCAGGGCGAGAACCGCGCCATGCTCGCCGTCGAGGTGGACGAGATCGGCCCCTCATTGCGCTTCGCCACCGCCAAGGTCACCAAGACCCAGCGCCCCGGCAGCGCCGCGCCGTCGGCGGCCGACGACCCGTGGCACACCTCGCGCCCCGCCCCGGCCGGGGTCACCTCGGGCTACAGCGGCGGGGGCGAGGAGCCCCCGTTCTAGACCCGCCAAGCAGCACGCGGCGGCCGGTGATCCTGCCAAGAAGCCCCGGCCGCCGCCCCCAGCAGCAATCCCAACGATTCGGCTGGAGGACTCCAGAATGCACCGCAACGCCATGGCCGCACAGCACCTCCCGGTGCTCGCGGCGGCACTCCCGCTTGCCGGATGGGCCGTGCACTCCGGCGTACTGACGGCGCGCCTGCGCGCCGCGCGCCGCGACCCCCTGACCGGCGTCCTGACCCGCGATGGCTTCACCCGCGCCGCCGCCCGCACCCTCGCTCACCCGAACGGCCTGCTGGTGTTCGTGGACCTGGACCGCTTCAAGCAGGTCAACGACACCCACGGCCACGCCGCCGGCGACGCGATCCTGACCCGCACCGCCACCGCCCTGACTGTGTGGGCCGGTCCCCGCGGCGTCGTCGGGCGGTTCGGCGGCGACGAGTTCACCGCCGCCTTAACCGTCCGGCCGGAGCGGATCGCCGACCGACTCGGCGCCCTCGCCGCCGCCCTCGCGGGTCCCACGTGGGAGGGCCTCGCGCTGGACACCGCCGCCAGCGTCGGCGCCGTCCGCCCCGCAGAGCTGCCCGTGCCGTCGCTCTCGGCCGCGCTCGCCGCCGCCGACGCAGCGATGTACGAGGCCAAGCAACACGGCGGCAACCTCTGGGCCCTCGCCCACGCCAACCACATGCACCCCGCCGCCCAGCGCCGCTGGGACCGCAACCGCCCCGCCACCACAGCCCGGAGGGCAGCATGACCAGCACCGCCAACACGCCCGCGGTGCGAGTGCTCTCGCTCGGCGCCGGAGTGCAGTCCACCACCCTGCTGCTGCTTGCCGCTGACGGCCGCATCCCGCGCTTCGACGCCGCGGTCTTCGCCGACACCGGATGGGAACCCCGGCACGTCTACGAGCACTTCGAGCGGCTCGTGCGCGAGGTCGCCGAGCCCGCCGGCATCCCCGTGATCCGCGTCAAGGCCACCACCGGCACCGCGGGCCGGGTGACGGGCAACCTGCGCGCGGACTCGCTCAACCCCGGCGCTTGGGTCCGCATCCCCGCGTTCGTCGCCGACCGCACCGGCAAGCACGCTGCCATGGTCCGGCGCCAGTGCACAGAGGAATACAAGGTCAAGCCCATCAAGCAGGCCATCCGTGCCCTGCTCGGCTACCCGCACCCGCGCCCCGTCCCGGCCGGCGTCTTCGCCGAGCAGGCCATCGGGATCAGCCGGGACGAGTTCGAGCGCGCCAAGGACGCCTCGGTGCAGTACCTGCGCAACGTCTTCCCGCTGCTCCACCTGCCCGCCCCGGGCGGGGTGGAGGGATGGAGTCGCACCGACTGCACCCGCTACCTCACCGCCCAAGGGTGGGGCAGCACGCCCAAGAGCGCGTGCATCGGCTGCCCGTTCCACGGCAACGCCGCCTGGCGCGAGCTGCGCGACCACCACCCCGAGGAATGGGGCGACGCCGTCGCGTTCGACCACCAGTTGCGCACCACCGAGCTGCGCGGCATCAAGCAGAAGCCCTACCTGCACCGCAGCCTGCTCCCACTCGACCAAGCCCCGATCGACAAGGTCACCCGCGGCGAATGGCACCAGCGTCAAGGCGACCTGTTCGACGCCCTCGCCGACCAGGAAGCCGACACCCCCGGCTGCTCCCCCTGGTCCTGCCACGGCGACCAGGAGACGGCCGCATGACCGCGCCCTCGGTGGTCCCGCTCCCGCTGTGGGACCTGCTCATCCACCTGTCCGGCGGCCGGTGCCAGTGCGCCGGGCAGTGCGGCAACAAGCACGCCGCCGGACAGGGCCGCTGCGAGCACGAGAACGGCGGCTTCATCAGCAAGCACACCGGACCGGTCCGGCTGCTCGCAGCGCCGAAGGACCCGCACGCGCTGATACTGCCCGCCCATCAGCAGGCGAAGTTGAGCGCCTGCGACCTCGCCGCCTGGTGCCGGCCCTGCCACGACAACGCCCGCGCCCGCGCCCAGCGCGAGCACCGCAAGGCCCTCGCCGAGCTGCAAGCCGACAGCACCGACGCCTTGTTCTGAACCGAGCCGACCGGGCGGGCGTGACATCGCCTCCGCTCGCCCGGTCGCACCACCCGAGAGGACCGCCGTGCCCGACTTGCTCGCCTACGCCCTCGCCGCCGCCCGCCGCGGCTGGCACGTCTTCCCCCTGGTCCCCGGCGACAAGACCCCCGCCGTCCGCGACTGGGAGCACCAGGCCACCACCGACCCCGAGAGCCTCGCCGCCTGGTGGCGGCAGCAGGGATTCAACATCGGCCTCGCCACCGGCCCGTCCCGGCTGGTCGTGGTGGACCTGGACATCCCCAAGCCTGCCGACGCCCGCCCCTCCGCGTGGGCACTACCCGGGGTGGCCGACGGCACCGACGTGCTCGCCGTGCTCGCCGAGCGCGCCGGACAGCCGTACCCCGCCCACACGTTCACCGTCCGCACTGCCTCCGGCGGCACGCACCTGTACTTCGCCCACCCTGAGCACGGGCCCGAACTGCGCTCCACCCGCAAGCGGTTGGGCTGGAAGATCGACACCCGCGCCCATGGCGGCTACGTCGTCGCCCCCGGCAGCAGCACCCCAAGCGGCCGCTACGAGGTCCTCAGCAAGGCTCCGGTTGCCCCGCTTCCGGCCTGGATCGCGGACCTTCACCAGCCCGCCCCGCAACCGCCCGCCAGACCGCTCACGGTCGCGCTGCGTGGCACCGACCGCCGCTCCCGCTACCTGCACACGGCCATCAAGCGAGAGTTGGCCACGGTCACCAGCGCGCCGGACCACCACAACGATGCCCTCTACGCCGCCGCCTGCGCCCTCGGACAGCTCGTGGCCGGCGGCGAACTCGGCGAGCAGGAAGTCACCGCCGACCTGATGCAGGCCGCCGCCCAGGTCAACCACGACCCACGTGCCGCCGCCCGCACCATCGCGTCCGGCCTGCGCTGGGGCGCCCGCCGCCCCCGCACCTTCGCCGCCTGATCCCAGCCCGCCACTCGTGATCAGAGGGAGTCCCCGGTGACCCAGCCCCCGCCCCGCCTGCGCGTCGTCCCGCCAGGCGACGCCGAACCGCCCATCGTGGAACCGGACGACACCCCCGAGCAGCCACGGCCCGGCTTCCACAGCCTGTGGACGGCTGACCGGCTCATGGAAGCCACCTTCCCCGAGCCGAAATGGGCTGTCCCCGGCATCCTCGCCGAAGGCGTCACCGTCCTCGCTGGACCGCCGAAGGTCGGCAAGTCCTGGCTCTCCCTCGGCCTCGGCCTCCAGGTCGCCGCCGGCGGAACCGCCCTCGGCACCATCGCCGTCAACGCCGGGCCCGTGCTCTACCTCGCCCTGGAGGACACCCCACGCCGCCTCCAGTCCCGTATGGGGCACCTGCTCGCCGGACGCAAAGCCCCGGCCGCGCTACACCTGGAGACCACCTGCCCGCCGCTCAACCAGGGCGGCGACCACCTGATCGCCGGTTGGCTCACCGAACACCCCGACGCCCGCATGGTCGTCATCGACGTGTTCGCCAAGGTCCGCGGTCAGGCTGCACCCGGGGTGTCCGCCTACGACGCCGACTACGCCGCCGTCGGACGGCCGAAGAAGATCGCCGACCACTTCGGCGTGGCCATCGTCCTGGTCCACCATGTCCGCAAGCAGGCCAGTGACGACTTCCTCGCCGAAGTGTCCGGCACCAACGGCCTCGCGGGCGCCGCCGACACGACCATCGTCCTCAAGCGCGCCCGCGGCAAGGCAGACGGCTTCCTCCACGTCACCGGCCGCGACGTGGACGAAGCCGAGCACGCCATGCAGTTCGACAAGGACACCGGCAACTGGGCCCTGCTGCCCGGACCCGCCAGCGAACACGCCGTCAGCGATACCCGTTCCACCGTGATCGCCTACGTCCGCGACAACCCCTACAGCACCCCCAAGCAGATCGCCGAAGCCACTGGCCTCGCCTACGAGACCGTCAAGCGCGCCTGCCCCCGCATCGCCGACTCCGGCGACCTCCGTCGCGGCGCGGGAGGCACCTACGCCCTGCCCCTCGCGGCGCCCGACCAAGGGGACAGCGCCGAACTCATCACGTGATGTCCCTCATGTCCCCGTGTCCCCGAAAGCGCCGCCACCAGCGCGAACCCACGGGGACAGCACGGGGACACCGGGGACAGCCGCCCGCCACCGCACCGCTTCACACCTGGGGAGAAGCCAGCGATGACCACCGTTCCCGAGGCTCTGACCGTGCCCGAGGTCATGAGCGCGCTCCGACTCAGCCGAAGCAAGGTCTACGACCTGTTGCGCGCCCGTGAGCTGCCCAGCTTCACCGTCGGCCGGTCCCGCCGGATCGCCGTCGAGAGCCTCGCCACCTACATCCGCAAGCAGACCGAGGAGAGTGACTGATGGCCAAGCGCGCCAACGGAGAAGGCAGCATCACCCGACACCCCAAGAGCGGCCTCTTCATGGGCCGGGCCTACGTGACCACGACCTCCGGCATCCGGAAGCGCGTCACGGTCTATGGCAAGACCCGAGACGACGTGCGGGAAAAGATCGTCGAACTTCAGGCACAGGACTCCAAGGGCATCCCGACGCCCGACACGAACATGAGGCTGGAGGAGTACTTGACCTACTGGCTCGCCACCGTGGTCCGGCTCCACCGTCGGCCGAAGACCGTCCAGGGCTACGAGAGCGTCGTGCGCGTCCACCTGATCCCTGGACTCGGGAAGAAGAAGATCCGCACGCTCCGGGCGGCAGAGGTCCGCACCTGGCTTCAGCGGGTCGCCGCCGAGTGCCAGTGCTGCAAGCACGGTTGGGACTCCGCCCGCCAGGAGCCGAAGTGCTGTGCGGCGGGGGAGTGCTGTCGAACCGTGCTCTCCCGCCGCATGGTGCAGTCGATCCACGCGGTTCTCCGCAACGCCCTCCAGAACGCCGTCCGAGAGGAGCTGATCGTGCGTAACGTCGCCCAGCTCGTACAGGTCCCGACGCCCGCCTACGGCATCGGGAAGGGCCTGACGGTCCCGCAGGCCCGGTTGCTCCTGGCTGAAGCCGAGAAGGACCGCCTGTACGCGCTCTACGCCCTGGCGCTCGTGATGGGGCTGCGGTGCGGAGAGCTGCTCGGGCTGCGCTGGGAGTCGATTGACCTGGACCGCGGCGCGCTCATGGTGGAGGCGAGCCTTCAGCGTGTCGGGGGTGCGCTGGCGCTCGTGCTGCCCAAGACTGAGCACTCCATCCGGT
Organism: Streptacidiphilus rugosus AM-16; assembly: GCF_000744655.1. Classification (NCBI taxonomy): domain Bacteria; kingdom Bacillati; phylum Actinomycetota; class Actinomycetes; order Kitasatosporales; family Streptomycetaceae; genus Streptacidiphilus; species Streptacidiphilus rugosus. Next base: position 131,133 of record NZ_JQMJ01000003.1, on the reverse strand, counting down.
CCCTCCCCCTCCCGCCCCTGGTCCTGCGCGCGCTGAAGGCCCACCAGCAGCGCCAGGACGTCGAGCGCGAGGCGTTCGACGGGCGCCCGCGAGAAGAGGGCGCGGAGGCCCCCGCGTGGAACTCCCGCGGCCTGGTGTTCACGACCCGCGAGGGCACGCCGATCGAGCCGGACAACCTGCGTCGGAGCTGGTACCCGCTGCGCCGGCGGCTCGGCCTGGACCTCCGGTTCCACGACCTCCGGCACACGTGCGTCACCCTGCTGCTGGACGAGGGGGTGCCGCCGCACATCGTTCGCCAGATCGCCGGGCACAGCGACATCGGGGTGACCATGAAGGTCTACGCCCACGCGTCGCTGGACGAGCAGCGGAGGGCCCTGAACGCGCTCGGAGAGCGGCTCGGCTGACCCGGTTGGTGTACCGGTTGGTGTAGTCAGAACGAAAAAGCCCCTGGCGGACTACTCCGCTAGGGGCTTTCTGCTGGTCAATCAAGGTGGCCAGGGCCGGGGTCGAACCGGCGACCTTCCGCTTTTCAGGCCAAGCCGGGGCGGTGGGATGCCCTGGTTTGGGCGATTCTGCCGTCCGTAGAAGGCTGCCATCGGACGCCGTCGTTTGGGTCGGTTGGCGTCAGCGTTGGCGTCAACCGGGGCGGGCTGGAAGTGTCACCAGGTAACAGACTGCTCCTTGATTCACACGATTCTCCGTGCCGGTTCCGCCGAAGAGGCGAGACTGAGCCTGCATCTCTCGGGAGGGGACTGATGGGGATCAAGATCGTGCCGGCGTCCGGTACGCAGGCGGACATGATCGAAGCGGCGATCGCGCTAGGAAATCGTTACACCAAGACGCTGGGCCTGTTGACTCCACCCGTCTACCAGAACGCCGCGGACGAGGGCGGCCTGCTGATCGCAGTCGACGGTGATGAGGTGATCGGCTACGCGCTCTGCGGACTTCCCAAGCGGAGCCCACATGTCCGCTTGACTCACCTTTGTGTCGCCGAGGAACGCCGGGGTGAAGGCGTTGCTCGCCTGCTGGTGGAGACCATCCGGACCAGGTACTCGCAGCGGCTCGGGATCAAGGTCAAGTGTCGGCGTGACTATGGGCTCACGGAAATGTGGACGAGTCTCGGTTTCGTCCCGCGTGGTGAGGTGCGGGGCCGTAGCAAGAATGGCGACGACCTGGACGGCTGGTGGCATGATCACAGTCATCCAGACCTCTTCACCGACGTCGAGAGCGATGCGCTGACCATCGTCGTCGACCACGGAGTGTTCGCGGACCTGCGCGGGCTGACTCCTTCACCCGGAGCGCTGGAGTCGGAGGCACTGGAGGCCGGCTGGCTGGCCGATCTCGTGGAGTTGGCCTTCACCCCTCAACTGTTCCGTGACGTCCGTGAGATCGCTGATGCGGCGGAGCGCAAGCATCAGCGGGCTGCCCTCTCTGGACTGCGCCAGATCACTCCTGCTTCGGAACCCGTGGCTGCCAGAAGCCGCGAGTTGCTCGAGGCGGCCCGTGGCGTCGGGGTCGACCTGTCCGAAGGGTCCGAACTGGAGCGGCGCGTAAGGTACGTGGCCGAGACCTCGTGTGCGGGGCTCCAGGTACTCGTCACACGTGATCCGCTGCTCGCCGGGTTGGCGGACGTAGCATGGGACATCGCCGGAGTACGGGTCGTCCATCCGTCGGTCGTCACCCTTCACGTGGACGAACTGCACCAGGCCCAGGTCTACAGGCCGGCCGATCTTATGGGCACCGAGTTTCGGGTCGGGGAGGTCGCTCCGGGCACCGAGGGCGAACTCGTCGCCTTCTTCGACCAGTCGAGCAGCGACAACGGCTCGGCCTTCGCACGACGACTCCGGGGGCTTGCGGAGGACGCCGTCGTGTGGCGTCGGGAGCTCCTCCGTGACGGGGACGGCCGACCGGTCGCTCTGTACGTATGGGCGATGGACGGCCGGACGTTGACTGTGCCCCTCCTGCGTACGGCTACACACCGGTTGGAGCAGACCCTGGCCCGGCAGTTGCTCTTCGGGTTGAAGCGCCTGGGTCGTGAGCGGGGCGCTCGAGCGGTACATATCTCGGACGCATTCATCTCGCCCGTCGCAAGGGCAGCTGCTGGCAGTGATGGATTCTTCGAGCATCAAGGCGGTCAAGCGGCCTTGCTTGTCGACGTGATTGGGACGGCCGATGCAGTCACGCAGTCCGCTGCGGAGGCCGCTCGTGGCCTGGGGTGTACGGCGACAGTCCTCCATACAGGACTGCCAGCCGAGGTGACGGGAGCCGTGGAGCGGGCCTGGTGGCCGGCCAAGGTCATGGACTCTCTGATGCCCTCCTTCATGGCGCCCATCAAACCGCGTTGGTCCACGGAGCTGTTCAACGTTCCCGCGATGCTGCTGCCGCGGAGCAGCGAGCTGGGAATCAGTCGCGAGCACGTCTACTACCGGTCACCCGGGCACCGGAACGAGAGCGTCCCGGGCCGCCTGCTCTGGTACGTCAGCGAGGGATTGCCCGGCCAGGACGGGCAGATGGTGATCGGTTGTTCGCGCTTGGACGAGGTGGTGATCGACACAGCTGACACCCTGTTCGCTAGATTCGAACACCTGGGCGTATATGGTCGAGCCGAGGTCCGCGAGATCGCCCACGAGGGCTCAGGTCGAGCGATGGCCTTGCGATTCTCGGACACTGAGATCTTCCCCAAACCGGTGACGCTGCGACAGCTGAAGTCGTTTGCCGGTGACCTGGGCCTACCGTTGTCCCTGATCTCGCTGACGAAGATCGACAACAGGCTGTTCCAAGCGATCTACGAAGAAGGGCATCGAAGGACGTGAACGAGCCGGAGCGCGCGATGCTGCTGTCCGTCCACCCCCGTTTCGCCACCGCGATTCTCGCCGGCAGTAAGACCGTGGAGGTGCGTCGACAGCGCGTCGCCGTCCCGCCGGGCACGCCCGTCGTGCTCTACGCCACTGCTCCCACAATGGCCCTGGTCGGAGCGGCTCTGGTCGCTGCCGTCCATGTCGGCTCTCCTCGGGAGGTCTGGGCGGCACACCGGGCGCAAACGGGCATCAGCAGGCGCGAGTTTGACGAATACATGAGCGGTGCTTCGCAGGCAAGCGGTCTCACACTTACGGAACCGGTTACTTTCGAGGAACCGGTTCCGCTCAGCGCGCTTCGGGCTGCCGGACCGTTCCACCCGCCGCAGAGCTACCGCTACCTCCACGGTGAGTCGCTCCGGCAGATGGTGGAAGCATCGTCTGCCGCAGGGGCTGTCCTGCAGGGCGTTTTGGGTACCCCGGTCCCTGTGTAACTCAAGCCTAAGCACTAGTGACGTGCACGATTCGGCGAGACCGGCGGATCAAACGCGCTCGTAGAGCTGGTCTTCGACCCGATAAATCGCTCGCTCGACGGACTCGGTCAGATTGGGGTTGTCGATGAGGACTCCGAACTCGACGTTGCCGTACTCCGCGCTCCAGGAGAAGTTGGCGCTGGTGACCAGGAGGAACCGGTGGTCGATAGCGAGGAACTTAGCGTGGTTGCGCACTGGTCCTCCATCGAACTCCCTCGTGCGTAGGACGATCCCTGGGCGAAGGTGCGCGGCCACCTCTGCTGTGGTCGGGGACCCGGGTTTGGAGTGCCGGTCGGCTGCTTGGGAATCGAGATAGACCCGCACATCGATCTCTGGACGGGTGGCCGCTCGGCGTAGTGCTCCCCAGAGCTCTGAGGACCGTTGGAAGTTGAAGGTCGAACAGGTGACGGATTGGCGGGCGCTGTCGACGAGGTGTGCGACGGAACTGGTCAGCGGACCGGACTGCGCGAGATGGCCGGGCATGGTCCAGAGCGGGTCGAGGGCGGTAGTGATCGACCGCGCTCCCTCCACGGCTCGGAGCACGGCCACGACCTGGCCTGTGCCGAGCGATCTTGGTCCAGAACCCCGTTCCAGCAGCGCTCGTATCTCGGGCCGGCGTCCGGCGGCGATCACCTTGAGGGCCGCCGTCAGGGTGTCGCCGTCGGTGAGCCGGTCGGCGAGCTCCCGGGCTTCGGTGCCGGTTAGGAGCCGCCCGAGCTGCCTTGCTGCTGCCGGGTCAATCGGCGTGGTCGAAGAAGCCAAGGTTGCTCCCAGGTAGGTCGACGAGGAAGCGCCGATCAAGAAAGCGGTTGGCCCGTTCGCAGGAGGTCTCGGAGGCCATGCCGCAGCAGTGGCAAGCGGCGCCGTGGAGGAAGTCCTCGGGGTCCTGCGGCGTGCGCGTGGCGCAGATCGGGTCGGAGGAGCACCGGGTGGCTCGATAAAGGGCGCGGGAGACGACCCCCTGCAGGCGCATGGGCTCGCTCAGCTGCACCAAGCCGCCGAGCGTGCCGTCGCTGTCCGAGGCGGTGGTGCAGATCAGCAGGCCAGCGGCGGCAGCCCGTCCCTCGGATGCCGGCCAGGCGTACAGGCGCTCGCTCAGGCTGGCTGCGGAGTAACCGCAGGTCATGGCCAGTTCGCGGATCAGCACGTGGGCGAGGGTGTGGACGAGCCAGTAGCGCGGCGGCCTCAGCCGGGTGTCGGGGTCGACCTCGACGGCCGTCTCGGAGAAACGACGGTGGAAGTTGCGCCGATGGGCGTCACGGTGCGCCCGCCAGATATCGCTGGTCGCGATCCGCTCCTCCCACGCAGCGACCGCTTGGTCGTCCAACTGCAGGAAGATGCCCTCCCCGCGGTCCTCGGTGGCGACGGTCCAGGCCGGATGGGCACTACGGGTCAATGGGACGAGCCGACGCGGCAGGTCCCCGACCCGGTCCATGGCGTCGATCCGGGTGAAGCCGATCAGGGCGTTGACCTTGCGCAGCTTTTCGACCGCGAGCACGCGGGCGATCTGCGGCGGCAGGCTGGGATCGCACTCTCGTTTCGAGAGCGTCAGCCCGCTGGCCGGGTCCTCAACCCCGGGTCCGAGCACGTCCTTTTGCAGGTAGAGCCATTCGGGAACGAGGAGGTCTACGGGATCCCAGCTGCGGATGCGCTCTTCCTGCTCCGCCTCGGAGGCCGCCGGCGCGTCAGCCGCCGCCACCGCCTCCGCCAGTTCGGCGTCCGACAGGTCGGTGACGTCGACCTTGCCGTCCAGCACGTCCCGCAGGGTCTCCAGGTCGTCGCGGTACTTCGCGAGCTTCTCGCCCAGAGCAGTGCGGACCTGGTCGGCGAGGTCGCTCTTACGCTCTTCCGAGGACTCCGGCATCACGATGATCGAGTGCGTCGCCGGGAACCACAGGTTGGAGGCACCGACGAGCATCAGCCGGGTGTCGTTTCCGCATCCGCTCGGCTCGAACGCGTCCAGGTGCGGGTGGCGCCCGCGGCAGCGCGGCAGCTTGGACCGTCCGGCTTCGCCCTGGGCCTCGTTCATCGGCCGCCGTGCGCCACAGGACTCGCAGTGGATCACGGCCGAGGCACCCTTGCCGGCCGTGTGGTCTACCATCTTCAGCGCCGGGAACTCTGCCTTGTCGCATTGCTGGCCCTGATGGACCCAACGCTCGTAGGGGAACTCGTCGAGATGACCGTCGACGCAGGCAAGCAGGTAGCGGGCCGGCACCGCCGGGCGCCGGGTCGGCCTGCGCATGCGGTCACCAGCTCGGCCGGTGCACCGGGTGTGCTCGAAGCAGGCCAGGTCGGTGCGGTAGGGGTGGGTGTTGCGGTAGTCGAACTGCGCGAGGCTGCCGAGCATGTCGCAGCCGGTGCATCGCAGCCACTGCGGGAACACGCGGGCTGGCACACCCAGGTCGTTGCCCTCGGTGGACAGGCTCATCTTCTTCGCCTGCCAGGGGAAGGGCCGCAGCTGGATATCCCGTGAGCGCAACAGCATCGCCACGGCCTGACGCAGCCGAGGTGCACGGATCTGCGGGACGCCGTCGCGGCGACGCCAGATCCGGTCCCAGTCGTCGAGTCCGGAAGGCATGACCGTGAACTGGGGAAGGTCCATGATCGCGCCCGGACCGTACGTGTACAGCAGGGAGGACGGGCGGCCCGAGCCGACCTTGGCCCTGTTGTGCTTGCGGCCCTCGTCCGACTCCCGCTCGGCGTCGCCCAGCGGATCGACGGCGTTGGACGCGTCGTAGAGGAACCGTGTCTCGGCAAGGGGTGCGGTGGTCACGAGTCCTCCTTGGGCGGAGCGAAGTTCCAGCTTGGGCTGCCGGGCGGTTCCACGAAGATCAGGTTCTCCTTGATCGGGCTCACCAAGAGGTTGATCTCCGGCTGCACCTCGCGCATCGAGTTGGCCACGACGAATGGTGGAGCGTCCTTCTTGTCCGCCCCGGAGCGGGCGTTCTCGGCACTGATCATGAGTGGTCCGAAGTGGGCTTCGTCCGAAGTCCGCTCGTAGACCAGGCCCTTGCGCAAGCGCGCCAGCTGCGTGCGCCGGTTTTCCCACTGGTCGAGCCGGTTGCGCAGACGCTGACGCGCCCGTTCGGCTGCGTTCTCGTCGGATGCGCGCTGCACCCGCGCCACCAGCGCGTCGATCAGCGCCTCCGCGAAGTCGCGCTCGGCCGCGATCCGGCCCGCGTGTTGCTCGGGCGACAAGCCGTCAGGTCGGACGGCGTCGAGGACCCGGGCCGCACTGACCAGAACGCCGTCCAGTCCGCGCTCCAGTGAGGTGACCGAGAACGGTGTGACCGACAGCGCCTCCACCCGGGCGTAGAAGGTCTCGTGGTAGTGCCGGAACTGCTCGAAGTGCGCGAGATCGCGCGGCCGGGCCCAGTTGCCCAGCGTAACCACAAGCCCCGGCTTGTCTCCGGAACGTCCCACGCGCGAGGACGCCTGGATGTACTCCGCCGTGTTCTTCGGCTGTCCGACCACGAGCATCAGCCCGAGCCGGGTCACGTCCACGCCCACCTGCAGCATCGAGGTGGCCAGGATCGCGTCGTACGGGCTTACCTCGCGGGTAGGCATCGGCTTGCCCGCCTCGCGCAGCGCGCGCAACTCCCGCTTACCGGAGACGGAGTCGAAGGCCGGGTCGAACGGCACTGCCATCTGGTCCAGCGTGGTGGTGATGTCGGCACTGGCCACACGGGAGGTGAGCTCCGCGGTGTTGAGCGTTCCGTAGGCCGTGCCGGTGCGGCGGGGCAGCTTCGACCATGGTCGCCGCTTGAAGAGAGCGGTTTGGATGTCGTCGCCCATGTAGCGGGCCATGCCGGCCAGTTCGCGGGTGGCGCTGAAGTAGCCGACTAGGGTCATGTAGGGATCGGCGGCCGGTCCGGACCGGTCGAGCAGCAGCTGCGCGCCGGCCATGAGGACCTCGGCGACCCGGATCTCCGCCGTGGTCAACCGAACCCCGGTGGTGCTGATCCCCACGTAGCGCCGGCCGGGGAAGTGCTCCGAGACGGGCTCCTCCTTGGAGAAGAACGTCTTCCCGGCGTCGAGCACCTGTGGCGGGAAGATCGTCACATCCCGCCCGTAGAGGGCGCGCACCTGATCGGCCGCGTTGCGGGCAGTGGCGGTGGAGGCGACCAACAGCGGCCGGACCGCCCGGCCCTGCGCGTCTCGCCAGCCCGCCATGACGTCGATTGCCACCTCGAACAGGCCCACCGTGGTGCCGAGCGCCCCGGTGATCAGGTGCAGCTCGTCCTGGATGATCAGGTCCGGCGGGCGCAGCCGCCCCGCCGGGCGGAGCCCTGCGGCAGGCAGACCGTCCTTGGCCGGATGCCTGCCGTTGTCGGTCAGCTCGCAGTACCGGGAGTCCGGGTGCACGTAACCATGCCGCCCACAGAACCGGGATACGTAGCCGAACAGGGAGGCGGCCTCCCCTTCCCGTGCGAGCCGGGCGAACTTGTCTACGGTGGCGATGACGAATGCCGGGGTGAGCCGGTAGATCTCCTCATCCACGGTCAGCACCGGCAGCCCCTCGGTCACCTCACCACCCTCGGCGAACGGGCAACCCGCAAGCTCGTCCCCGCAGTACACGTGTACCCGACGGGACGCCTTGACCGCCTTGACCTCCCGTGCATCGATCTTGCTTCCGCACCAGGGGCACCGCTGGATCTGCAACACCGTCAGCCGGTAGCCCGACCGGTTGTTGGCCTTCTCCAGCTGCGTCGCCGCCTCCTCGAACCGCTTCGGGCTCACATCCGTGCCCACCCACAGCCCAATCCGGAACGGCTCCTCCCCCCACGTCTGCGGCTCCGCCTTGCGCGCCAACTCAGCCGCGCACACCAACGCCGTCGCCCGCTGGAACTGCTGCGCCGTCAGCAGCCGCAGCGTGTAACGCATCAGCACGGACACACCTGTACCACCGTCCAGCGCGCCGTCCGGAGTCACGACGGCGCCCTGGCGCCGCCGGATCGCGAAGGTGTAGGCAGCCAGACCCAAATACGCCTCGGTCTTGCCACCACCGGTCGGGAAGAACAGCAGCTGCGCCTTCGCCAGATCGCCGGAGCGCTTCTCCGCCGCCGGATCGGTGAGCAACGGCAGCTGCATGAGAATGAAGGCCAGCTGGAAAGTGCGCCACGAGTGCGCCTTTGCTCCCTTGTCCGCCAGCACGGCGGCGCGAGCCTGCTCGATGCTCACCTGCGGGTGCTTGGCTCGGTGCTCGGCCACCTGAGTATGGATGCGCTGGTTCGCCATCACTCGGTTCATGAACTGGAAGCAGCGCAACGCCTCGTCGTCGCCGAGGAGGTGCTCCAAGCCATCGGCGAGCTGGCGCTGGACCTTGCGCGCCTCGCTGACCGCATCGAGACCCTCGCCCCGCAGGTGCTCCGGCAGAGCCTCGGCACGACGCTCCTCGCCATCCAGCCAGGCCGCGTACTCGCGGACGATCGGCTCCAGGCCGGCCCGCAGCTCCTCCCCGCTCGCCGCGGCGAGCGCGGTCATGTCCAGCAGCGCCTTGCCGATCTCCTCTGCCGTGGTCTGTGGCGTCTGACAGGTCGGCAGCCAGGTCGTCCACACTTCGCTGGCCCGGCGCGCACCCGCCGCCATCTGCCAATCCACCGAACATGTACGCCCGACGGCGAACTCCAGCCTGTCCCGGTATTGGAGATTCAGCCGCCGCAGCTCGTCGTCCCGCTCGTGACGGGTGTCCTCCACGGGATCCGCGACTGGGAGGAACACCTCGGCGCCACCGGCGTCCACGATCAGCTTGGTCTGGTAAAGCCACGCCTCGACCGGGATCTTGCGCGGCGTCTCCCGGTCATTGCACAACGCCACCTCGACGATCAGGCAGCCCCGCGCCTCGTCATCGTGCCGGTCGACGCGCAGCACGACCTTGTCCTTCAGCGGGAACTCCGTCGTTGCCGCTGCTTTGAGGTCGGCGACGGCGACCTTCGTGACGATCTCGATGGGCGTGCGCTTGTAGCGGCGGACGCGCCCGCCATCAGTGGCCTCGGACTCCACCTTGACCGGCTCGTACAGCCCCCAGGAGGCGGTGACCGTGAACGAGTCGAGATCGGACGGGACCTGGCAGCGCAGACCCATTGACGCGGGGATCATCAGTCCGCGCTGCTGCGGCTGGTCCTCGACGCCGGCGTCCTCGTCGGCGCCCGAGCCGCTCTCATCGACGGCCGTGACGGGCACACCGCGGCCCTGGTCCGCGTCCACGGCGTCACCGACATCGGTGGCCGCCTCGTTCGCGTCGACGTCCTGCGGGTCGTCGCGGCTGACGGTCAGCTTGAATGGGGCGATCCGGCCGATGAGGTACGCAGCGTCCGGCGCCGCGTCCAGCACCTCCTCCGGACCGCCTGCTGGGCCGAGCAGCTCCCGTTCGAGGATGTCGACCAGGTTCTCCCGCGCAGTCCACGACCGTCCGTCAGGCTCACGCACGAGCCGGTACTCCGCCTGGTCCTCGGCCTTGGCAGCGGGTGGCGTCGCGGCCGGCTTCGAGCTGGGCTTGCTCACTCGTCCTCACCCTCGATCTCATCCTCGCCCTCAGACGGGGACGGTGTCTCACTCTGTCCAGCAGCGCGGCGGTGATTTTCCTCCAGCAACCGATCCAAAATCTCCAACCGCGCTGCCGGGCTGACCGTCCAGCGCTCCATCTGCCGGTACGTATGGAACCCATGGTTCAGCGGAATATCACCCCAGCCGTAGGCCTCCATGACTGCCTCGTCCAGCGCAACGTGGATTTGTCGCAGCTGCGCCACGTCTGGGTCCGCCGAATCGGCGATATCCGGGTCATTGACGCGGTTGTACAGTTTAGTCAGTCCGAGATTGCGGCGCACCATGATTTCCCGCCGCCTAATGTCGAGATCCGCGCCTACCTTGGCGAGGCGGTCTGTGAACTTTGGCTGCGGCAACGTCACGAACGAGTCCGATGGCGTATAGCTCAGGTCTTTGCGTAGAGATGAAGAGTACCTACGTGCCCACAAATAATGAACGGAAGAACTGAGAATAGCATGCAGGGCGAATGAATCGGTTGCGAAGACCACGGTCTTCTGGTCGAAGATTTGTCGAGCGGGCACAAGAACTGGCTGCAGAGTATTGCTGGTCTGGGCCATGGCGATTACCTTGTCAAGCCCAAAAATTGCCTTGCGCATGGCCGGGCGAGGGCGCAGGAAGAGCCACCACGGAGCCTCTCGCACTGCTTTCGCTTTCGTTGCGCGTTCGGGCTTTACCCGCTCAAGCAAACGCCTGTATGGCAGCTCGTAATTCTCGGCCTGGTATTCCGATCGATTATAAAAGTCGATGATCCATCGGGATGGCGTGGAGTCGGGGCGAGAGTTAAGATCTTCGCCGTTGAGATAGGGGAAGAGCACCTCTGAATTCCTGGGATCAGCCTTAAGCCAGGCATCGGCCTCTTCGATCCCTAGTACAAAGCCCATGCCTTGAACGAAGCATCCCTTGAAGGCGATACCCGAATTCTCGGCGAGGCGCACTGGAGGCCCATCCACGCGACCAGCAGGCTCCAAGAGCGTGAGTACTTGCTGCGCTTCGACGCCATCGGCCACTCGCGGCACATCCGAGGCGATCGCGCTGCGAGTTCCCCACACGGCGGCATATTCAAGATTTGCACTAGTTGCGGGCCAGGGTCGGCTCTGAATCGACCGTGCGATGGTAAAGTTGTTGGCGACCATCTGGTCCAGGCCGACTTCCCGAGTGTCGCCTTGGGCAACGGTGTTCGTCGCGATGAGGCCAAGATTTCCCGTCCCTGCCAGCAGGGACATAGCGCGCAGGAAGAAGAAGGCAACGAGGTCGGCATTTCCCCGTCGCCCGGAGGCAAGAACGTTGACGAACCAGTCACGCACATTGGTGCCCATTGCGCCGGTAATCTTCGAACCACCCAAAAACGGCGGGTTGCCGATGATCGCGTCGAAGCCACCTCGTTCCATCACATCTGGTACGGCGAGGATCCAGTGCAGCGGCTTCCATCGCGCGTAATCAGTCTCAACCGAAGGCGTAAGCCCAGTCGTGAGGATGCCGTCGAACATGGCCCGGTTGGGCCTGGCGCCGTCTGCGGGGTAGGCCAGGCCGACTGCGATGCGAAGCTTCTCGTAGGCCTCGGTCAGCACCTTGCCGGGCTTGCCGCCGAGTCGCAGTCCGGCGGCGATCACGCCGTCGGCGACTTCCGCGAGTTGGCGGGTCAAGTCCTGGTACTCGCGCCACTGTCGCCGCTTCGTGGCCGCCGAGCGCTGCGGGTCGTCGTCGTTGACCTCGCTCGCCAGGCTTCGACGCAGCCTCGTAGCGCGCGTGAGGACGCCCTCGATGTCGAGGTGGCGGATCGTTGTGGTTCCTTCGCCGATGTCGAAAAGCGGTGTCGCGGCTGCCTTGACCGGGGTGATGTGGAGCGCGCGGAGCTGCTCGGCATCGGTAAGGCCAAGTAGGGAGTTGCCGTGCAGCACCTTGTCGTCGACGAAGGAAAACGGCAGTTTGGGGTCGAGGGAGACCAGCCACAGCGAAAGCTTGCACATCTCCACGGCCATGGCGTTGATGTCCGCGCCATAGAGACACCTCGCGACCACCGTCCTTATCGCATGGACGTATAGGTCATGGGCGGTCCCGGTCGCCACGCCCTCTCGGCGCCATGCCTCAACCAGCCGGGCGGCCAGGTACCGCGCGGCAGCGACGAGGAACGCGCCCGAGCCGCAGGCGATATCGGCGATCTTGAGATCGAGGATGTCGTCGGACGACGCTGGTCGCCAGGCGTCGTGGTCGGCGGTCTGGTATGGCCCAGGGTTGAAGACCAGCGGCTCCAGGGCGTGCTGGACGACCTCTTCCGCCAGTTTGCGCGGAGTGTAATGGGCGCCTGCCGTGGCGCGGGACGGGGTTTCGATGAGCAGGACGCCGCCGGGCTCGACGACGAAGGGCCGGTTGCGCAGGTCCCGTCGGATGATGCCGATGAGGGGCCGCAGCCGGTCGCGTAGTGTCCCGTCGGTGGTGACGGCGCGCAGGGCGCGTTCGGCGTCCTCGACTTCTCCGCTGCCGCGGATCGCCTTGGCCAGCGCGGCCTTGGACGGCGGTTTGGCCGCGGGCTGGTCGTCCTTCACCCAGGCCAGGATGGCGTCGGCCAGCTTCGTGGGGTCACGGTACCGGGCGGCCATGTCCTCCAGCTCGGCCAGTGGCATCTCCGGCTCCTCACCGGACTTGCCGATGAGGCCGACGGTGACCTCGTTCGTCTCCTCGCTGGAGTAGCCGAGCAGGCCCTCGTAGATGTAGCCGATCTGCTCGACGTCGATGTCGCGGAAGGAGATTCGCCGTGCTGGTTCGCCACGCAGCTCGGCCATCTGTACTGCGCGCAGCACCTCCAGCATGACCCGATCGCTGACCGTGATGGCCAGGGTGCCGCGCGGGCTGTGGGCGGTGAGGAACGGGAACCGGTCGGGGTCGAACAGCGAGCCACCGTACGAGGGCAGTCGCAAGTCCTCGAACGACGCGCCGCGCGATAGTGCCTGAGATGTCGCCAGCAGCCGGTGCCAGGTCAGGTGGGTTCCGTCGAGGGTTTCGCTGCCCTCTTCGCGCTCGCGACGGTCGAGGGCGTCCACCTCGTCGCTGATGCCGTAGCCCATGGCGAACAGCCGGCTCTGCGGAAGCAGGCCGCGTTCCTCGGCGAAGAGCAGGAAGACCACGCGCATCATCACCGTCACGGCGGCCTCGTAGACCTCCTCGCGGTCCGCCGGCAGAGGGTCGGGCTCGCCGTGGCGGACGGCGTCCAGGCCGGCCTCGGACAGGGCCTGGACGAGCAGCTCGACCGCGCGCCGCACCTGGACGCCGAGCGCTTCGGTGATCTCCTCGGCGGCGGCGACCGACTCGCCGAACAGCTCGGTCAGGCGGTCCTCTGGGCGTCCGCCGAGTAGCCGCCGTAGCCGGAGCAGTTCGACGAAGGCGTTGCGAGTCTGGGGTTCCTCGATCCAGGTCTGGGCGTCGATGATGCCGGAGGCGACCATGGTGTCCTTGCGGGCGCTAACGACGGCCCACCAGCGTCCGTCGGTGACGACGCCGATGGGGACCTTTCCGTGCCGCAGCAGTTCTTCCATGCGGTCGATCGGGCTGGTCGCCCAACCGTCGTCCAGCGGATCGCGTAGCGAGTCCACCGGGTCGACGACGAGGACGAGCGCGCCGATCGTCTCGCCGTGGGCGATCGCTCCGGTGGGCGTCACCGTCACGGTGTAGTTGGGCGACCGCACGCCGCCGGCGGCCTCGGCGAACAGCGCCCCAGTCAGATCGCTGGTGTAGTGGTCGCCCCAGCCGAGGATGTTCCGCAGAACCAGTTCGACCCAGGCGTCGCGGGCCTCGCGGTAGCGGTCGAGCGCGGACGGGTCGTCTCGGCGCAGGTCCCAGCCTTCCCATGCCTTCTCGAATGCCGGCTTGGCGTCCTTGAGCAGGGCCGCCTGGTCGGCACCGAGCTGGGGCATCCCCTGCTGCCAGACGCGCTTGAGGGCGGGAACGGACAGGAACGGCCCGTCGGCGTCCACCAGCTCCAGCCACGCGCGGTGGAGGTCGGCGGTGGAACGTGCTGACCCGGCGGACTTGCGCCTCATGACTGCGCCCTTCCTGCTTCAGCGTCGGCCGGGGTCAGTGCGAAGACCACGGCTGCGGCGGACACGTGCGGTTTGACATCGGCATACCGTTCACCGATCGCGGCGATCTCGCGCTGCTCCTCCTCATGGAGGTTTGCCAGCCGGTCCTCCATGGCCAGCAGGTCACGGCGGCGCTGTGCCTGCTGGTCGTCGGTGAACAGCAGTTCCTCCTGGGCCTGGATCTCCAGAGCCAGCCGCTGGCGGGACTCCTCCAGGTTGATCCGGAAGGCCCCGAAGATCTCCCGGGCACGGGAGACGTCGGACTCCTGGCGGGTGCGCAGCGCCTCCGTGACTCGCTCCTGGTGGGACTCGGCCCTGCGCGCCACGGCATTGAGTAGGCGGGTTCGCAGCCGGGAGTCCTCCGCGTCCCACAGCTGGGCGAGCGTGGCGCGCACGCCCTCGTCGGCCAGGATCAGGTGCTCCGCGTCGAGGGCCTGGTCGAGCACCTCCTCCACCTTGGCCTCGGCCATGGCCTGGCCCCGCAGACGCACGCCGGTGAGGAAGACCTCCTCGTGCAGCCGCAAGCCCCCGCGCCCGACGAGGACCAGCCGGGACACGGCGGCCACGCACGACTGCGGCAGGTCCTCGACCACGACTGCGGTAACCCGGTGCACTGGGGAGTCGACGCTGAACAGTGCGCTGCGCAGCAGCCGGGCCGAGCGTTGCATCAGCGCGTGGCCGAGGTGCACGTGCACCAGATCGGTGCGGTCCTGAGCAGCCTTGTCATCGAAGGTGATCAGGCGCAGGGCACCAGGGTTCAGGCGGGTGTCGAGCCCTTCGAGGGCGTGCTGCCACGCAGACCCGAGCGAGGGGATCTCGAACACCTTGGCGTCGGTGCGGTCGTCGCCGATCTCGATCAGCGGTGGCTGTGCAGTGAGCGCCAGAGCCGTGTCCACCACGCGACGGGCATTGCCTGGCGTCAGGTGCATCTCCAGCTTGCGCTGGTCGTAGGTGCGGGACAGCTCGGTGAGGCGGCGGTTTAGCTCGATGCCGCCCGCCAGTGCTCGGGTGATGATCGCGTCGCCGCTTTCGCGGTCGGTGGACCGGCTCTTGCGGGTGGCCGTGGTCGGGCTGAAATGCTCCTGCAGTTCGCCGTCGATGATCTGGTTGACCGAGCCGAGATCGTGGGCGACGTTGCCGACCTTCTCCGCGATGCGGCGCATGAAGTCCATGTCCGCGGCGTAGGTCGCCGAGGTCGAGTCGGGCGCGAAGTGGTAGATCTCGGGCGTGTGGTGCTGGCCGTAGCGGTCGATGCGCCCGATTCGCTGCTCCAACCGGGAGGGGTTGAACGGGACGTCGAAGTTGACCAGTCGGTGGCAGTACGTCTGCAGGTCGATGCCCTCGCCAGCCGAGTCGGTGGCGACGAGCACCCGCACGCGCTCCTTGCTCGGGTCCTCGGTGAAGCGGGCGCGGATCTCCTCCCGCTCCTCAGTGGGCGTGGATCCCTGGATAGTGGCCAGCACTTCGCCGTAGCCGCGTTGCGTGAGCACGTCGGCGATCCAGTCCAAGGTGGCGGCGTACTCGGTGAACACCACCACCCGCTCATTCGTCCAGGTCCTGCCGTCCGGACGGCAGATCGCGTCGAGGAAGCCGATCAGCGCCTTCAGACGCGAGTCCGGCCGGTGCTCGAAGCGCCGGCCCCATGAGACCAGGGCGGAAATCTCCTGGGGGCTCGCGGCTACCAGCGGATCGGAGCCCTTGCTCTGCCGCAGTGCGGTGAACTCCGGATGGTCTTCCCGGCCCTCCTCCTCGTCCGACTGCTGGCTGCCGAGGATCTCCTCGTAGTAGTCGTCCTCGTCATCCAGATCCGGCAGGCGACCCGTTGCGGCGGCCTGCTCGTAGAGCTCCAGCGTGCGGGCGAACGACCAGGGGCTGGACAGGAACCGCTTCTTCAGCAGCATCGCCACGATGTCGCCCGAGCGTTTCTTGCCGTTGGCGCGGGCGCTCTCGGCGAGGAGGCGCTCCAGAACCGCGAACTGCTGCTGCTCGTCGTCGTCCGGCGTGAACGGGATGGTCTTCAGCTGCCGGGTCTTGAAGCCCTTGTCCTTCAGCTCAGTCTTCAGCCGACGCACCGTCACCTCGCGCAGCGCTCGCTCGTCAAGGAGGGCGCCGCGGCTGAACCGCCGACCGTCGATCATCTCCAGTAGCGCGGTGAACGACTCCGGGTAGCCGTTGTGCGGGGTAGCGGACAGGAACAGGCGGTGCTCGCACCGCTCCGCCAGCTCGCGGGTGGCCACCGTGCGCTGGCTGTCCACGGCGTACCCGCGGTGGCCGTCCGCTGCGCTCGGGCCGGCGGGCGCAACATGGTGGGCTTCATCGACGACGAGCACATCGAACGCGAACCGCCGGGCAGTGGCCGTGTCCCGGGCGTCGGCGTAGATCGAGCGCAGCAGACGCTGTGCGCGCACCGTCGGCAGCCACGACAGGCTCACGATGACCCGCGGGAAGAGCCGGAACGGATTCGCGTTCAGCCCGTGGCTGCGCCGCACCTGCGACATCAGCTCGCTGTTGACGATCACGAAGTCCAGGCCGAACTTCTCCCGCATCTCGTCCTGCCACTTCAGTGCAAGGCTCGGCGGGCAGACGATGACGACCGAGCGCGCCCGGTGCCGCAGCAGCAGCTCCTGGATTACCAGGCCGGCCTCGATGGTCTTGCCCAGGCCCACGTCGTCGGCAAGCAGCAGGTTGGTGCGGGAAGACTGCAGGGCGCGGCGCAGTGGCTCCAGCTGGTATGCCTCGACGTTGGCGCCGCTACGGAACGGTGCCTGGTACGAGTCGGCGTCAGCGGAGGTGACCGCACCCCAACGTACGGCGTCAACGAATGCCGCGAGCGTGTTCGGGTCGTCGAAGCCATCCACTGCGATGGTCTCTGGCAGCCCCTGATCGGGCGCGACGGTGTGCCCGACCTCCAGCTCCCAGACCACCGCGAGCTCCTCGCCCAGGCGGTCCTCTTCGAGGGACTGGAGACTGACCACGTGGGTGAGCTGCGCAGTGCCCTCGTCGGCGGGGCTGCGCGGCAAGCCCTGCTGGCGCACATCGGTCACAGCCCAGGTGGAGCCCCGGACATTGACGACCTGCCCCGGTTCGGGGACCTGCGGCAGGGCCGCAGGCTGCACGGTGCGCGGGCCCCGCTGCACCTGCTCGTCAGATACAACCGCCATCGGGTGCCCCTTCGCTACCACCGCTGCTTGCCACCTGATCATGCCCGAGCCGGGACCATCTCTGGAGCAAACCAGCGGAAGAGTACGACGGCCCATGTGTCCCATCATCCTCGCGCTGTTTTTCGATTTTCGCAAACGGCCCTGCTAGCATGGCTTGCATGCCGAACACCCCCGACCGCGTACGCGAGCTGATCCAGGCATCGGGGCTGAGTCAACGCGATTTCGGCCTCCGAATCGGGCTCGACGACTCCAAGCTGTCCAAGTCCCTGAGCGGCAGTCGCCGCTTCTCGTCGCTTGACCTGGCGCGTATCGCCGAGCTGTGCACCGTGACAGTCGACTGGCTGATCACCGGGGAGGAGCCTCCGCTGGCTCTGGCAGCGCGGACCACCGGCGGTAGCGCCGGCGAGGCGATCCGCGCCGCGAGGCGATACAGCACGCTCAGATCAGACATGGCAGCTGTTGGTTTCCCGCAGCCGTGGCAGCCTGTGCTCCAGGGGCCCGCTGCAGGGAACTGGACGGAGCGGGGTCGCCGTCTGGCCACGAACGCACTGGGTGCTGTAGCTCGCCGCGGCCTGTCTGTACAACAGGAGGACCTCCCGAAGCTGGTGGAGGAGGTGTTCGGAGTCGACGTGGCGGTCGTCGAGGTGGGCCCCGACTTCGACGGGCTTGCTGCCGCGTCAAGCGAGGCGAAGATCATTGTGCTCGCTACCTGCCACCTCCCCTCTCGGCAGCGGTTCACTCTGGCCCACGAACTTGGTCACTTGCTGGCAGGTGACAACCAAGAGCTGCACCTCGACAACGACGTATTCGACAAGGCGTACGCGAAGGAGCCGAGCGAGATCCAAGCCAACGCCTTCGCTGCAGCCTTCCTCACGCCAGAAGAGGACATGCGCCAGGCTGTCGGCACGACCGGTCTCACCGAGGCATCTTTTGCCGCTCTAGCCTGCGACTGGATGGTGACCCCTTCGGCTCTCGCGTATCGGTTGCTGAACCTTCGTCTGATCGACGCCGGCGCCTGCGAGCGCTACAAGGCCATCACCTCGGCCAATGCGGCAGCCCTGGCTGGCCGTGGTGAGGAGCTCGCCCGACGGACCGTCATCACAAGCAGCTCTCGACCCCCAGGACTCCTCGTGCGCGACACCTATGCAGCCTACGAGGCGGGCGAGGCCACGCTCCGCCCGTACGCTGGCCTTCTTGGCAGGGACGTTGACGCGCTGAGGCGCGATCTGGAAACGGGAAGCGAGGCTTCCAGCTCCTCGTGAACGCCTACTTCTTCCCTGACAACACGGTGCTGTGCAATTTTGCCTCGGTGGAGCGACTCGATCTGCTCAAGGCAGTACTCGACGATCGCGGACGGTGGACCGCCGCAGTCGCCTACGAAGCGCACCGGTCAGCATCCGTCCTGCCCTCCCTCGGCAACGTCGCAGCTGACGGCTGGCTCGGCGAGCCAATCGAGATCACCAGTGACGTCGATGTCCAACAGATCAACCGCATCCGCCGCACGGTCTTCGGCGGCACCGACGACGAGCCGCTGAAGCACCTCGGCGAAGCGGAGACCTGCCACGTCATTCTGAACCTCGGGGAGTTCGCGGGCTCGTGGTGGATCTCGGATGACAACGAGGCGCTCAGATACGCACGACTCAAGGGCATCACCACCCGCGAGACAATTGATCTCATGGCCATCGCGGCTGTGAACGGGGATATCAGTGCACAGGACGCCTACGCGTTAATGCGGGCAATGGCCGCCCAGGGGCGGCATTTGCGGCTGCCCTCGTCCGCGGCTGACCTTCTGAACTGACGACCGGCACGTGTACCTGGCTCGTATGCGGGCCTGGCCCAGCGGGTGGTGGCGTGGCCAGCGGGTCCTGGGACGCCACTCTTGGCATCGTGGTGTTCGGGGCCGCACTTGCGTTTCGCGTGGCGCTTCGGCGGAGCAGCGCTGTACTTGTCAGGTGCGGGTCGGTAGCCAGGGCGCTCAAGAAGTGTTCGCCAGGAGAAGTGAGGCTGTTGGAGGCCGAGTTGGGCATTCTGAGGACGCCCCGGGCACCTGGTCAGAGGCGAGGCGTTCCGTGCTCCAGGTAGGAGGTCGCCGAGCGAGATCGGGCGTCAAGGCCGGCGTGGACCCGCCGGGCCAGACGAGGGATGAGGAGCTCGTCGATCTGGTCGGCGGTGTGGAAGGCGTACTCGCCGATCTCCACCCCGTCCAGGTTGATCTGAGCTCGCTCTTCTGCGGGGAGGATGCCCCCGTCGAAGACGAAGAGCAGCTTGTCGCCCTCGGTCGGGTGGGGTGCCCAGTCCGCGACGAGGAGGCGGCCGATGGGCGGGGTGATGCCGAGCTCCTCCTTGACCTCTCGGGCCGCGCCCTCGCTCGGGGTCTCGCCGGGGTGGAGGTAGCCGCCCGGGATCTCCCAGCCCGGCTTGTATGTGGGCTTCACCAGGAGCACGCGGTCAGCTTCGTCGAAGAACAGCACGCCGGCGGCGGTGCGCGGCTGGGCAACGGCCTCGGGTGCGTCGGAGTCGCTCATGCCATGACTGTAGCCGTCCCCGCCGGACTACCCCACGATGCGCAGCCGCTGGGCCACGCCCGCAAGCTGGTGGCTCGGCTTGCCGCGCTGCTGCCGGACCCAGGTGGTCACCAAGTGCCGTGGGATGAAGTGGTAGCGGACTTGTTCCGGGGCCAGTTCCTCGGCGTCCAGTACCAGGGCGAGTGCCTCGTCCATCCGGTTCTGCGCGCTGTAGGCGCGGGCCACTTCGAGGGTGTGCCGGACACGCCGCTCGAGCGGCAGGGTGGAGGAGTCCACGCGCGGCCCCTGGTCCGCGGCGACCTGGACATCGCCCAGTTCCATGGCCGTCGAGATGCGGTGGATGGCGACGTTGGTCGGCCCGAAGGCCGTCCACATGTGGTTGGCGTCGTGGCCGAGGCGCTGTGCGGCCTGGTCCGCCTCGGCGAGGAACGCGCTCACCGTGGCCCGGTCGTCGAGCCGGGCGGCGGTCACCGCGCCGACGAGGAAGAGCGTCCCGTAGATCGACAGGTAGGTCGGCGAGGCGTCGGCGAGGCCGCTCTCCAGATAGCCCGCCGAGTCCGCCACCAAGTCCCGCGCTGCGGTGAGGCGGCCGCTGGAAAGGAGGCAGTGGGAGACCGATCGGAACAGGGAACCGGTGACGACGAGGTCGCCCGACTCCTGCGCGGCAGCAAGACCGCGGTCGGCGGCCATCCAGGCGAGATCGGCTTCCCCTATCTTCGTCAGCACCATGGCCGCGCCCTGGTAGGCCATCGCGAGCAGGGCCTTGGCCTTCAGCTGCTCCTCGCCGTCGTAGGCACGGACAGCACGCTGGGCGTCGGAGAGGATCTCCGGGATGAGACGAGTGGCTCTGGCGTACCGGGCGTCCTGGTAGGCCGACCATGCGGATCCGACCTCCGCTCGCAGGATCTCCAAGTCGGGTGGCGGATCCGTGGACTCGGACGCCAGTAACGGCGACATGTGCTTGTAGTCCGTGAGTGCTTCGCGCAGTTTCGGCACTGCGCCGCCCCGGCCGTCGGTACTCCAGTCGATGAGGGACGGTTCGACCAGCAGGTCGCCCAGTTGGACGTCGAGCGCAGCGGCCAGCGCCTTGATTACCGAGAGCCGGTCGAGTTCGATGCGGCCGTTCTCGACCTTGCTCAGCCAGTCGGCGGTCCGCCCGACGAGGCCGGCCAATACCTCCTGCGGTATGCCTCGTCGGCGGCGGTACCAGGCGACGCGCTCCCCGATGGTCAGCGTCTCGGTCATCCCTCGCATGCCCCCAGCCTGGCGCTGCTTGGCTTCCTTACCCCGGAAGAATTTTCCGGGTTCCGCTGCATCCATCCTCCTAGCGTTCTGACGTGCCATCAAGCAGTGCTGATGAGCCGCCTGTTACGAGACGAGGAGGGGCACATGGCGATGGAACGTCGCGGCCGACAGGCCGCTGCACCCGCCCCGGAGGAGACGGTCACCCTCCACCCGGACTCTGAGCGTCCTCACACCCGTCAGGCACTGGGCAGCCTCGTCCTGGGCGACAGCAGCGTGCCCACGCGAAGCACACAGACCGAAGAAGTCCGGTGCGTCTCGGTGCAGATGAGGTTCGTCCTGTCCGCCCGTTCCGTGCCCTTGATCCGGACCTCGGTGAGGCGGATCGCTGACGCCTGGGGATTCGACGCCTTGCTGATCGACGATGCCGAGCTGATTGCTTCCGAACTCTCGGCCAACGTCGTGTTGCACAGTGACGCGGCGGGCTGCACTTGCTTCGATGTCCGCCTCGTTCCTTGCCCCTGCGGGCTGAGGATCGAGGTCTCGGACGGAAGCCCGCAGTTGCCCAGCGTCGAACACTCCAAGTCGACCTCGGAGCACGGCCGTGGGCTCTTCCTGGTCGAGGCGGTGTGCCGGCGCTGGGGCGTCGAGGAGGGTGGCAGCGGCAAGGTCGTCTGGGCCGAAGTCGGAGCTGATGCAGCGTGACCGCCCACCACGCGCCGCCGGCCCGACACCGGGGCGCGCACCACGACCCGTTGGGTGCCGCGCTCGCCTGGCTGTGGGCACTCGGACACCTGATCGTTCTGACGCTCCTCGGAGTCACGGCACACCACCAGCTCAGCGCTGATCACTCGGGCCCCGCCCTGGCGGCCGACCACGAGCCCGACCGCGAGCCACTACGTGAGCCCGCGGTCGAAACCGGGGCCTGACAACGATGCCAGGCCCGGCACCATCGCGCACCGCTGATCAGAAGGGAACACAGCCATGACGTTCACCAGCGTTCGCCTGGAGGCGCCGCAGCCTCCGCCGCCACCTCCCCCGCCGCCGCCGGCACCGCCGACCCCGCAGCCGCCCTACCCGGGGCGGTAGGCGGAAGAGAGACCGTGCGGGCCTGCCGGACGGAACCCGGCAGGCCCGCACGGGCTGATCCTCCCAGATAGCGGTGGGGAGGACGGCATGTCCAGCACGGCGCACAGGCGGACGACTCATCCCAGGCCGGGTCCAGACACCGACGGAGAACGGATCATGACGGCAGTCCTTGGAGACTCATCAACAGCAGCGCTCACCCTCCCGCACGTCGAACGCCTGGCGGACCGCTTCGGCGTGCCGGTCGAGGACGCACTACTCATGGCGATCAACCTATTCGGCATTTCCTCCGTCCACGCCCGCCACCGGGCCCGAGTCGCAGTGCGCATGGCCACCCGGCCCGAGGTCTCGTGGATGGTGATCGTCCCGCTCAACGCCGAGGCATCGCCGTTCAGGCTGGAGGGCGACGACCTCATGCTGGCCGGCAGCCCGATCGCCACCGTCGAGCGGGTCGCCGCCGACGAGGCGGTCGGCGGGTACTTCCGGGATGACGGTCGCGCCGCCACGCTCAACCCCAACGCCCGCAGCCGCTGCGTGGGGTGCGCGTTCTGCCCGAACACGCTGGAGGCGGCAGCAGACCCCCGGCTCGCCGAGGAACGGGAGCTGACCGAGTTGCTCGCCACCATGGTCGAACAGCACCCCCACCGGGACCTGACCGAACTACGCGAAGTCACCGTGTCGACCGGCTGTTTCGAGCGCGAGCGGGCTGCCGTCGACCACCTGATCGGACTGCGTCAGGTGCTCAGCGCCCACGGAATCGGCGCCCGGATCGGCTTCCTCACCTCGGTGATCCGGAGCGCCAGCGCTTTCGAGGAACTGGCCCAGCGCGTGACGCCGTTCGTGCTCCGGCTGACCGCCGAGTGCTTCAGCCGGCGGGACCTGCTGCTCAAGGCCAGCAAGGCGGTGCTGACGGCCGAGGAGATGCCCGAGGTCCTCCGGCGGGCGATGGCGGCCGGTCATGCCACGTCGTTCACCTACATAGTCGGTCTGGACAGCCTCGCGGAACTCAGCGACGGGGTGTCCAAGTTGATGCCGTTCGTCACCGAGTTCCCGAACTTCCAGGTCTACCAGGCGCACAACTCGATCATGGCTGGCCTGCGGGCCGGTGGGTCGGACTCACTGGAGTTCTACCTTCGAGCGCGTCGCGAGATCGAGCGGATCGTGAGCCCGATCGGGCTCCGTCCGGCAGCCTGGGAGTGCTACCGGCCGCTGTGGTACTTCACCTTCGACGGCGAGAGCCTGGTGCCCCCGTGCTGAGCCGGGCTGATGCGCTCTGGAGGGCCGCCGTGTACGTGTCGGTGGTGCTCCTGCACCTCGATAAGAACGTTCTCCTGGCGGAGCCCTTGCGAGCCCACCACATCAAGCGCCGGCCGGCGGGCCACTGGGGAACGGTGCCAGGGACTGCGTGGGCCCTTGCCCACACGGCGCTCGCAACGGGGGAGGCGGCTCCTGACCGGACGCTCGTCCCCGTGCTTGGCGCCGGCCATGCGGGTGTGGTGCAGCTGGCCTTCGCGTGGTTGTCGGGAGAGCTCGCCTCTGTACGTCCGCAGTACTCCCGGGACGCTGCGGGCCTGGCGCGTCTGGCCCACGACTTTCCGGAGGTGGACGGCCTGGGGTCAGAGGTTCATCCCCTGCTCACAGCGGGGACGGCTCCCGGGGGCTGTCTCGGTGGCGCCTTGGCGTTCGGCCACGGGCTCGCACTGGACGCGCCTGACCGCGTCGTTCTCCCGATCATCGGGGACGGCGAGTGCGAAACGCCCACCACGGCGGCCTCCTGGCTCGCGGCACGGGCGTTGCCCGCGAGTGCGGTGGTCCCGATCGTCCACGTCAACGGCTTCCGCATGGGCGACCGGTCCCTGCTGGGAGCGATGACGGACGGGGAAGTCGCCGGATACGCGGCCGGGCTGGGCTGGCAGAGCCGCGTGGTGCACGTGTCCGCTGCCTCCCGCGAAGAGCATGAGTCCTTCCGGCAGGCTCTCCTGGAGTCCGTGGGGCAGGCCGTGGACGGTGTGCGCGCCGCCGTCTTCCTGCGGTGCGTGAAGGGCTGGAGCGGGCCAGAGCGGATTGGTGAACGGCCCGTACTCGGCACACCTGGCGCCCACAAGACACCGCTCGGCCTGGCACACGAAGACGGCCGCCAGCGAGAGCTCCTGGGGAAGTGGCTCGCCTCGTACCGGCCGGCAGAGTTGTTCGACACCGACGGGCGCCCGACCGGAGAGCTGGCCGGCGCACTCGAAACGGCAGGGCGGCGCCCGGCAGCCCCGCTCTCTCAGCCGACCGCGATCCAGCCCGTATCCCGTCGGGCCCGGGGTGGCGACGACTTCGGGCACGCCGTGAGCCAAGTTCTTCGCAACCACGCCGTCGCAGGGGGTTTCCGCCTCTTCAGCCCTGACGAGCTCGCCTCGAACCGCCTCGGTGCGCTTCAGGATGAGCCGTGGGTGTCCGAGGTCCTGGCGGAGGAGGTCCTGCTGGGATGGCTGTGCGGCTGGCTCGCCGGTGGCCGACGCGGTGTCCTGGTGTCCTACGAGGCTTTCGCGCCGCTCCTGACCTCCGGAGTCGTCGGCCACCTCAAGCACCGCCGGCTCACCGCCGGAGCCCCCGCACCGAGTCTCAACCTGCTGCTGACCTCGTACGGGTGGCACAACGTCTACACGCACGGCGATCCTTCCCTGGCGACTGCTCTGCTGGCCACATGCGATCCGGTCGTGCGGGTGCTGACCCCGGCGGACCCTGCGAGGGCGGCCCTCGTTCTGGACGAGGCGCTGGGGTCGACCGGCCGCGTCAACGTGGTGGTCGCCGGCAAGCATGCGACGACACGGCAGCCGGACGAGACCATCGAGCAGGAACTGGCACGGGGCTTGGCGGTCTGGCCCCACCTGAGCGATCAAGGCGAGCCCGAGCTCACCATCCTGGTTGCAGGCGATCTTCCTGCGGAGGCCACCACAGCGGCGGTTCCCGTGATCCGAGCCCAGTTGGGCTGCCGGATCCGCGTCGTGGGCGTACTGGACCTGACGGTCCTCGGAGATCCGCAGATCTGGCCAAGGGGTCTGTCGGCGGCCGAGACAGCGACGTACCTCGGCGAGAACGCTGCGGTCCTCGTGGCCACGCTGGGCCATCCGGCTGCCGTCTGGGGACTGCTCGCCGGACGGCTCGGCCGTCCCGTCGAAGTCATCGGCTGGCGCGAGCCCCCTGGGCCGATGCCCCAGGCAGCGCTCGCTGGTGAACTCGGCCTCGACCCGGCTGGTCTGCTCCAGGCCGCCTGCAAGCTGACCGCCTCGCGGAAGGTGGCGTGCTGATGGACGTCACTATCGACAAGGTCGAAACTATGCTGGTCGGAGCAGGCGCCGCTGCCGGGGACGACACCGTCTTCGTCACCGTGCACGGCGGTGGTCAGACAGGTTGGTACGGCCCAGTCAGCGAGCCCGTCGGCCGCGCTGTCGACGTGCTGTCCCACGCTGCGATCGGTCACCTCGTGACCGACCACGACGGCCACCGAGCACGACTGCAGGTCGCGGCCGGCGGACTGGTCGGCAGCGTGGCCGAGTGGGCCGTCGGAGCAGTGGACTGTGCTCTGTGGGATCTCCACGGACGTCTGGCCGATCAGCCAGTGGCCGACCTGTTGGCCCCGGCAGCGAGCCGCACGTCCGTACCGGCGTACGCCTCGTGGCTCCGCCTTGATCTCAGCGGCCCTCCCGCGCCGGGTGCCCTGACCCAAGTCGCCGACGAGGGCTGGGCCTTCACCAAGTGGGGTCTCCGGCGACGACCGGATTCCACCACCGCCACCGAAGCGAGTCACCTTCTCCAGTCCGTGGACCGGGCAGCCGAGATCCTCGGCAACGGCTTCGCCGTCGACGCGGTCGGAACGTGGAGTCCCGAGCTCGCCGCTGCGTTCGCGAAGCGATTCGACAATCCGGCACTCACCTGGCTGGAAGACCCCTTGCCGGAGCACTACCTGCGGATCTACCACCGCCTTGCCAATGCCGGCCTGCCCGTGGCCGTAGGGGAGCGACTGCGGCCGGACGAGGACCTGCCCATGCTGTTCGACCAGGTGAGGCCGAAGGCGCTCACCATCGACGTCGTCGGGTGTGGCGGGCTCACCCGAGCTGTCGAGATCGTTGCGGCGGCTCGCAAGGTCGGCATCCCCGTCTACCCCCACGGCCGTTCGATGGTGCCGGGGATCCACCTGGCGGCGGCCTTCCCCGACGCCGTACCTGCCGTCGAGTACCGCCGTCAGTGGGAGCCCCGCCGCCAGACCCTCTACGCCGAACCCTGGACACCCGAGCACGGCCATCTCCCCTCGCCCCGAACCCCCGGCCTCGGCACCCAACCACGGAGACCCCAATGACCCGGAGCAGCGAGAGCCTTCCCGTCCGTGGCACAACCCGGCACGACGAACAGGGCCCCCTCCTCGTGCTCGACCACCGCCTCGATGGCCACGACACCTTCCTGTCCGGCGAACTCGACCTCGGCGATGGGCGCGCGCCAGTGCGCATCATCAGCCTCGACGACGTCACCGTCCTGCGGCCGATGCATCGGGTGCCGGTGCCAGCGCCCGTCTGGTCGGGCATGCTTCACCTGCCGCACGGGCTGCGTCCGCGCACCATCCCGACGGACCTTGCGGAGGCGGCCCAGAGGCACGGACGCGACCTGGACGCGCTCGATCAGGCAGAGACGCGGTATGCGCTCACCTTCCTCGGAGAGGCCACAACGGAGTCGATCCGTACGGCGCGTATCGAGGCGATCGTCTCCGCCTTGCCCGTCACCGGAATGGAGACCGCCCGATGGAGCCCGTCCGATCGCTGATCAGCCTCGACATCGGAGGCACGCTGGGGAACGCGCAGGGACCAGGTCTCGCCGCCCACCTGGCCGCCGCCTCGCCGCTCGGCCCGAAGCAAGCCCGACGCATCATGCGCGACGTCCTGCACACCGCGCCCGAGATCACCGATGCGGTGGTCGACCGGGTGTGCCGTGCCCTGAGCATCGAGCCCTCGGCCTTCCCCCGAGACCTTCCGGTGACGCCGCTCGTGCTGTTCCCGGGGACGGTCGATGCGCTGCAGGAACTCAGCCGGGAGGCGACCGTCGTGACCCTGTCGAACGTCACATGCACGGAGGCCGACCCCGAGCGACTCCTCAAGCTCCTGTCCCCTTGGGTCAGTGGCCACTTCCCCTCGTGCCGTACCGGCTACGCCAAGCCGGACCGCCGGGCCTTCTGGGCGGTCGCCGACTCGCACCAGGTGTCGCCCTCGCAGATCATCCACGTCGGCGACGACTGGGAGTGCGACATTCGAGGAGCCACGGACGCAGGACTGCGCGCCGTGTGGGTGTCCCACGGGCGTACGGTTCCTGACGAAACGTCACTCGTTGGACATGGCGTGCTGGTGGCCAACGATCTCGCTGATGCTGTGCAGCACGTACGTCATCTACTCGCACGGAGGCTTCCATGAGCTTGTTCACCGGCACCGTCGGCTACTACCGCCAGTACCGCCCGGGTATCCCGGAGGAGGTCGCCGCTGTCCTGGACCAGGCCGCACCGAAGAGCAGCCCTCGCCGGCTCCTGGACGTCGGCACCGGCACCGGCCTGGTTGCCGAGGCCCTGCTGGACCGGTTCGACGACATCATCGCGATCGACAACGACGCCGAGATGCTCGCGGCGGCGGAGTCGGCTCTCCGCCCCGCGCTGCCGGACGGGACCGCCCTGGCATTCGTCGAGTCCACGGCCGAGGACTTCACGCCTCCGACGGGCTGGCTCGCCGACCTCGTCACGATCTGCCGGGCCTTCCACTGGCTCGACCAGGCCACCGTCCTCTCACTCCTCGACGACCAGGTCGCGCCGGACGGCGCGGTCGCGATCTTCGGGGACAACAGCTTCTGGGCCGCGGACAGCCCCTGGAAGCAGTCCGTGCGTGCGGTCGTCCAGGAGTTCCTCGGAGAGGAGCGCCGGGCCGGCAGCAGCACCTTCAAGCACCACAACCGGCCCTACAGCGAAATCATGGAGGAATCCCCGTTCAACCAGGTCGAAGAGGTCCGGGTGCCGGTCCAGCGCACCTGGACCACCGAGGGCATCCTCGGCTATCTCTACTCGACCAGCTTCGCCGCACCCCACCTCTTCGGCGATCGACTCGCCGAGTTCGAGACCGCCGTCCGGGCCGCCCTCGCCGAGCACAGCAGCGACGACACGTTCCTCGAGGACAACGAGTTCCTCATCCGGATCGGCCGCCGGAGCAAGACGTGACGCCAGCCGCAGCGACGGCTCGGCAGTACGGTCGGCTTGCCGCCCCGGACGTCGCTGCCGAGCTCGGTGCCGGATCTGTGCTGTGCCTGCCGATCGGCTCCGTCGAACAGCACGGCCCCCACCTGCCGTTGAACACGGACACGGTCATCGCGGAGCAGTTCACCACTCGGCTGGTCGAGCGCTACGGCGACCACCACGACCTGTGGGCGCTGCCGGCGATCCCGTACGGCCTGTCGCTGGAACACATCTGGTCGCCCGGGACGGTCTCGCTCCGGGTGGCGAGCTTCATGTCGCTGCTCGATGCGGTGGTCGGCGGCTACGTCCGATCCACCCCTGCCCGGACCCTCCTGATCGTCAACGGCCACGGCGGCAACCGCGGCGTCCTGGAGGCCGCACTCTACGAGTTGCAGGACCGGTACGCGCTCGCCGCCTGTGTGATCCACCCGAGTTCGCTGTCGGCCTTCCGAAACGAGGGCGAGCTGCCGGAGATCCACGCCGGCCACCGCGAGACCTCGCTCATGCTCGCCCTCGCTCCCGAGGACGTCCGTCTCGACCGTTTCCCCGTGGACTTCAGTGCCGACGGAGGGCGGCGCAGGGAGATCGACCGTCGGGTGCTCGACCGTGGGGCGACGTGGCCGTGGAACTCCGGTGACAGCGCCATCGCGGCCTGCGGGGTGATCGGCGGCGACCCGCGAGCAGCATCCCCCGACGTCGGCCACGCGATCGTCGAGAGCGCCCTGGACTCGGCTGCCGGAGTCCTCACCCAGCTTCTCCCTCACCGCCCGCAGCGGCCCGCCTTCGTCAGGAGTTCCCATGGCCCTCACCCCTGCTGAGAAGAGCGCCTTCATACGTGACGGCCTGCTCATCAAGCGCGGCGCCGTTGGCTCCGATCTCGTCGCTCGCGCTCGTGCGCTCGTCGACGACTGGCTCCGAGAGTCGATGGACCCTGCCCTCATCCACTCCTACACCCAGCGCACCTTCGCCCCTGAACTCGGCGGCCACCCCGATCTGCTGGGCCTCTTCTCCAGCTCCGGGGCAGCCGCTCTCGCCGGTGCGCTGCTCGGAGACTTCCTGCCCGTCTCAACCACGCAGATCCAGGTCCGCATCCCCGAGTCGCAGCTCCCCGAGTCGCAACCCGAGAAGGCGATGCACGTCGACGGCGTCGCCTGCCCCCACCTCGATCCCGACGAACTGCGGACCTTCTCGCTCCTCGTCGGCGTAGTGCTCTCCGACATCACGGACCCGACCGGCGGAGCGTTGCGCTACCAGTCCGGCGGACACCTGACCATGTCCGAGTGGTTCCGCGACCAGTGGTCCCTCGGCATCACCGACCAGGTCCCCCCGGACGTCGACGCCCGGACCGGCACACCGTTCCTCGGGGCACCCGGAGACGTCCTGCTCATGCACCACCTCGTGCCGCACGCTGTGGGCCGCAACCTCAGCCGCGAACCCCGGATCATGGCGTACTACCGCGTGTCGCACGTCGCCCATGCCGAACACCGACTCCAGTCACTGCGGGACCCATGGCTGGACTACCCGGGTCTCGCCGGGCTGCACCAGGCCGCGGCGTCCTCGTAGGAACCTCCCGCAGCGCCCCCGTGCACGACAGCCGCTGGAAGCACTACTGCCGAGCCAGACCTGATCCAACTCGCCGATCTTGAAAGCGGAGTGTTCATGCAGCAGATCCCAACCGACCAGCTCGACCGAGCCGCCAGCGCCCTCGAAGCCGGCGAGCTGGTCATCGTCCCCACCTCGCGGTGGTACATGATCTGTGCCGACGCCACCAACGCGCCCGCCTGCCGGAGCATCTTCGAAGGCAAGCGGCGGCCCGCCGCCAAGTCCCTCGTCCTCGTCACCCCGTCCCTGGCGGACTGCGAACAACGCTTCGTGATCTCCGACGAGGCCCGCAGGCTGGCGGAGGCATTCTGGCCGGGCGATCTGGCCCTCCTCCTGCCGTGGCGTGACGCCGACGAGGGCGCTCGGCACTCTGCCGTCGGTACTCCGGCCCTCGTCACCAACTCCCCGGGCCCACTCGGGATGCTGGCCTCGCTGACCCGCACGCCCATCGCCGCGACCACTGTCAACATCTCCGGGGATGCGGGCATCGACGCGCGCGGGCCAGCGATCTCGCCCGAGGAGGTCGCCGACTTCCTGAGCCTCACGGGCGTCAAGGCGACCGTGATCCTGGACGGCGGTGTCTGCCCGGCCGCCAACCACCTGACGATCATCGACTGCTCGACCGCTGACGCACGCCTCGTCCGGGCCGGGCTCGTTCACGAACGCGCGGTCGAAGCGGTACTCGGACGCGAGATCCTTTCCTGAAAGGAGCCACCGATGCTCCGATCTCGGCGCCACCTCTCGCGGAAGGAGTAGGCGTGACGCAGACGTCCGACAGGGTGCCCGGTATCGCCGCTGCGATCGTGGTTCACAAGGGCCGCGTGCTGATGGTGCGGCGCCTGGTCAGCGAGGGGGAGCTGTCCTGGCAGTTCCCGGCCGGCAAGATCGAGGCCGGGGAGACGCCGTTGCAGGCCGCCGTCCGTGAGACCCGGGAGGAAACGGGCCTGAGCGTGGTAGCCGTCAGGCTCCTGGGCGACCGTATCCACCCGAAGACCGGGCGGCGGCTGTTCTACGTAGCCTGCGCGGCCCAGACCGGGGAGGCGCAGGTAGCGGCTCCCGACGAAGTAGCCGAGCTTGCCTGGGTCTCTCCTGCTGAGATCCCCGCGTACGTGCCCTACGGGATCTTCGAGCCCGTGCAGGCATACCTGGACGGCGCGTCCCTCGGTTGATCTCGCCGCCGGACATGCTCGCCGCGGGGGCGCCACCGGTTCGGTGGCGTCCCCGCACCAGTTCGGCCTACTCGTTCCAGATCGCTCCGGCCATCATCCCGTCGAAGGCGAGGGCTCTCATGGCGGTGTCGAAGTCGTCCCACTCGTGCTCGGGTTCGGTGTAGTGCTCGTCGAAGTCGGCGCGGGTGAGGTCGGGCTCGCGCCATTCGTGGGCGCAGCGGCAGCGGACGAAGATCTGGTCGTGGACGGCGAGGAGGAGCCAGTCGCGGCGGGCGCCGCAGCCGGTGCAGGTGATGCTGAAGCCGCGCGGGTTGAGCTCGGCGGGGTGCGGGACGGCGCGGATGACGGCACGCGCGGGTTCGGGGGTGGGGTTGTAGAAGTCGTGGTCGTAGTCGGTCATGCGGTCCCTTCGGGTTGGCAGCGGGGCAGCAAGGGACCATACGACGTGCGCTGTCGGAATGGATCCCTCCCAGCGAGAAGGACATCGAATCGACACCGTCACCTTGCTACAGGTCAGTTGTGGCGCTCCGGCCACGCCGGATTCCTCGCGGCGGTCCGCTTCGTTGGCTGGTCCTGCTTTCGCCAGCGGCTGGCGGGTGACGTCCGTGCTGGGCGGGATTGGGGGGGGTGGTGGGCGGGTGCGGAGGCTCCGTACCCGCCCACCTGGGTGGTCAGCGCGTTCGGCGCACCTGGTCGGGTGCGACCGGCGTCGGCGGTGTGATGGCCGTGGTAGCCGGTGTGCCGTTGGTGCGGTTGGTCGTGCGGGCGCGGGCTGCCCTGGTGCGCAGTTCGTCGGGGGTGGCGGCCGGTGCGGGGGCGGGGAGGTTGGCGTCGCGGCGGATGCGCCAGGTGAGGACGGCGGCGGGTGAGTCGGCGGTGGCGAGTTCGCGGCGCCCGGCGGCGTTGGTGAGCAGGGTGGCCGGGTTGTGGCCGGCGGCTTCGGCCTGGGCGAGGGTGGCGGCGAGGGCTGCCCAGTTCTCCTCGGCGAGGAGGCGGGTGGCCTGGTCGGCGGGCAGGGTGCGGCGGACGGCGTCGGCCTGCCGGTCGTGGTCGGGCTTTGGGAGGAGTCGGCCTTCGAGGGTGAGGTGGGCGATCGGCTTGGCCGCGTGCCGGGTGTAGGCGGCGCGAAGGTGGTCGGCCGCCGTGCGGGCGGCGTCGGCCTGGTGGCGGTGGCCTTGGGCGGCGTGCCACTTGGCGATCATGATGGCGAGCAGGACGAGGCTGGTCAGGGCCGTGGCGGCAGCCGTGCCGTCCTCGCCCCGGCCGGTGGCGGGTCCGGCGTAGAGGAGTTCGCGGGCGGCGGAGCGCATCGCGCGCAGGTCGGCACCGGCGGCGCGGGTGTGGGCGGTGCGGGTGTACTCCAGGGCCCGTGCTGCCTGGTGGAGTTCCTTCCTGCTGAGGGTTGGGCTGGTGGCGGCGAGCGTGTCGAGGACTTCGAGGCCGCCTCGGATTACTGCCTCCGCGCGGGCGGCGTCCTGGTCGTCCTCGAAGGCCGGGTAGGCGCGTTCGATGGTGGTGCTGGCCCGGTGGCGGCCGTCAGCGGGCCAGGTGCGGGGGTCGGGCGTGGGGAAGGCGGGTTCGTCGACGCCGAGCGCGAAGCGGGCCTGGATCTTCGGCTGGGTGAGGTCGGAGGCGAGCTTGCTGCCGGAGAACCAGATCGGCGCGCTCTCGTCGCCGGTGGGGAGGGCGAACTTGTAGCCGGTCACGTCGCCGGACGGCGCGCGGCGCACGGCAAGGAGCACACCCTTGGCAGCGAGCCGGGCAGTGAACTCCTCCTCGTCCGCGGCCCCGGCCAGGGCCTGGCGTACGGCGGTTCGCAGCCGGTCGCGGTCGGTGCCTTCCCGGCCGAGGCGCTGGGCCTTGTGCAACTCCGCGCCCTTGGCGCGCTTGGGGATCGCGTCCCGGTATTCGCGGGTGCGGGTGTCGGAGAGGTTCTTGAGCCCGTACTCGCGTTCGATCTTCGTGAGTTCGGTCTCGACGCGGTACTGGTCACCGCGCAGGCGGGCCTGCGTGAGGTCCGCCCGCACAACGGTCGCGAGGATGTGGATGTGGTCGTCGGCGTGGCGCACGGCGATCCAGCGGCAGCCGTTCCGGTCGCCGTCCGGTGCGATCCCGGAGGCGGCCACGATCCGGCGGGCGATGGTGCCCCACTCCTCGTCGCTGAGGATGCGGTCGGTCGGGTCCGCCCGCACGGGCCGGTGGTAGACGTGCTGGGTGACCGGCTTGCCGTAGCGGACCACGTGCAGGTCGAGCGCGTCGCGCAGCTGGACGAGGATGGCATCGGGGTCGCCCGGGTCGCGGCCGGGATCGGGCGCGAAGCCGCCCCAGGAAGCGACGATATGCGCATCGGTGTGCTCGTTGGCCTTGCCTGGACCGAAGAGGTACTTGAGCGCGCCGTGCGTCTTGGACCCGCGTATGGGCTTGCTGATCATCGGTGCTTCGCCTTCGCCAGGCGCATGGCCGACGAGTCGACCTCCGCGACGGCCGCCCGGACCTCGACGACCAGGGCCAGGGCCCTGTCGAGGACGGCTGCCGCAGGGCCCGGTTCGACGCCGATGCCGGCGTTGAGCCGGTAGGCGATCTGGTTAGCGTTGTTGCCGACCGGCGCCAGCTGGCCGCGTGCCGCGTCGAGCGCCACGATGGCCCGCTCCAGACGCTCGTCGCGGGTGGTGATGCCGACGAAGTCATCGGCCAGAGCCCGGCGCTCCAGGTAGGCGGCAACGTTCAGTTCGGCTGCGGCGGCCAACTGCTCGATACGCGCCTTCTGGGCTTCGGTGCAGCGGAAGCCGACCTTCTTCGGCAAGGGGTTATCGGGGTCACGGCGGCGACGCTTCGGGGCGCGCTGTGCGCGGCGGGCGGCGCTCGCGGAAGGGCTGGCAACGGGGGGCGTCAGCACGTCGGCGGCGTCGGCGGCGGGCTCGGACGGCGTGTCGGTGGGCTTCTCCTGCTTCGCCGCGCCCTCGCGGTGAAGCTCCGGTGCTGCCGCCCTCGGCAGCACCGGCCCGTCCACGCCCTCCTGGGCGGGGACGTCCGCGTACGGGGCCCCGTAGGGGCCCCGTACGCACTCGCTTGCTCCGCCAGGGGCAGGGAGGCGGTCAACTCCGGTGCGGTCCTGGGAGCTTACAGGCTTCCCGAGCAGGCTGTGCAGGGTTCGTCGGACGGCGTTCACGCGTGTCGTTCCTCGGTGGCGGCTGGCGATTCGGGCTGGTGGGAGTACGGGTGGGCAGTGTCCGGGTGGTTGCCGGTTTGGCCGCGCCGGAGTTCGCAGGTATGGGCGACGTGTCAGGCGCGGCCTTCCCGGGACCGACTGCCGCATGGGACTGGTGTCCGCGGTGCGAGTCGAGTCCGGCCGGGTGCAGTGACCGGGCGGAGGTGGCCTTCTGCTGAGTGCGGCCGTGGGTCGGCAGAAGTCGGTGTCCGGCTGACCGACCGGGCCGGACAACCGGACACCAGGACCGGTCAGCCGACCTCGGGGTGCGGAGGGTTCTGTTCGTCGGGTTGCTCCTCGCGGAGCTTTCGCATCAGCTCGGTGAGGCGGGTACTGCCGAGCGGAAGGCCGGCTTCGCGCACGGCCTTTTCGACGATCGCGCGGGTGAGACGGCCCTCAGCGGCGACCGCCGCGCGGCCCACCTCCAGCAGCCGCTCCATCGGCGCGCCCGGCGGACGCCCGATCGGCTTGCTCTCCGCCCCGGCGGCGCCTTCGGCGGCTTCGGCCCGGGTGTCCGGGGCATCGGCCGGTCGGTCGTCGGCTTCTGCCGGTTCGGGATCGGGCAGCGCGTCGCGCCACTCTGCGGGCAGAAGTCCAGCTGCGGACATGAGCGTCAGGAGCGCGTTCTCGTCGCTGCGGTCCTCCGCCCGTTCCGGCTGGAACTCCGGCTCGGGGTCGGCGGTCACCAGGTCGGCAGAAGTCTCGGTGTGCGGAAGGGCGTTCTGCTCAGCGGGACCGGTTGGGGTGTCGTGGCCGTGGCGGGCGATGAGGATGTAGAGGTGGACGGCGCCGCCGAGGGCGAGCGGGGCGAGGGTGGACAGAACACCGACGACGGTGTCGGTGAGCCTCAGCCCGCTGCCGGTGGTGGGCAGTTGGTTGAGGCGGACGGCGTGCAGGGCGTTGGCCCAGACGCTGGTGGCGGTCGCTCCGGCGAAGAGCGTCCAGGCGTAGGCGCGGGCGGGCCAGCGGGCCTCGCGTAGGACGAGCAGGGCTCGGACGCCGTAGGCGATGAAGCCGTCGATGATGATCGGGAAGAGGTAGGTGAGCGGTCCGCGCACGTGGGTCGCGCCGGCCATCTGCCGCAGGGCGTCGTAGGACAGGACGAAGCCGAGGACGCCGAGCAGGGCGACGGCGAGGCGGTCCCAGAGGGTGACCCGGACGGTCGGAGTGTGGGCAGGGGGTATTGCGATGCTGGTCAACGGTGGTGCTCCAGGGGTGGCCTCGCCGCAGGCGGGCGTGCCGAAGCGGCAAGGCGGTGGTGGGGTTCAGTTCGGGGAGGCCGGGGTGCGCGGGGAACCGGCGCCGGTCAGGCTGCGCTTCGCCTGCGGCGGTCGGCGCCGGTGAGAATCGCGCGTTCGCACATCTCCGCGAGGCGGGAGGCGGTGCGGTCGCCGAGGGCGTTCTTGATGTCGCCGGGCGCCAGGTTGGTGGTGAAGATCGTCGGGAGCAGGTGCTCGTAGCGGTGGTCGACCAGCCGCAGCGTGAGCTCCTCGGTCCACTCGGACGCCTTGGCGGCGCCGAGGTCGTCGAGGACCAGCAGCGAGCAGGCCATCAGATCGCGCATCTCCCGCTCGAGGTCCGCGCCCTGGCGGGGCCGCTGGGAGGCGTACAGCTCGGTGGCGGTGAGCTTGGTCCAGCGCAGACGCACACCGGCCTTCAGCAGGCTGCGGATTGCGCCGTACGCCTGGTGGGTCTTGCCCGAGCCGGTGGGTCCGGCGATCAGGAGCGAGGGCCCCTGGGCGATGCCCGGGGTGCCGCCGGGGCCGGGTCGGCAGGCCAGGGTGACCTGCTGGACCCAGGTGGTGACCTCCGGGTGGTCGGCTTCGGCGAGGCGGTAGCGCGGGGGGATGCGGCGGTCGGCGAGCTCCAGCGCCGTGGAGGGCTGGTCGGCGTCGGCCAGTGGCCGGTCAGGGTCGATGCCCTTGGCGGCCAGCATCCGCTCCAGGCGCAGGACAGCGCCGGAGGCCGGCTGCGGGTCGCGACGCTCGTCCGCGCGGCGGGGGTTGGGCAGGCTGGTCACAGGTCCCCCTCGTAGTAGTCGCGGGCGTCGGCCGGGTTGGCGAAGGGCCGGTACGGGGACCGGGCAGCGCTCTGCCCGGCGTGGGAGGGCGCGGCGGGCTGGGCGTTGATCGCCTCGTGGACCATGCTCGGCAGCACGCTCGGGCTCATCGGCTTCGCCGCGTACAGCCGCAGCCCGGCACGGATGTCGTCGTCGCCGGTGCCGCCGTCGAGCAGCTCCTTGATGACCTTGCCGAGGTGCCCCCGCACCTTGGCCGGTACCGGCTTCGGGCAGCCGGCGACGTACTCGGCCACCAGGTCGCCCGCGTTCACTGACGGCTTGCCGGTGGGCACGGCGACCAGGACCGGGCCGACCCGGTCAGGTGCTGCCGACGAGGGTGCCGGGATGGGCGCGGCGAAGCCGCCCCCTTCAGGGGTAGATCCATGGTCCAAGGTCCATGGTCCAGGCACGACGTTCTCCAGAGCCCTCCGAAGGGACTCCGGACAAGCCGTCTGACCTGCACTTTCGCTCGGATCTGCCACATTGGGCACTGGCCGGGCCGCTGCGGGGGTGGGATCGACGTCGGCCGAGAAGGGCCGTTGGGCGGGGACGGTCTCCGCGAGCGCCGCGAGCGGTTCCGGAAGGCTCCGGAAGTTCTCCGGAGCCGGGCGCGCGCAGCCCTTGCCCTTGGCCTTGCACTTTCCGCACCAGCCCGCGGGCTCGTGGACGGGGCAGGCGGGCAGGCGCGAGGGGGTGGGGTGGGAGATCTTCTGGTGCTCGTGCCACTTGGTGGCGTGCAGGTACTGGCGCCCGTCGCAGCCGGTGTACCGGCAGATGAGGCCGGTCTCGGCGAGTTGGCGAAGCTCGTCCTCGGTGTCGAGCGCGGTGTGCTCGGGCCGCAGCGACCACAGGGCGCCGTTGAGGACGGCCGCGTTGTCGCGGTGGCGTCCCTCGTCGTCGGCCTGGGTGAGCAGGCAGACGAACGTGCGCTCGGCGGTCAGGGAGACCGAGGCGAGGTCTTCGGAGACGGGGTACTCGGGCTTGATGGTGCGGATGCGCGCCATGGCCTACCACCCCGCCTTCGGGGAGAAGGCGTGCGAGACAAGGCGTGCGCTGGCGGCACGCGGCGTCGTACGCTTGGGCACGGAGATTCCTTCCCCGGTGACATTTCGGACGGCAATCCGGTCACCGCGGTCGATCGTCGTGGATGGGCGGTTAGGGGATCCGTGGAGGCCCTCGGTGTTGGTAGCACCGAGGGCCTCGGTGTAGGTGGGTGGCCTCTTCGGTGAGGCCGCAGCAGATCTGGTCAACTGCCAGCCGCGCAGAGGATGTTGAAGCGACCGTCCGCTTGGCGGCGCGAGCTCGACACTATGTCGAGCCCCCTCGAAGATCCAACGCGAAGTGGCCCCATCCGCTCACGGCAGACAGGGCGGTCCGCCCGGTGTCGCGAGGCTGCTCGACACGGTCTCCCGGCAGCGCTTGGGCGCGAGCCCGCTCGGCTACGCGCCGGCGCGACGGAAGGCGCCACCGCGCGAAGGTCTGGGGAACTCGGCTTCGGCTTGCAACACAGCAGGCCGGTCTTCCTGTGTAGTCATGGGATCACCTCGTCCGGCAGGTCAGGAGTCGATGCCCCAATCCCTACCACGGACTTGCGGCGACACACAATCGGAGCTAATTTTGCATCCATGACACAGACCGACTGGCCGTCCAAGGTGACAGCCCGCGTCGCCGATGCTCTTCGAGCTCGGCGCAAGGAGCTCGGCCTGAGCGCCCAGGACGTCACCGACGCTTGCGCCGCGCTCGGGTACCCGATCCCACGCACTGTGATCGCCAACCTCGAGAGCGGCCGGCGGGCGAGTGTCGATGTGGCCGAGCTTCTCGTCCTTGCAGAGGTCCTCGGCGTGCCCCCGATCACCATGCTCTTCCCCCTCGGCACCGCGCCCACCATCGAGGTGCTGCCGGGGCGGGAAGTGTCGATGTGGGACGCGGTGGCCTGGGTGACTGGTGAGTCGCGGGAGGAGGCGATGAAGGCGCCCACGCAGACCGTGCTCAACATGTTCCGCGAACACGGCATCCTCGTCTCGGTCGCGATGCTCAGCCGCGAGCTGGGCGAGGAGAAGCGCCGCGAGGCGGCCCTGGCCAGAGATCCCGAGCACCGGGCGAAGTTCCTCGACATGGTCGCCGAGCTCGACAGGATTCACGCACGAGACATCCAGTCGCTCCGCAACTGGCGTGCTCGCATGCGCGAACTGGAGGTCGTGCCCCCCGCGCTGCCTGATGAATTCGCCTACCTGGAGTCCTCGGAGACCGCCCAGTAACGAGCCCGTTCCGGGCCGACCGCCCGAGCACCCCTCGGCCGTCGCCGTGCCATTTGGTGCGGCCGGAATCCAGAGCTACTGTCACACCCCACTGCGGCTACCAACCGCGTGAAACGCCCATCCACGACGATCAACCACGGTGCCGGGTTGCCGCCCACCAACCACCGGGGAAGGAACCGCGTGCTGTCCACGCGTCGCCATGCCGTCGGCCAGACTGCCACTGGCCCGGCGCAGGCCGAGGTCATCCTCGGCCGTCTCGCCGTACCTGCCATGCCCGCCGCGAGTGCGGCCCTCAGACCGATCTGACGGTCCATCCACGCTGTCGCCGGTGACCACTTCCCGGTGCTGCCTTCGGGCCGACAGCTTCTTCCCAGTCACCCGCCGCCCCGCATCGGGCCGGTCGGGACTTCTCTCCTGTTCCCGGCAGAGGCGTCCAGTCGCCAAACCTTCGCCCCTGCCGGGCCAGATCCCTCCGCACCTGGGCGCTCGCGCGCCCGCCAACTGAAGGGTCCTGTCCCTAGCATGGCACTCTCGATCGTTGCTTCGCCGAAGGTCTCAGCGCCGCCGTCGCTCACCTCCGCCGAAGCCGCTGGCTCGCTCGGCGGTCCGGTCCTCGTCTCGGTACCTGTCGCCGCTCCGGCCGGCGCGGCCGACCCCACGGCCCCGCACGAGCAGCTCCTGCTCACCATCCCGGACGTCATGGCCCAGCTCCAGCTCGGCCGCTCCACCGTCTACGACCTCATCCGCACCCGCCGTCTGCCCTCGGTGACCATCGGCCGTTCCCGCCGCGTCCCGGTTGCCGCCGTGCGTACGTTCGTCGCCGAGCTCGCGGAGGTGGCGGCCTGATGGCCAAGCGCAACCCCAACGGCGCGGGCAGCATCACCCTTCGCAAGGACGGCCGCTACCACGGCCGCGCGTACGTGATCACCACCTCCGGCCTCCGCAAGCGGGTCTCCATCTACGGCAAGACCTGGGACGAGGTCCACAACGCCCTCGTCGAGCTGCAGGCCGACGCTATCAACGGCATCCCGCTGCCCGACACCGACTCCAACGTCGGCCAGTACCTCAACTACTGGCTCGCCGAGGAGGTCCTGCCCAACCGCCGGCCCAAGACCTACCAGGGCTACGAGAGCGTGGTCCGCGTCCACCTCATACCCGGCCTCGGCACCAAGCGGCTGCGCGACCTGCGGGCCCAGGAGGTCCGGGTCTGGCTGAACCGGGTGCGCGCCGAGTGCCAGTGCTGCAAGGGCGGCTGGGACGCGCAGCGGCCCAAGCCGATCTGCTGTGCCGCAGGTGAGTGCTGCAAGCGGCTGCTGTCCGCGCGGATGATCCAGTCCGTGCACGCCGTGCTCCGCAACGCGCTGGAGCATGCCGTCCGAGAGGAGCTGATCCACAAGAACGTGGCCAAGCTCGTGAAGGTCCCCACGCCCGACTATCGGATCGGAAAGGGCCTGACCACCGCTCAGGCCAAGCTTGTGCTCAAGGAGCTGAGCGGCCACCGCCTGCACACCCTCTACGTGTTCGCGCTGATGCTCGGCATGCGCCGGGGCGAGCTGCTCGGTCTGCGCTGGAGTTCGGTCGACCTGGAGCGCGGCACCCTCACGGTGAGCACCAACCTCCAGCGGGTCGACGGCGAGCTGCGACTCGTCCTGCCCAAGACGCTGTCCTCCGAGCGCACCCTGCCGCTGCCCGCGCCGGTCCTCGCCGCCCTGGTGGACCACCGGGAGCGTCAGGCCGTCGAGCGCGCCGCCGCCGGCATGGACTGGCAGGAGAACGACCTCGTCTTCCCGTCCCGGATCGGCACCCCGTACGAGCCGGACAACCTGCGCCGCAGCTGGCACGCGGTCCGCGGTCGCCTGGGCCTGGACGACCTCCGCTTCCACGACCTCCGCCACACCTGCATCACCCTGCTGCTCGACCTCGGCGTGCCCCCGCACATCGTTCGGGAGATCGCCGGCCACAGCGACGTCGGCGTGACCATGAAGGTCTACGCGCACGCCTCCCTCGCCGAGCGCCTCAAGGCCCTGAGCCGCCTCGGGGAGGCGCTCTCCTAGACATACCCTGTGCCCGGCAGGACCCGTCAGCAGACGGGTCCTGCCGGGCACAGGTCGGTCACGACCACTCCGGTGCAGGTCGGAGCGACTCCGTCACGGCCCCGCAAGAGCCCGTTCGACAGTGCTGATCGGGATGCGCTCCTGTTCGAGGCGAAGGCGCGGCTGGTAGGTGCCCATTCGCAGATCCCGTTCCAGTTCGCTCTCGTCCGGCGTGAGATGGTCGGGCGTTTCGATGGTCTGGGTCTTCTCCTCGCCCCAGTGCGACTTGTGGGTCAACAGAGTGCTCCGATCCATGAGTAGCGATCGGGTGTGCGGGAAATGGCGGCGGACCTGGCTCAGGATGGCGAAGCCGTGCGTGTCGATGTCCCCCCAGTA
Source organism: Streptacidiphilus rugosus AM-16 (assembly GCF_000744655.1). Taxonomy (NCBI): domain Bacteria; kingdom Bacillati; phylum Actinomycetota; class Actinomycetes; order Kitasatosporales; family Streptomycetaceae; genus Streptacidiphilus; species Streptacidiphilus rugosus. The sequence continues at coordinate 90,200 of NZ_JQMJ01000003.1, read as the reverse complement.
CCTGAGATCGACGTCGGCAAGCCACGGCAGATGGCGCAGGAGTGTGGCGGCGTAGCCGGAGCCGAGGATGGCGATGGCATTCGGCACGGGAGGAAGCGACAGGTAGGTGATCTCGTTTTCGAGCACGAAGACGCGGCGGACGCCGGAGGGCTGGGCGGTCAGCTCATCGGCCCGAACGATGAGTTCGCTGAATGGGCCCGGCTGGTCGGCTAGGTAGCGCAGCCGTACATAGACGGGCTTGCTGAGGAAGCCGTAGCGCGCGGCGAAATCCGTCCTTGGCGCGTCGGCATTGATCCGGCTCGCGGGCAGGACGACGTCGAGGATCTCGCTGAGGAGCCCCTTGTTGGTCTCGATGAACTTGGTGTCGACGCCCGGGATGTCGATCTGCCGCAAGTAGATCGGGTTGGTGACGTGGTCGCGGATCCAGCAGACAGTGTCGACGACGCGCTGCCAGTGGGCATGGGCTTGGAGGACCTTCATGGGATGAGTGGCCATCCACTGGGCGAGGTCCTGATTGTGGTCGATTGCCCGGGAGTGAAGGGTGTGGAACAGGTCGACCTGCGTGTCGACGCTGAGAAGGGCCCAGAGGTTCTCGCGGGTGTCGATCCAGGCCCGGTCAGGGATGGTATTCGTCGGAGTGTTTCCGCGTCCTCTGACGGTCTTGGTCTGGATGCGCAGGTGGGGATGTCGGCTGGCGGCCCAGGACTGGGCCCAGGCCAGCGCCTTGTCGAAATGGCTGATGACGTCGGCTGCGGCAGGGCCTTTGAGTGGAATACGGATGGGCTCGAACGGAAGTCCTTGGGTGGCTTCGGTGAGGAACCGGCCGCCGTCCCATTTACGACGGAGTACTTCGACGACCTGGTCCGGGGTCGTCCACTGGGTTCGGGTCACTGCTGGGCCTCGGAGTGAGGAGCCGGCTGGCGGGACGATTTGTGGGCGCGGAACTCCTCGATGGTGAGCGTGGTCAGCCGCGAACGGATCTTGTCGGGACGGTCGACGTAGCCGACGCGCGTGACGTGGGGCTCGATGACGTGCAGCTTCTGCAAAGGGGTGACCACGAGGAGTTGGAGTCCGAGGCGGTGGAAGAGGTCCAAGGCGAAGTGGGCCGAGGCGTCGTCTCCCCGTCCGAACGCTTCGTCGATGACGACGAAGTGGAAGGTCTTGGGCTTCTTGGCCTGCGGGTCGATGCGGAACTGGTAGGCGAGCGAAGCGGCGAGGATGGTGTAGGCGAGCTTTTCCTTCTGCCCGCCGGACTTGCCGCCGGAGTCGGAGTAGACCTCGTGCTCGGCACCGTCGGCCCGGCTGTGCTCGCTCGCCGAAAAGGTGAACCAGCGACGTACGTCGGTGACGCGGGCCGTCCAGTCGGCGTCCATACGGGTGTGCTCCGGCCGGCCCTTGAAGCGGTCGAGGAGTCGCTTCACTTGAAGGAATTTCTCCTCGGTGTAAGCGTCGTCGGTCTCGGTGGCCAGCACATCGCTCGTGCACTCGCGAAGGCTCTGGCGGAAGTCGCGGATCTCCACATTGGTGGTGGGCGCGGCGTTGAGCCGGACGTACCGGCCGGGGTTGTAGTCGATGCCCGCCAGCGAGGTGTTGATGAGCTCGATACGCTCGCTGATCTCCTGTTCCTGCTTGAGGAGGTTGGCCTGGAAGGACGCGATGTCTCGAATGACGTTGGTGCGCAGGTACAGCAGGAACTGGGCCTCGAATCGCGGTAGGTCGTCGCTGACCAGTTGGCTGTGGAGCGCGCGATATCCGGCTGCGGACTCCAGGGAAGCGTCGAGATCGTTTGTGTACTGGGGGTAGGTGCTTCGGAATGCTGTCATCTTCGAGGTGGCCTGGCTCGCAGCGCGCCGAAGGGCGTCGCTTCGCCCATCGAGATCACGACTCAGCTTTGCCGGGGCCTCGGTCTCCGCCGTTTTCAGCAGGTCCAAGTGGACTTGTACGTCTGCGACCGGGGACGGCAGAAAGAGCCTCAGCGCGCTCTCGTGCTTGGCGACCGCTTCGACGTCGGCCCGTTCAATGAAACCCTCGGCCTGCTTCAGCTGAGATGCGACGTCCTCGCTGTCACGTCGAAGGCCACCAAGTGCCTCCAGGCCAGTGCGCACGAGCTTGTCGTAGTGGCTGATACTGGCGTTGGTGTCTTTCAGCTCGGCTGTGAGCCTGTCCAGGCCGGCCTCCGCCACAAGCGCCTTCTTCTGCGTCTCGGCCTGCTCAAGTTCAGTGACACACGCCTGCCAGTCGAGTTCAACGTACTCGCTGATGTTGGCGAGGAGCGTCACGGCCGAGCTGATCCTCTCGCGACCCTTCTGCTGTTCTTTCAGCTCTGCTGTGCGGGTGGTGATCGCCGCGCTCTCCTTGGTCAAGCTGGCCGCTTCCGCAAGGAGCGCCTCCAGCTTGGCCTGGTTGGACCAGCCGAGCACCCAGGAGCTGCGATCGTCGATGCGGGAGGCGTCGTTCTTCTCGTGGCGACCACCCCCGCCCTTGACCAGACCTTGCCTCGTGACCGCGGGGCGAGAGGAACGGGTGAATGTGTCCAGATCCGCAGCACACAGGTAGTCGGCTCGGTTCCGCAGTTGCATGGCGAGCCAGTCGTGGGCCCAGCAGTCGTCTTTGAGTTCGAGCTTGCCCAGAAGCAGGTCGCGATCGTTCGGCGGTTCCTGTGCCGGTGTGTGGGCCGGGACCTTGTAGTACACCAGCCGCAATCCCAGGTGTCTGCCGTTCACCCAGGCCGAGGCCTTCTCGTAGTGGACTTCGGGTACGAGGAGGGACAGGGCGAAGCCGCGCAGGACACGCTCAGCGGCGCCAGCCCATGCCGCCTCGTCATCGCGGACCTGGATGAGCTCACCGGCAAAGGGAAGTTCGTCGGCGACGACCTCAAGAGCGGCGGCGAGGTCCTGGCGCAGGCTCAGCAGCCGCGAGGGGATGCTGGAGCGCTGACTCTGCAGGCTGGTGATCTCCCTCCGGAGTTCCTGCGTTGCCGTGTTGTTCTTGTCTCGCTGCACGGCAAGGGCATCGAGTTCCTCGCGCGCTTGCTGCTCCTGCTGCTCGATCCGAGCTCGGACCTGGGCGATCTGGTCGGAGCGTTCACGGAACGACACCGCATCGATGACGGGTGCCAGGCTGGCTTGACCAAGCCAGCCGTCGTACTTGGAAGCCTGATCGCGACGCCGCTCGCGGTCGCGGCCAAGTTCCTTAATCCGGGCATCCAGTTCCACCAACTTCTCGCCGCCGGCACCGTCGATGCGGCGGCGCAAGGTGTCAGCGGAGTCGCGGAGCCGCTCCAGTTCCGACTCACGGCCCGTCTGCTGATCGGCGAGCTCGGTGATCCGCGACTTCAGGTCCTGGCTGAGTAGATCCAGAAGCCGGCGTCGATGTTGGGCGAAGAACACCGGTAGGACCTCACGGCGTTGCTGCAGCATCGTGATGTCTCGCTGGATGCCGTCGCACCGCTCGCAGGCATCCACGATCGGCCCGAGCCCGTCGATCATCTCCCTGGCCCGGACCACCTCGGCGTGGCTGGCGGTCAGCGCGTCGAAGTGCGCGACGATCTTGTCGACCGCTGCTCGTGCGTCGAAGGGCTCGAGCATCCGGTCTCGCACGAACTCGTCGAGGCTCCCGACGGCCTTCATCGAGACCGTTTGGTGGAACAGGTCGAGAGCCTGATCACTGGGGATACCGAGGTTGCGACGCAGGGCCTTTCCGTACTGCGGGTAGTGACCATAGACCGTCGCCTTCCTCTGCTTCAGGCGTCGGCGCAGATCTGCGATGTCGGTGCCGAAGCCGGTGAAGTCGGCGTCGATTGACATCGGGGTGTCGGCCGTGACGTAGAACCGGTCGGGTTGCCCGGTGTTGGCGTCGGGAACCCAGAAGACCTGAGCGAGTGTGACGTGGGTATCGAGCACGTAGTTACTGAACACGCCAAGGATCACGCTGTACGAGGAGGCGTTGCGCAGCCCGACCGGACGGGTGCTGTTGGTCGCCTCGACCCGCTCGTTCTTGTAGTGGCCCAGCACGTACGAGCGCAGATCCCGTTCCTTTGCCTCGGCGCCGGCAGCCTTGTTGTACGCGATCTTGTGAGCTGGGAGCAGGAGGGTGGTCATCGCGTCCACCAGTGTCGACTTGCCGGATCCGACGCCGCCCGTCAACAGAGCGCTTCGCCCGTCGACGGTGAAAGACCAGATGCTGCGGTGGAAGGTCCCCCAGTTCAGCACCTCCAGGCGGGTGAGCCGGAAGCCGGGGCCGATGCCGAGGGTGTCGTCGCTTGGACCTGACTGCTGCGGGATGAGGGGCAGTTCCGAGGAGATGAGGCTCATTCGTTGTCCTCCGGCGTCGCGATGGTGCCGCGGTAGGTGGCGAGCAGCTCGTTGAAGTCGTTGAGAACCTGGGCGTCCACCAGGGCCTTGATGTGGCGCCGTACCTCGAACAAGCCCGGCTGCTTGGTCTGGCGGAGCACCTTGAGCTCGCACAACTTCTTGATGTTGCTGTCGATCTGGTCGACCAGGTGTGCCTCGTTGCTGCGAGGAGGGAGGAAACTACGGACCATTTCCACGAGGTCGTCACGAGTCAGAAGAAGACGGGGGTCCGATGAGGTGGCATCGCTCTCCGCCAGTCGCCCACGCAGGAGGGCGAGCATCAAGCTGACGGGGAAAGAGAGCCGGTGGCGTGTCACCAACCGCGGTACGGTCACGCCGTCATCGCGGGTATCCGGGTCGAGCTGGCGCGTGTAGGCATAGCCTTCGGCACGGTCGACCACGACGTCCAGGCCGATCACACGCAGGTAGTCACCGATGGCTGCTTGGTGGGCTGTGAGCTGGTCCCAGATCGCGGGCACGTCGCTCTGGTAGAGCACGCCTGCCTTCAGCAGGTTCACGATGGGTACGGTCAAAGCGTCATTCATGCCTGCTCTACCTCTCCGGCGGTCACGCCGCCCTCGTTGAGCACGAACGTCACCTGCGGGACGGTGGCCATGGAGTGCCCTGGAGAGTGGAATCGCTCGTAGACCAGGTTGTGGGTGTGGCTGGGGTCGATCACGATGTCCAGGCCCCCTTGGTCCAGTTGGAAGTACGCCAGCAGTTCCGCGAGTCCCAGGGCCAACGGGTACTTTTCGACGACGGTGGGTAGGTTCGCCTGACCACTCGGGCTGGCCTGGATCAGCTCCAGTACCTGTGCGACCAAAGTCTCGTGGTCCACATGGACGCCGGCAAACAGTTCGGAGACGTCCACCTCCGAGTCGTCGAACGCTTCGACGGCAGTGCTGTCCAGCTCCACTCGTTCGACCGGCATGTACAGCCGGCGCTCCATCGGCAGAGCCAGCTCCACTTGGGGGACCTCCAGCTCGATGCCGGGAAGATCACTTCGGCCGTCGAGGGCTGCCACGTGGCGCTGCACAGAGCGAACCAGCGCCACGACCCTGCGGTCCTCCTCGCGGCCGTGGTCGGCCAGGAACCGGCGGAGCTGCTCGGTGAGCTGCCGCACTGTGTCCTGAGTGCTCTCCGCCGCTTCCAGCCATGCGAATGGGATCTTCAGCAGGTTCCTGTTGGCTCTGCCGCCCAACTGCGGCAACTGGTGTACCTGCTCCAGGAGGCCTCGTAGCTCTTCCTGGCGTTGAGGGGAGAGGAGGTGATCGAAGAACGCCTGGAAGCTGCGGCCCTGATCGGATTCGGCGATCATCTCCCGGTCCATGAGGAATGAGGCCAGGAGCTCGCCCTTGCTTCCCTCCGCGGTTGCCACGTCCTGACGAAGCCGCCGATCCAGTTCCCTCAGATTCGCCTCGACCTCCCGGAAGTCCCGCAGCAACTCGACCGCCGTGTTTTCGACCTGCTGGTAGCGGTCCAGCAGGGCCACCGGGGACAGGAGATCGACTTCGCCCGCGAGGAGCTGCGCGATCTGCTCATCGATCCGATCACGTTCGCGACGGAGTTCGTCGATACGCGCCTGCGGATCGGTCTCGGTACCGAATGTCATCTGCCGCAGCAGGGCGACGATGGTGCTCAGCCGTGACTCGGTGCCGATGAAGGAACGAGCGGGCAACCCCCGGACCCAGGCGACGGCCTTCTCCAGGGCGCTGGTCGCGTCGAAATGGGCCTCGTCCTCGTCGGGCGGGTAGTACTTACGCAGCCAGCCACTGTTGGTCCACTCCGTCAGATATGCGGCAGCAGGGCGTGGGAATGAGCCCATTCCCCGTTCGTTGAGGTCATACAGCTGATCGTCCAGGCGGGAGACCAGCACGTTCTCGGGTACGCCTCGCACGTTCTCATCGACGAAGACCGTGCCGCAGAACCCCAGCACCAGCGGGGCGTTCTCCGCCCGCAGCAGCCGCCATGCCGGATGGTCGAGTAGACCAGTGACGTCATCGAATTCCATGCAGCCCCACCCTGGATCGCACGCGTTCGGCACCACGCCCGCCTACGGAAGGCGGGCAGCGCCCACCTTAGAAGGGGCCACCGACAAAAAGCAGAAAGCGAATATATTTTCGAATTCATGCCACTTGGGGTGAAGGCGGCATTCTGAACGGGAGCGCGTGCTCGCGGTTCTCTCGGTCGGCTGCAGCCGTGACCCGTTTGCCCTGGTCGCAGGCGAGGAAGGCTGCTGCTCTTGCGCCCTGCCTGCTCCGTGAATGGCCGGACTCGGGCTGGAGGCGTGTGCCTCCGGGGATGTCGACGGCGGGCCCCGGCGGACCCCGAATGTGATGTACATCACTTGATGTCGATCATCGGATGCCCGAGGACGAGCGGCCCGGTGTGCCGCGATTCGGGGCCGTTGGCGTCAGTGCTGGCGTCAACCGGCACGCAAATGCCCTCGAAGCGACTTGCTTCGAGGGCATCGTGCCTGGTCAGGCTATGTGGCCAGGGCCGGGGTCGAACCGGCGACCTTCCGCTTTTCAGGCGGACGCTCGTACCAACTGAGCTACCTGGCCAGGCTCCCCCTTGCGGGGGATCCTGAGCGACTCCGACGGGACTTGAACCCGCGACCTCCACCTTGACAGGGTGGCGAGCTAACCAACTGCTCCACGGAGCCATGTGCACAACCTACATGCACGGTAATACCGTGCCCCCAACGGGATTCGAACCCGTGCTACCGCCTTGAAAGGGCGGCGTCCTGGGCCACTAGACGATGAGGGCGATTGGACCCTCCCGGCTACCTTGCGGCCGTCGGGGACGTTCAGAAGCATACGGGGTGCGAGCGGGATCGCCAAAATCGGTTTCGAGGTCGATTCGAGGTCAGGGGCGTCGGCGTGCTGGAGATGGGTCGCGAGCGGTTCGAGGAGTTGGTCGGGGAAGCCCTCGATCGGATCCCCGTCGAGCTCACCCGGTTGATGGACAACGTGGTGATCTTCGTCGAGGACGAGCCGCCCGCGGGCTCGCCGGAGCTGCTCGGGCTCTACGAGGGGACGCCGCTGACCGAGCGCGGCGAGTGGTACGCCGGGGTGCTGCCGGACCGGATCACGATCTACCGGAATCCCGCGCTGCGGATGTGCCGGAGCGAGGACGAGGTGGTGCGGGAGGTGGGCGTCACCGTCGTGCACGAGATCGGGCACCACTTCGGGATCGAGGAGGAGCGGCTGCACGAGCTGGGCTACGGGTGAACAGGGAAGGGGCGCGTCGCGAAGAGGTGCCGTGTCCTTTGGGGTGCCGCCGCCGTTGAGCAGGGGGAGAAGGCGGGGGCCAGGACGTGGGCGAAGGAAGCGGGGCCGGACGCATTGGGCAAGGTCGGAGCGGGGGTGCGTCGGGCCGCGGCGTGGGCGGTCGTGGCCGGGGCGGCGGTCGGAGCGGTCGGGACGCTGGCCGGGTGCATGGAGGTGGGCCCGGCTGTCGCTCCGACCGGGGCGGGGGTGCCGACGGCGGGCGTGGCCGAGGACGGCGGGTCGCAGGACGGGGTGCGCACCCGGCGTGAGGGCAGGCACCACCCCAGCGGCGCGCCCGGCGCGGACGCCGGAGTGAGCGCCTCGGCGAGCCCGGACGGCGGTCGCCCCAGCGCGGGCTCCTCCGCGGGCGCGGTCGTCGGCGGCGGAGTCGGCCTGCCGGTCGCGGTCACGCCCGGGCCGAGCGCGACGGGTCCCGTCGTGCCCACGACCCCGCCCGTTCAGCCCAGCGCCAGCCCGACGGATCACCCGAGTCCCACCACTCCTCCGCCGACGCCCACGCCACCCCCGCCGACCCCCACACCCACCCCTTCGACCAGCGCTTCTGCGGGGTGAAGTGGGGCGGTTTGCCGCTTCCGCCCCCGCTGCGCTATCTTGGTAGATCGTTGTGCTCAATTTGCCCGGCGCCGTGTAAGTAACAGGCGCCCTTGGCGCGTACCGGTACTCCGTGGCTCACCGCATTGAGGCGGTTTGGAATCCTGCGGATTTGGCGCGTGCCGATATCCGGAAGGTTTTTCATGTCCCTCGTTGACGACGCCCGCTTCGCCATGCCCGAAAACGACCAGGCCGACCACGTCGACCAGGCCGTCGTCGAGGCTGCCGAGGTCCTGGCGGACGCCGCCGCTGCCGGCACCGACACCGCCGACGACACCCCCGAGACCCCCTCGATCACCTTCGGCGACCTCGGTCTGCCGGCCGAGGTGGTCCGCACCCTCGCCAAGCGCGGCGTGACCACGCCGTTCCCGATCCAGGCCGCCACCATCCCGGACGCGCTGGCCGGCAAGGACGTCCTCGGCCGCGGCCGCACCGGCTCCGGCAAGACGCTGAGCTTCGGCCTGCCGCTGCTGGCCCGCCTGGAGCAGGGCCGCACCCGCGCCAAGCGCCCCCGCGGTCTGATCCTGGTCCCGACTCGCGAGCTGGCCATGCAGGTCTCCGACGCCCTGGAGCCCTACGGCTCGGTGCTCGGCCTGAACCTCAAGGTCGTCTGCGGCGGTACCTCCATGCCGAAGCAGATCTGGGCCCTGGAGCGCGGCGTCGACATCCTCGTCGCCACCCCCGGGCGTCTGCGCGACCTGCTCGACCGTGGCGCCTGCACCCTGGACGAGACCGAGATCGTCGTCCTGGACGAGGCCGACCAGATGGCCGACATGGGCTTCCTGCCCGAGGTCACCGAGATCCTCGACAAGGTCCCGGCCGGCGGTCAGCGCATGCTGTTCTCCGCCACGCTGGAGAACGAGATCGACTCGCTGGTGAAGCGCTACCTGGTGAACCCGGTCACCCACGAGGTCGACCCGTCCGCCGGCGCCGTCACCACCATGACCCACCACGTCCTGGTCGTGAAGCCCAAGGACAAGGCCCCGGTCACCAACGCGATCGCCGCCCGCAAGGGCCGCACCATCATCTTCGTCCGCACCCAGATGGGCGCGGACCGCGTCGCCGAGCAGCTGCGCGACGCGGGCGTCAAGTCCGACGCCCTGCACGGCGGCATGACCCAGGGCGCGCGCACCCGCACCCTGGCCGACTTCAAGGACGGTTACGTCAACGTCCTGGTCGCCACCGACGTCGCCGCCCGAGGCATCCACGTCGACGGCATCGACCTGGTCCTGAACGTGGACCCGGCCGGTGACCACAAGGACTACCTGCACCGCTCCGGCCGCACCGCGCGCGCCGGCCGCTCCGGCACGGTCGTCACGCTGATCCTGCCGCACCAGCGCCGCAGCACCTTCCGCCTGCTGGAGGACGCCGGGGTCGAGGCCACCCGCCACATCGTCGGCGGCTCCTTCGACGCGGACCTGATCCGCATCACCGGCGCCCGCTCGCTGACCCACGTCCAGGCGGAGTCGGCGGCCACGCAGGCCAAGCAGGCCGAGCGTGACGTCGCCGCGCTGACCAAGGAGCTGGAGCGGGCCACCCGCCACGCCGCGAACCTCCGCGACGAGGCGGACCGCCTGGCGGCCCGCGTCGCCGCCGAGCGCGCCGAGCTGGGTCTGGACGACGAGGACGCCGAGGAGACCACCGCGGTCACCGCCGAGTCCGAGGCCGTCGTCGCGACCGAGTCGGCGGACGACGCCGCCCCGGTCGGGGTCGAGGCCCGCGCGCCGCGCACCGAGCGCAGCTACTCGGTCCGCGACGAGCGCAGCCGCGATGACCGCGGTGGCTTCCAGCGTCGCGATGACCGTGGTGGTTTCCAGCGTCGGGACGACCGTGACGGTGGCTTCCGCCGTGACGACCGTGGTGACCGTCGTGATGACCGCGGTGGTTTCCAGCGTCGGGACGACCGTGGTGGTTTCCAGCGTCGGGACGACCGTGACGGTGGCTTCCGCCGTGACGACCGTGGTGACCGTCGTGATGACCGCGGTGGTTTCCAGCGTCGGGACGACCGTGGTGGTTTCCAGCGTCGGGACGACCGTGACGGTGGCTTCCGCCGTGACGACCGTGGTGACCGTCGTGACGACCGCGGTGGTTTCCAGCGCCGCGACGACCGTCCGTCCTTCGGTGGCGGCCGCCCGTCCTTCGGCGACCGTGACCGTGACCGCAGCAGCCGCCCGTCCTTCGGCGCCGGCCGCCGCGACGACCACCGTCCCGCCTCGGGCAACTTCCGCCGTGACGACCGCCGTGACGACCGTGGCGGCTTCCAGCGCCGTGACGACCGCGGCCCGGCCGGCTACGGCCGCCCCTCCGCCGGCGGCGCCGGCTCCGCGGACCGCAAGCCGCGCTGGAAGAACTGACGCGTAGCCCCACCGGGGCTCAGAGCAGAAGCGGACTGGCCGCCACCCCTCCGGGTGGCGGCCAGTCCGCTTTTCCGTGTGCCCACACCGGCTCTGCCGCCGCTCTGCCGCTGCCGCCGCGGCTGCCGCTCCGGGGCTGAAGCTGCCGCCGAACGCTGCCGCTTCTGCCGGTCGCCCGGCCATAACTTTCTTCTCGAAGCGCTTCGGTCCGAACACAGCGAAACACCAACTGAGGAGAAGCTCATGGCTTTTGACGCTCTTTCCAAGCTCGCCTCCGCCGGCAACGCCGTGGACCTGCTCACCGTCGAGCAGCAGGCCGTCGTGGCCCAGCTGTCCGAGGAGGAGGTCGCCGTCCTGACCTCGGTCCAGGCTCGCCTGAACGCCGTGGGCGGCGGCGAGGTCGAGGGCCAGGACGTCGTGATCTTCCGCATCGGCTGATCACTCCCCTCGACACCCGCAAGGGGTGGCGGCGCGATTCCGCAGCCGTCACCCCTGCAGGTGGCAGACCCAGGATCGATGGTTTCGGAGGCACAGGATGGCACCCCCGCTCCAGCTGTCCGTCGGACGGGAGAAGTCCCGACCGGAGAACGCTGAAGTCCCCTATCTGCTGATCAACCCGCCCCTGACCGATCCCACCTATCCGTACCACTCCATCTCCTATCTCGTGGCCTCCTGCGAGGAGTTCGGCTTCACCGGACACCGCTGCCTGGACGCGAACGTGGAGGCCCTGAACCACCTCGCCCGCCCGGAGTACGTCGAGGGCCTGCTGGAGCAGGCCGCCGGATTCCGCGAGTGGGCCGGCGAGCAGCCGCAGTTGAGCCGGGGGGAGGAGATCGCCTACCAGGCCGCTCTCTCCGGCGTCGGGTTGGAGCCCGACTTCATGCGGCGCGCCATCGACGTGTTCCAGGACGGCCGGGACTTCTACCACTACCCGACCTACCACCAGGCCACGATGGCGGTGCACCGCTGGCTGAACCTGCTGTCGCTGCGCTCGGTGCCCGGCGTCTACAACGGGTTCACCCTGCGCACCGGCGGAGCGGTCAACTACCTGAGCCACCGCGACCTCGCCGACCAGGAGCTGCTGGACGAGATCGTCGGCCCGTTCCTCGACTACGTGACCGGCCCGTTCCGTGAAGTGCTCGCCGAACGGCCCTGGCGGATGGTCGGCCTATCGGTCAACTACGCCTCGCAACTGCCCTTCGCGCTCAGGATGGCGCGCGAGATCCGCGAGCTGCTCCCTGACGCGGTGATCGTCTTCGGCGGCACGGAGGTCTGCGACGACGTCAAGTACGCGCGGGCGGACGCGGACATCTGGCGGATGTTCCCCCACGCCGATCTCATCGTGCCGGGCGAGGGCGAGTCGCCCCTCGTCGACATCCTCTGCGCCGTGCGCGACGGCGCCTCCGCCCAGCGGCCCGAGGGCTTCATCGGCCTGGGCGGCGTGCTGCACCGCGGCGCGGACCGCCGCGGTATGCGGCTCAACTACGAGCATGTCGGCCGGCTGCCCGGCCCCAAGTACGACGTGTGGGACTGGCCCGTCTACTGGTCGCCCGAGCCGGTCGTGCTCTACAGCCCGACCCGCGGCTGCTACTGGAACAAGTGCACCTTCTGCGACTACGGGCTCAACACCGACCGGCCGACCTCGCCCTCCAGGGAACGGCCCGTCGAGCTCGTGATGGAGGACCTGCGGCAGATATCGGGCTTCGCCCGGACCCTCTACTTCTCGGTCGACGCGATGTCGCCGCGCTACCTGCGCACGCTCTCCGAGCAGCTCGCGGAGGAGCAGCTCGGGCTCCGGTGGAGCGCCGAGCTCAGGTTGGAGCGGACGTTCCCCAAGCGCGGCACCGCGCAGCTGCTGCGGTCCGCCGGATGCGTGTCGATCGCCTTCGGCTACGAGTCCGGCAGCCAGCGGATCCTCGATCTGATCGACAAGGGCGTGCGGATCGACCAGGTCCCGCTGATCCTGGAACAGCTGGCGGAGGCCGGCATCGGCGCGCAGATGATGGGATTCACCGGCTTCCCCACCGAGACGCAGGAGGAGGCCGAGGAGACCTACCACTTCCTGGCCCGCCACAAGCAGTGGTGGTCGCTCGCGGGAGTCGGCGGATTCTCACTGACCCCCGGCTCGATCATCGCCAAGCAGCCGCAGCGGTTCGGGGTGGAGGTGCTGGAACTGCCGCGCTCCCACGACATCGCCCGCGCTGTCGGCTGGCGGGACCTGACGACCGGCGTGGAGACCAGGGGTGAGGCGGAGACGCCGATCCCGGCCGCGCTCAAGGCACAGATCCGCCGCGGACTGGGCGGAAGGCCCTTCGTGGGCGGCATCGACAGCAGCCATTCGCTGCTCTACTTCAGCGAGCACGGACGCGGCCTGCTGCCGACCGGTGACCAGGGCGAGGCCAGGGTCGCCCTGGTGCGTCAGCACCTGCTCGACGTGCCCTTCACCGATCTCGACGGCTTCACGACCGCCGCCGACCTGGAGGGCGAGCACTCCCGCCTGGCCGCAGGGCCCGACGGTGTGGACTACCCGCGCATGGCCGCCTGGCTGGGCGGGGACGGCTCCTCGCGCCGTGGCTCCAGCGTGGCCGTCGTGCTGCCGGGAGGCGGCTCCGCCACGCTGGCCTCGGGGAACGACTCGGTCGACTACGCCAAGGTGCTGCGCAGCCTCGGGATCGTGCTGAGCCCCGGACAGGCGGTCGTCCGTGTTCGAGCCTGACGGAGCCGCCGCCGAGCGGCGCTGCGGCACCTGCGGGACGGTGCCGGACGCGACCAGTCGCTTCTGCGCGATGTGCGGCGCCTCGCTCTCCGCCGGCGGTCAGGTCGCGGAGCTGCGACGTCACGTCGTGGTGCTCTTCGCCGATCTGGAGGGCTTCACCGCGATCAGCGAGGGACTCGATCCCGAGGTGCTCCGCGCGGTGATGGACCGCTACTTCCGGCTGTGCTCGCAGGTGATCTGGAACCACGGCGGGACCACGGAGAAGTTCATCGGCGACGCGGTGATGGCCGTCTTCGGCATTCCCGTGGCCAGGGAGGACGACGCGCTGCGGGCCGCCCGCGCCGGTCTGGAGATCATCACCGAACTCGGCGCGCTCAACGCCGAACTCGGTCGCGACTACGGGATCGGCCTGAAGATCAGGATCGGCGTGCACGCCGGTCCGGTCTCCGCCTCCTACGACACCTTCGGCGACTTCAGGATCGTCGGCGACACCGTCAACACCGCCAGCAGGCTCCAGTCCGCCGCCCAGGCGGGGGAGTTGTTGCTCGGCGAGTCGACGGCCCAGGTGGTGCGGCCGCACATGGCGCTGGAGGAGGTGCCGCCGCTGCGGGTCAAGGGTAAGGAGGCTCCCCTGCGCGCCTGGCGGGTGCTCTCCGCGAGCCCGGACGCGGCCGCGGTCGGCCGCACCGTCAGACTCATCGGCCGGGACTTCGAGCTGACGCAGCTGGAGCACACCTACCGGCGCACGATCCTGCGGGAACGGGGGTGCCTGGTGACGCTGCTGGGCCCGCCCGGCATCGGCAAGAGCAGACTGGCCACGGAGTTCGAGGGGACGATCGGCGGTGCGGCGCCCACGGTGCTGCGCGGCCACGCGCGTTCCTACGGGAAGGGCGTCACCTACCGGCCGGTGGCCGAGATGCTGGAGTCCGCGGCCGCGGGCTGGGCCGCGTTCCAGCTCAGGGGCGAGACGGATCCGGAGATCCGGCGTGCGGTCGGCTACCTGTCCACGGTGCTGCGGACTCCGGCCCGCGGCGCGGCCGACGAGGGCGCGCACGGCGCCGAGGTGCGGGACATCGCCTGGGCGCTCCGCGTCTTCTTCGGGTCGCTGGCCGAGCGCGGCCCGTTGCTGCTGGTCTGGGAGGACCTGCACTGGGCCGAGCCCACCCTGCTCGACGTGGTCGAGTACCTGTGCGACGAGCTGTCGGACTTCCCGGTCATGCACCTGTGCGTGGCCCGCCCCGAGCTGTTGGAGAGCAGGACCTCGTGGTCGGGTGGCCAGGCCGGCACGATGGTCCTCGAGCTGCTGCCGCTCACCGAGCAGGAGACCGCCGAACTGGTCCTCGAACTGGCCGCGGACGGCGAGGTGGCCGCGCAGGACCTGGACGACGTCTGCCGTCGTGTGGCCGAGTCCTGCGAGGGCAATCCGCTCTTCGCCGAGCTGATGCTGGACGTCGTCGGCGAGGCCCCCGACAACCCCACCCCCGCGACGATCCAGGCGATGCTCGCAGCCCGCCTCGACCGGCTGCCCACGGACGAGCGGCTGGTCCTGGAGATGGCTGCGGTGGCCGGCCGGGAGTTCACGGCGGGGGCGGCCAGGTCGCTGCTCGACGCGGACGAGAGGTCCGACACCGACCTCGGCGCGGTCCTGGACCGGTTGCGCCGCGGGCGCCTGGTCATCGGGCGCGGCGCGAGCGAGCCCTACCGCTTCGCGCAGGCCCTGGTCAGGGACACGGCCTACGAACTCACGGCCAAACGCCACCGGCTGCGCTGGCACCTGGTGCTGGCCGCTGGCATCGAGCGCCGCCGCCTTCCGGAGCACGACGGGCACCTGGCGGAGCCGGCCGACCTCGACGACCTCGGTTACCACCTGGAGGCGGCCTGGGGGCTGGCCCGTGAGCTGCACCCCAACGGCGCGGCGACCAGGGACGTGGCCGACCGGGCCGCGGCGGTGCTGACGGCGCAGGCCGCGGTGGCCATGGACCGCAAGGATCTGCCCGCCGCCGTGAGCCTGCTCGAACGAGCCCACGAGATCCTGCCGAGCGATGCTCCCGGCCATCTGGAGCTGGTACTGCGGCTGTCCGACGGCCGGCTCGCGCTGCAGGACCGCGAGGGCGCCCTCGGAGCCGTGGCGGCGGACCCCGGCGGGGCCGACGACGTGCGCCAGCGTCGGCTCGGCCTGGAGATCCAGCGGCACCTGCTGGAGCTCGGCTTCGGCGCGCGGACCCCCGCGGAGATCCTGGCGGCCGAGGCCGAACTGGAGCGGGATCTCCTCGCCCTGGGTGCCGGCGACCTCCTCTGGTGCCGCTTCCACCAGCTGCGGGCGAACCGGCACCTGATGCAGGAACGGATCGGCGCGGCCGAGGAGAGCCTGCGGTGCGCCGAGCGGGCGGCGGCCGGGCTGCCGGACGACTACGAGCTGGACCGGGTCCGCCGCACCGTCGGCGAGCTGGCCCTGTGGGGCCCGACGCCGGTGTCCGAGGGCCTGGAGCGCTGCCGTCAGCTGGCGGACGCGGTCGGCGACAGCCGGGTGTCGCTGGTGCCGATCCTGGCCGCGACCGCCGGGCTGCTCGGCCTGGCCGGGCGCCAGGACGAGGCGTGGCAGGCGTGGGGCAGGGCCAACGAGTACGCCCAGGACCTGCGGCTGCGCAGCGCGGACATCGGCCTGGCCCATGTCGCCGGGGTCATCGCCTCCATGGGGGGCGACCACCGGACCGCGTTCGACCACTTCGACCGGGTGCGCGGCGTGCTGGAGGCAGCCGGACAGGCCGAGGGCGCGCTGCTGCTGGAGGCCTACGCGGCCTGCGCGTCGGTGGCGTTGGGGGAGCCGGTGCCACGGCGCTTCGCCGACATGTCCGAGGCGGAGGTCGAGGCGGTCGGTGACCCCAGGACCGGTCCGCTCGCGGCGGTCCTCCGTGCCCGCGCGGAACTCACCGGCGTCGGAGCCGGTGCCGGGACCCCGGACCTCGACCTGGCCCGGTCCCTGTGCGAGCGCGCGCGGAGCCTGCTGCTGACACGGATGGAGGACCCGTACTTCCAGGGCACCGTCCTGGAGGACGTCGCCGAACTGCTCGACGCGGTCGGCGCGCGGCAGCCCGCCCTGGAGGCGGCCGCCGAGGCGCTGGACCGACACCGGTCCAAGGGCGCGGTCACCGGCGTCGAACGGGCGGAGCGACTGCTCGTCAGGCTCGGCGCGGAGACGGCGTCGTGAGCCGGGTAGGGACCGGGCCGGCACCGCGTGGGCCGGTGGCCGTCGGGGTGGCCGGCAGAGACAGGAGTGAAGCCGGAGTGAAGGGAGTGGACGAGTGACAACGGATGCGCCACCGTGGCAGCGTCCCCAGCAGAAGAAGTTCCCCGGCATCCCCGCCTGGGGAATGCCCACGTCCAGCACTCCGCTGGAGGACTTCGACATCAGCCTGATGCAGGATGTCACCCCTGAGTGGGCCTGGGGCGGTTCGGACGGCAGTGGGGTTCGGGTCTGCGTCGTGGACACCGGCGTCGACGCCGACCATCCCAGGGTCGGCGGCCTGGAGCGCTCGGCCTCCGTCGTCGCCGACGAGAACGACGAGGTCCACGTGGAGGAGGGGGACTTCGGCGATCTGGCCGGTCATGGCACGGCCTGCGCCGGGGTCATCCGCTCGATCGCACCCGGGGCCTCGCTCTCCTCGGTGCGGGTGCTGACCCGCGGCAAGTACGGGAGCGGGAAGGCCCTGATGGCCGGGCTCGAATGGGCCATCGACCAGGGGTTCGAGGTGATCAACCTCAGTCTGGCCACGACGTCCCCCGCGCTCGAACCGCAGCTGCGCGAACTGGCCGACCGGGCCTACTTCAAGCGCAGCGCGCTGGTGGTCTCCGCGCACAACATGCCGGTGCACAGCTTCCCGTGGACCTTCTCCTCGGTGATCTCGGTCGCCAGCCACAACGAGCCCGACTCGTCGCTCTACTACTACAACGCCGCCCCGCCGGTGGACTTCTACGCCCGCGGGGTCAAGGTCAGCGTCCCCTGGGTGGGCGGGACCGAGAAGATCAGCACGGGCAACAGCTTCGCCGCGCCCCACCTGGCCGGAGTCTGCGCGCGCGTGCTGGGCAAGCATCCGTGGCTGACCCCGTTCCAGCTGAAGACAGTGCTGTACCTGGCGGCGAAGAACGTGGCGGGGATGTCCGAGAGCAAGCGTGCCGATCAAGAGCGTAGGGAGGAGCCTCATGTCGTCCATGTGGGACAGTGAGTGTGAGATCACCGGTCGTCAGCTCCTGCAGTGCGTGGTCGAGGTGGCGCAGGCCGCCTTCCACGCGCAGGCGGCCTCGGTGTTCCTGATCGACGAGGACAGCGGCGACCTGGTCTTCGAGGCCGTCTCCGGCCAGGGCGAGGAGCACCTGGTCGGGACCCGCTTCCCGGCGGGCACCGGCATCGCCGGCTGGGTCGTCTCCTGCGGTCAGGCCCTCATCACCGACGACCTCGACACCTCCGCGCAGTTCTCCAAGCCGGCCGCCGAGGCCACCGGCTACGTGCCGAAGACCCTCGCCGCCGCGCCGCTCTTCCGTGCCGGGGAGTGCATCGGCGTGCTGGAGGTGCTCGACCGCGGCGACCAGCACGACGAGCTGGGCACCCTCGACCTGCTGGGCCTGCTGGCCAGCCAGGCCGCGCTCGGCCTGGAACTGCTGCAGCGGGTGCGGCGGCAGAGCGCGCTCCGCTCGGCGGCACGCGATGAGGGCCACACCGTCGGCGTCGGCGCGGGCGCGGACGAGCCGGCCGCGGTGCTGGACCGGATCACGGCCGGGATGCCCCACCTCAGCGAGCGTGAGACCTGGCTGGTGGGCCAGATGCTGCAGTTGGCCGGCGGGCTCAGCGAGGCGGCGACCCGCTCGCGGGGGATCTGATGGCGGGCCTGTCCGCCCTGCGCGGCGGGATCGAACGGCAGCTGATCAACCGGGACTACGCCAGGCTCTGGTACGGCCAGGCGGTCTCCACGCTCGGGGACTTCGTCTTCGACACCACGCTCGTCCTCTGGGTGGCGACGGACCTGGCCCGTGGACGCTCGTGGGCTCCGGCCGCGGTCAGCGGCGTGATGCTCGCGGTCGGCACCGCGGTGCTCGTCGTCGGCCCGTTGGCCGGGGTCTTCGTGGACCGCTGGGACCGGAAACGGGTGCTGCTGCGCACCGAGGTGGTGCGGGCGCTCCTGACCGGGTCGCTGGCGGCGGTGTCGTTCCTGCCCGCCTCCGCGCTGCCGACCGGGGTCTGGCTGGCGCTGATCTACGCGGTGGTCTTCGGGGTCAACGCGGCGGGGCAGTTCTTCTCGCCGGCCCGGTTCGCGGTGCTGGGCCAGGTCGTCTCCGGGGACGCGGACCGCACCCGTGCGGCCGGCATCGGTCAGGCGACCACCGCGAGTGCCTCGATCATCGGACCGCCGCTCGCCGCGCCGCTGCTGTTCGCGGCCGGGCTGCAGTGGGCCCTGGTGCTCAACGCGCTGTCGTACGTGTTCTCCTGGTGGGCGATCCGCTCGGTGCGTGTCGCGGAGCAGCAGCACGACGGGCAGTCCGCCGCGGGCGCAGGCCGCCTCCGTCAGGAGTTCGTCGCCGGGCTGCGGTTCTTCGTCGGCAACCGTTTCCTGGTGGCGCTGCTCGGCATCGCGGTGATCGCCCAGTGCGGCACCGGGGCGATCAACTCGCTGAACATCTTCTTCGTCACCGGCAACCTGCACACCGACTCCCGGCTCTACGGTTTCGTGTCCACGGCCTTCGGCGTCGGGGCGATCGCCGGATCGCTGCTCGCGGGGCGGGTCGTGCGACGGCTCGGCGCGCGGACCACGACGTGGGCGGCGCTGCTGCTCACCGGTGCGCTGGTGCTCGCCTACGCGCGGCAGACCGGTTTCGTCGGCGGCGTGGTGCTGCTGACGGCCTTCTCCCTGCCCGTGGCGATGCTCAACACGGCGATGACGCCGCTGCTGCTGGACGCCACGCCGACGGAGTACCTGGGCCGGATGATGGCCGTGTTCAACCCGGTGAACCAACTCGCCTCGATGCTCTCGGTCGTGGTCGCCGGCTGGCTCGCGAGCTCCGCGCTGCGCGACTTCCACGGCCACCTGGCCGGGGTCGGCATCGGTCCGATCGACACGGTGTTCTCCGCCGCCGGACTCTGCATCGTCATGGCCGGGCTGTACGCGGCGATCTCGCTGCCCCGCAAGCGGGAACCCGAGCCGGCCGCGGCCCCCGCACCCCAGCCCGCCGCCGCGCACTGACCGCGGCTCAACGACCGCCGCGCACCGACCCCGGCGGGCCGGCCGCGACGGCGGGCACGCCGCCCGCGCAGGACCCGGACCAGAGCCCGAACCAGGACCCGAATCACGACCAGGAGAGATCATGTCGGCCACGGAGACGTACGAGGCGGCGACCGGCCCGTCGGGGGCTTCCTCGTCCGCGGCGCGGGGGCCCGGCCCCGGTCTGTTCGGCAGCGCCCGGCGTGAGGTCGTGGACGCCCTCGGCGACCCGGGGACGCGGGTCGTGGTGCTGGGGGTGCCCTACGACGTCGGGTCCACCGGACGGCCGGGCTCCCGGTTCGGGCCGCACTACCTGCGCACCGCCAGCCAGGGCCTGTTCCGGGCCGCGGGACTGCCCGGGGCGCCCGGCATGTACGACCCGGTGCGGGACCGTCAGGTCCTGGCCGGGGTCGGGATCGCGGACCTCGGCGACCTCTCGGCGGACGTGCACACGCGCAACGGCGACACGCTGACCGCGCTGGAACAGCTCACCGCCGCCGCCACCCGGACGGGCAAGGTGCCGGTGGTCCTGGGCGGGGACCACTCGGTCACGCTGCCGGCCGTGCGCGGGGTCATGGCGGGCGGCGAGCGGGTCGGCATCATCCACTTCGACGCCCACCTGGACTACGGCCGCCCACGACGGGACGACTGGCGCGGCGAGTGCCACCACGGCAACTTCATGGACTGGCTGGTAGGCGACGACCGGGTGGAGCGGGTCGTGCAGATCGGGGTCCGTCAGCTGATCGCGAAGGCTCCGAGCCCCTCGGAGAAGATCACGCGCTGGCCGGGCACCACGGCGGCCGGGGCGCTCGCGGAGGTCCTGGCCGGCCTGCCCGAGGACCTCGCGTACTACGTCACGATCGACGTGGACTTCCTCGACCCGAAGGACATGCCGAGCACCGGCACGCCGCTCCCCGGGGGACTGACCCTGGCTCAGTCGGTGCCGCTGCTGGAGGGGCTCTGCTCGCAGCGCCGCATCATCGGCATGGACATGGTGGAGTTCCTGCCCGACAAGGACCCGTTCTCCGCTGCCGTGGCCGCGGAGCTGCTGCTGCGTGCCCTCGACGCCTCGGTAACTCCCCTTCCGCAGGGCTGAGCCGGCCGCCGGCCTCCCGGGCGGGCGCCGTGCGCGCCTGCTCGGCGCGCTGGCGTTCCATGGCGATGCCGTAGCCCAGCTGCACCAGCGTCGAGGCGTTGTAGCTGTGCTTCAGCGCGGTGACGTGGTCCTGGTAGGCGCGCGGCCGCAGGCCGACGCGTCGTGCGATCGTCTCTCCGGTGTGTCCGGCCAGGAGCAGGTCCTTGATCTGTTCGCGGACCCTCGGGACCACTTCCGCCGCGGTGAGCCGCGGATTGCCGGCGACGAAATCGACGGCGAGGTCCCATCGGTAGTCGAACGACTCCATGAGATAGCGGCATATTTCCGGCCTCCGGATAACCAGGGCCGAAGAGCGCCGCTTGTCCGCCGGGATCAGCGCGATCTCCTGGTCGAAGACCAGCAGCCTTTCGAATGAGTCGTCGGAAGTCCGCACCTGGGCCCCGGCTTCGGTGACCACGCCGACATATCGTCGTGTGGTCTCGCTGAACCGCGCGGTGCTCTGGTAGAGCGTCCGCATGGCGACTCCCCTGGCCAGCGACGCGAGCGCGGCCTGGAGCGCCGCGTCGAGGCCCACTTCGCCGCGTCCGCCGCCCGGCTGCGCGGTGATCAGCTCCCGCTTGGCGCCGGCGGCCGTGGCGCGGATGAACCCGTTGATCGCCTCGTGCCCCTCCAGCAGTTCCAACTCCCCCTGGGCGGAGGGTTGTCGGGCCAGGGCCTGGTACTGCGCGGCCAGCGGGGCGAACTGCTCCTCCAGTGCGCTCGCCTGCCATTCCAGGGTCGCCGCCTGGGCCCGCCACCGGGTGGTGCGCCGGCGTGCGGCCGCGGCCGGATCGGCCGCGCGAAGCGCACCCTCTTCGGGTCCGCGGGTCACCAGGCCCAAGGAGAGGAGTTGCTCCAGTACATCCGGAGGAACTGAGTCCGAATTACCCGTCCCCATGGCGATCCGCCGATAGGCGTCCCTGAGTTCGGGGTCGAGGGCGAAAGGAACCGGAAAGTCTGGCTGTTCGGACATCTGTTCACCTGCGGGAAATGGCGCGCCGAAATATGCAGCCCGGTAACTGTACCCACTGGAGGTGGAGACACAGGAGGGTTAGTTCCATCACAACCGGGTCGCGTCCCATCAGCGCGGCCTGGCCACTGACCTGGGGAGTCACCATGATTCGCACGATCACCGTCCGCCGCCGTCCCGTCAGAGTCGCGGTGCTGACCGCACTGCTCCTCGCGCTCCCCCTGATCTGCGCGGCCGGCCAGGGCGGCGCACCGGCCACCCACCGGGCGGCCGTCGGGGCCGTCGCCGGGACCGTCGCCGTGCCGGGCGTGACCGTCACCCTCGACGGCGACCTCAACTGGGACGGGGCCGGCCCGATCGCTCACCTCGTCTGATGCAGCTCACCGAGCCGGGGCCGTTCCTCGGCGAGCTGATCCGGACCCATCGCCGACGCCGTGGCGTGACCCAGCGGCAGCTGGCCGACCTGTCCACCGTCAGCATCCGGACCATCCGCGAACTCGAGCGGGGCCGGGCGCACCGGCCCCGCTCCGAGACCCTTCGGTTGATCAGCGACGCACTGCGGTTGTCCGGCCGGGAGCGTGTCGCGTTGGCGGAGGGGGCGGTGGAGCCCGGCGTCCACGCCGCGGCCCTCCCGCCGGGTCGGCCGCCGTACGACGAAGGCCCGGCCCTTGCCGGTTCGCCCGGTGCGGCGGTTGTGACCGGAGCCGCGCCGGGCCCGGTGGATCTGCAGGTCGGGCGCGGCGCCGAGACCGACCTGCTGGTGGAGTTGCTGCGCGACGGCGCGGACCGGCTGGCCGTGATCACCGGGGTTCCCGGGGTCGGCAAGACCCGGCTGGCACTGGAGGTGGCGGCCCGCCTGCACCGGGAGGAGGGGTTCGCGGTCTCCTGGCTCTCGCACGCGGATCGCGACGCGCGCGAGCGGATCCGCAGTGGCGACCTGGGGCCCGACCTCTTCGGCCGGAGCCAGGCGTCCGCGGACGCCCCCCGGCTGGTGGTGCTGGACGCCATGGACGCCACCGGGACCCAGGTCCCGGGGCACGGTGGCGCCCTGGCCGGGAGCGGGCCGCTCGGCACCGTGGCGCCGGACGAGCGGGCTCAGGACGTGCGGGAGCTGCTGACCCGGCATCGGTCCGCACGGGTGCTCTGCACCGCGCGGACCGGGTTCGCCCCGGCCGGTGCCCGCCGCCTGCCCTTGTGGCCGCTCGCCGTGCCGGGCGCCGCCCACGAGTCCGGTCCGGTCGAATCGCTCGCGCGGGTGCCCGCCGTCCACTTCCTCACCCGCCACATCCGGGAACTCCGGCCTGACTTCCGCCTGGACGCGGACAACGCCCGCGTCGTCGCCGAACTGTGCCGCGCGCTGGACGGGATCCCGGCGGCCCTGGCGGAGGCGTCGGCGCTCTTCCTGTTCTTCGAACCGGAGGAGATGTCCGCCCAACTGCGCACCACCTGCCGCGCGCTGGCGGGCGAACGGCTGACGGACCTGGACCACTACCTCGCCGAACAGCAGCGCGGACTGACGGCCGAGGAGAGCGGGCTGCTGACCCTGCTGACCGAGCGCGAGTGGGCCTGGACGGTGCGGGAGGCCGCCGAGCTCGCCGGCCTGACCCTGCCCGCGTCCTCGGCGCTGGTCCAGAAGCTGCTGCTCAAGGGCCTGGTGCGGCCGGCCGAGGCGGGCGCGCGGACGACCTTCCTTGCCCTGCGCATGCTGGAGGGTCCCGTGGCGCTCGCCGCGACCGATCGCGGCCCCCTGCACAGCGGTGTGGCCTGAGCCCGACCACGGCCGCCCCCTTCACCCCTTCACCATCAGGAGAGAGCCCGTCATGGAAGCGTGGGGCCTGCCCGACACCTTCATCGAGGACCACTGGCGCCGCGCGCCGCTCCATCTCCCGGGGGCCGCACGCCGGTTCCTGCCCGATCCGCCGTCGCGGCAGTCGATCTTCGATGCCATCGGATCCGGCGCCGACCACCAGACCGACGGCTCCACCGTGTGGTTCCTGGAGGGACTGACCGACGGCTTCCCCGGCTTCCCCGAGCTGGTCGGCGCGGCGCGCCGCCACTTCGAGTGGCACGACGTCTGGTGCGACGTCTTCGCCACCCGGGGACCGTCGACCATCGGCAGCCACTACGACGGCAGCGACAACTTCACCATCCAGCTCACCGGCAACAAGCAGTGGTTCCTGAGCCCGCCGACGCCCGACCGGATCCACCCGGACGACAGGCGACGGCGCCTGCTCGGGGAGCCCGCGCTCGGTCGTGCGACGGTCTCGAGCACCGAGGTGCAGATGTTCGAGGTCAAGGCCGGCGACGTGCTGTACATCCCGAGCACCTGGGTGCACTGGGGCTTCTCCGACGGCGACAGCACCAGCGTCAGCCTGGTGGTCAACGTCGCGTCCGCCCTCCACGCGCTCGAGGAGGTGCTCATGGACGGACTCCGACACGAGGAGCGCTGGTGGCGACCGCTTCCGGTCGGGCCCGGCAGCACTGCCGTGCGCAACCGGCTGCTCGAGCGGCTCGCCACCGAGGACCTGCCGACCCCGCTCCGGGATCCGGTCCGTGCCCGAATCGTCGAGCGCGAAGGCAGCCGGGTCGTGGCCAAGCCCCGAGCGCGGGCCGCGGCCGGCCCGACCGCAGGTCCGGCACCCGACACCGCCACCGACGCCACTCCCGCACTGCCGGAACCTCCACCGGGCGGCGCCGACCTGCCGGCCTTCGCGATCCGGGCCCGGCGTGAGCGCAACCTCCACGCGCTGCGCGCGCGGTGCGCGGAGCGCGCGACCCGGACGACGGACAGCGACGCCCTGCGCGTCTACGGCGTCGTCGCGGACGTGCTGTCCTCCCCCTCGGCGTCGACGCTGGAACTGCTCGCACCGCTGCTGGGGGACCCGGAGCTGTGCTCCTGGCTGGCCGTCGCCGAACGCGAACTGCCCGTGGCCTTCCCGCGCCAGGAGGACCCGCTCGGCCACTTCCTGGGAGCCCTGGTGCTGCCGGAGCTCGTCGCCCTCAGGGACCGGTCGGATCCCCTGGTGGTGCGGGTGCCGCTGGACGAGGACGGGGGTCTCGAACTGCGTCGGCTGGGTCTGCGCCTCGCCGGGGACTTCGGTGCGGCAGGCCGGGTGAGCCTCGGTCTCTGGGACGGCGTCCCGTGCGCCTTCCTGCCCGGCGGCCCGCGCGTCCTGGAGCCTGGCCACGGCACGGCCTCCGGCGGCCTCTCGGTCACCCGGCTGCCCTGGGCGGGTGAGCGCGAGGGGCGTCGGGCGGTGGTCACCACCGCCGTGTCCGACTGGCTCCGGAGGGATCCGGAGGCCGACCCGCGCGCCCTCGGGGCTGCGGTCCCCGCCGCGGAGCTGCCGGCGCGCCTCGAGCGGCTCGCTTCGGCCTGGGCCGCACTGGACCCGGTGGACGACGCCTTCCTGAGCTGGATCCTGCTGCGGGAGGGGGTCCCCACCTCGGCCTGCGGCGGGACGACCCGGCTGGTCGTGGCAGGCGACGAGGACCCGATCCGGCTCACGGCCGCGCTACGCGCGGCGCGGGCCAGGCAGGAGATCGAGACCCTGCTGCGGCTGCAGCCGGTCTTCGCGCCGGATCAGCTCTCGGTGCCGGAACGCAGGGCAGCCAGGGCCGCCCTGGTCGAGGCCCGTCTGGGCACGGCCGACGCCGTCCTCGATCCCGGCGTCCGCACCGGGCTCACCGCCTGGGGCCGCCTGATCGCGGACTGGGTGACGGCCTCGGCGGCGGTCTGAGAACAGCAGACGGCCCGCAGGCTGACTCCTCGCCTCTCCCACCGGGAGGAACGAGGCACCGGAGGACGATCCGGTGAGCCTGCGGGCCGGGTGACTGCTATGGATTGCGCTCGCGCGCACGGTGTTGCTACCCGCGGCACCAGCCGCCACGGGCGAGGGCAGCGCTAGCGCGCAGCCACCTCACGCGTCCTGGGAGTACTCAACTCAGGATCACCTCCTTTCAGTGTGGACCCACAGTAAGCAGGTCGATCCACGGCTTGCAATGCCTTTATTCCGCGGGGCGATCGGGCCGCGGGGAGCGCGGGAGCGCCTCAGTCGGCGAAGACGCGGGACTCGGCGTCCGTGATGATCTCTTCGGGGCTCGGCGGTCGGAGCAGCAGCTCCGCGATGCGGTCGGCGGCCGGGTCGCCGGTGGCGCGGGTGCGGGCCAGAGCGGCGGAGACGTCGTAACGGGTGGACCGGAGGGAAACGTCCGGACCGAGCAGCGCCCAGTACGCCGTTCCCGGCATCCCGCGGTGGAAGGGCAGGCCGACGCTGCCGGGATTCACGCTGCGCAGGCCCGCCACGGCCCGGTCGAACTGCAGGTGCGTGTGCCCGGTCACGATCGTCCGCGCGCCCGCAGGTGCCGACGCGGCGAGGGCGGCGAAGCGGTCGGCCGGGGTGGCCGGGGTGACCAACTCGTTGTCGCTGCGCGGCGAACCGTGGCAGAACAGGACCGGTCCCAGGGTCTCGATCTCCACCAGCAGGCTGAACGGCAGCCCGGCGACGAACCGCGTCGCGGCGGCGGAATGCCGCGCCGGGATCCAGCGCTCACGCGGGCTGCCCGGCTCGCGGACGCCCGCGGCGATCTCGGCGGCGAAACGGTCCCCGTTGCCGCGTACCGCGAGGGCGCGGTCGCCCAGCGCGGCGATCAGCGCGTGCGTGCGCTCCGGCTCCGGGCCCCAGGTGATGTCGCCGCAGAAGACGAGGAGGTCGGCCGCGCGGACGTCCGGCTCGGCGAGCACGGACTCCAGGGCGGTGACATTGGCATGGACGTCGGACAGCACGGCGACCCTGGCCACCGGGCCGTGGCGTCTGGGCGGTCCCTCCCACGCCGCAGGGCCGTGTCGGACGGGTGCGCCAGGTGTGTCGTCCATCTCGTCCTCCCTCGTCAACCAGACGATGGTGCCCGGGAGATGACGGTCGTAGCCGGGTTCCTGCCGACTATTTCGATGGCCGCGGAGGCGCCGCCCCGTGCAGACTCCGCCCATGGATGACAACGCCGCCGACCGCCCGGACCTGGCAGACCTGCCGCTCCGCGGGTCCCGTCAGCCCCGAAGCGTGTCCGGCGTGCTGCTGAGCGGCATCGTCGGCTCGACCGCGTACGGCCTGGCGCACGCCGGGTCGGACATCGACCGGCTGGGCGTCTACGCCGTGCCGACGGAGGAGCTGTTCGGCCTGCACCGACCCACCGAGTCGCGGGTGACCTCCGCGCCGGACAGCACGTTGCACGAGGCCGCGAAGTGGTGTCGGCTCGCGCTGGGCAGCAATCCGACCGCGTCCGAGCTGGTCTGGCTTCCGGAGGACTGCTACGAGGTGCGCACCGGGCTCGGCGAGGAGCTGATCGCGATACGCCGCTCCTTCCACGCGGCCAAGCCGGTGCGGAACGCCTACCTCGGCTATGCCACGCAGCAGTTCCGCAAGCTCGTCGCCAGGGACGGCCGCGGCGACGCGCCGCCGGCCCGGCAGGCCAAGCACGCCCGCCACCTGGTGCGGCTGCTGGAGCAGGGCGTCCACCTGCACCGCACCGGCGAGCTGCGGGTGCGGTGCGCCGACCCGGACCGGCTGCGCGCCGAGGGCGAGCGGCTGGCCGCGCAGCCGACGGCGGCGGAGGAGCGGCTTCGCTGGGCGGAGGAGGCGTTCTCCGCGCGCGGCGCCCTGCCGGACGCCCCGGACGAGCGTCCGGCGGAGGCCTGGCTGCGCCGCGTCCGCCGAGCCGGCCTGGCGGCGGCAGCCTAGGGCCGGCCTGGGGGGAGGATCCCCCGGGCTCGCGGCGCCCCGGCACCGCCCGGCTGCCGCGTCGCCGAATCGCCCGGGCACCGCCCGTGCCGGGCCGATTCCGCGCCGTGCGGCCGACCGCGCCGGACACCACGGGCCGGTCCGTCAGGCCCGCAGTGGCGCGCCGCGGCCTCCGCTACGTCGTCGCCGTCACTTCGTGACCGCGAAGCCCGAGCCGGGGGCGAAGGTGGTGACCGTCGGCGGGATGGCCTTCATCTCGTCGATGGTCGCGCAGGCGGGGCAGGCGGCGTAGCCCTGCTGGCGGATCAGGTTGGCCTGGGCCTCGGCCTTCGCCTGGGCGACCTTCGCCTGGGCCTCCGAGACGGCGGCGAAGGCCGCCTGCGCCTGGTCGACGGCGGACTGCACGTTGTCCGGCAGGGTCACCCGCACCAGGTTGAAGCGCAGATCGACCAGGAACTTGTCGCCCAGCGTGCTCTGCAGGTCCTGGGCGAGCGAGGTGTTGATGGCGTTCTGCACGGCGGCGATGTTGGAGTTGTTGTTCGTCCCGGTGCCGCCGGTCGACGCGGGTGAGGACCCGCCGTTCTGCACCAGCGCGCAGGACGAGACCAGTTCGGCGCAGCGGAAGTTGCCGATCTGCTCGCGCAGGTCGTTGTCGATCACCGGCCGGATGATCTGGTCCAGGAAGGCGGACCAGCCCGCGTCCCCGTCGTACGCGTGATACGCGTTGCCGTTCGCAGCGGTGAAGGTCCGGGTGCCGAACTTGGTGTCGAAGTCGCGCAGGGTCTTGTCGTCCGTGTTGAGGGAGAAGTAGAGAGTCCCCTCGATGCCCATGTTGACGCCGTCGGCGGAGGGCGTGTGCACCACGTCGACGCCGGGGCGGTCACCGCCCTTCGGGTCGGCGGTGATGGTGTAGAACCGCTGCTGCGAGGGGTACTTGTGGCTCTCCGAGTACCACCCGATCCAGGTCAGCCCGGACGCGGGCTGGATCACCTGTCGAATGTTCCTGTCGTCGAACGGCCCCCCGTTGCGCACGACGGCGACCTGCCCGCCGTCGGTACGGTCGAAGGCGTCGGAGAACGACAGCCCCACGTTGAGCAGGATGATCCCGCCGATTGCCGCGGCCACCCCGTAGACGACGCGCTTGCGCCTCATGTCCCCACCCGCTCCGTACAGTCCCCTGTTGTGCCGCCGCCATGGCGGCAGCCAGGACTGTACGCCGCCCTCCGGCGCTCCCGCAGCACAATGATCGACACGTTCCCGTTCCCACCAGGTAGGCTACGCCTGGCCGGTCCACCGCCCCCCTGGGCAGCCCGGCCGCGGGGCGCTAGCTCAATTGGCAGAGCTGCGGACTTTTAATCCGTAGGTTGTGGGTTCGAGCCCCACGCGCCCCACTTTCGGAGCCGGCATCAGCACCCTCGCTGAGCCGGCTCTTCTGCTTCCCGGCGGCCACGACGGACGGGCCGGACCTGCGGCTGCCCCGACCCGACCAGGGACGGCTAGACGCCGGACCAGGTCCACGGGTCGCTGATCCAGTGGATCAGTTCCGGATGGGCCTTCACGTCCAGGTCGGGGCGGATCTCCGCGACGAGTGCGAGCAGGTCGGCCTCGTTGGCCGTGCTGCGCCAGATCGGGGTGCCGGACGGCGGCTCGACGCGGACCTGGCGGTGCCGGTCGAGGGGGTTCAGCGGCCCGACGTAGATCGGCTGGAGCGGGCCCCGGAAGTGCTTGGTGCTCACCACTCCAGGGTGACTCCGGCCCGCGGTGATCGCGACCGCGCCGGCGGACACCCGGTCGGCGCAGGCCGGACGCGGTCGGGATGCCGCCCCGGCGCTGCGCCGCCACGCTGGGACCGACCCCCGTTCCGTGCGGAGTCGGCCGGCGGTCGACCACCGCAACCGCGACGCAAAGGCGGCACGATGCACCTCTTCATCCCGATCGGGACCCCCATCGCCCTCACCTTCATCGCAGCGGCGCTGCTGTTCCTGCCCTCGCTCTTCGGCTGACCGATCGGCTCGGGGCGGTCCGACGCTCCGTCGGCTTCCCGGCATGCGGTCCACCCGGAATGCACCTAGCTTCGAAGGGGCAAGCCGCCGCCCGGCTGGGACAGCAGCGCCCCAGGGGTTCGTGCGGTCTGCCGAGCACTCACGGAGGCACGCATGACCACGGCATCATCCGAAACCCCCGTCCTCGACACCCTCGCCGCGATGACGGTCGACTCGCTCGACCGCTGCGGCCTGGACGAGAAGACGCTGATCCTCACCCGCATCGCGGCGCTCGCCGCGATGGACGCGCCGGCGATCTCGTACCTCGCCCACTTCGGTCCGGCGGCCGAGGCCGGCCTGACCCCCGAGCAGGTGCAGGACGTCCTGGTCGCCGTCGCCCCGGTGATCGGCACCGCCCGGGTGATGGCCGCCGCCGGGCACATCGCGCAGGCGCTGGGCATCGCCATCGCGGTCGCCGACATCGAGATGCCGGCCCCGTAGCGGGACGGCCGGGCCATGCGGCAGCGAAGGCCCCCGACGCCGGACCCGGCGTCGGGGGCCTTCGTCACAGGGGGTGGCCCGGGGCGGTGGCCGCGGCGGCGTTCTTCCGGTCTCCGGGGCGTTGCCTGAAGGGCCGTAAGGGAGTTGACGGTACGCGGAGGACCGTTGGGCGGGCGGGGGAATCCCTTTGCGGTTGCTGCGGCGATCGGAAACACTCCTGTCCGCCGAGGGAGTTCGCCGGTCCCCTGCGCCCGACCGACACAGACGCCGATCCGCGAGGAGTCATCGTGGCAAAGCCCGCCGCCTACCAGCTGGCACCCAATGTCTGGCGAATCCCCGCCGGGCCGTTCGACTTCGTCAACGCCTTCGTCCTGCTGGACGACGACGGCCAGGTGACCCTGGTCGACACCGGCATGGCCAGCTCCGGCGGCCGCATCGAGGCCGGACTGGCGTTGGCGGGGAAGGGTCTCTCCGACATCACCCGGATCGTGCTCACCCACGCCCACGGCGACCACGCCGGCGGCGCGGCCAGGATCGCCGAGCAGTCGGGCGCCGGGGTGTCGATCCACGAGATCGACGCGCCCTTCGCGCGGGAGGGCAAGGCGCCGCCGCGCGACCAGAGCACCTTCCTCGGCCGGATGGTCTCCAAGCAGGACGCGAAGAAGCCGGCCTTCCCGCCGGTGATCATCGGCGAGGAGTTCAAGGACGGCGACGTGCTGCCGATCGCGGGCGGGCTCCGCGTGGTCCACACGCCCGGCCACAGCCCCGGTCACGTCGCCCTGCTGGCCGAGACGACGGGGGTGCTGATCACCGGTGACTCGATCTGGAACATCCGCCGGATGAAGTGGTCGGTCAAGGCCTTCTGCCAGGACATCAGGCTGAACCGGCAGACGGCCCACGTGCTCGGCGAACTCGATTACCAGATCGCCGCGTTCACCCACGGCAAGCATGTCTCCGAGCAGGCCAGGGAGAAGGTCCGCGGCTTCCTGCGGGACGCCGAGGCGCTCAAGGACGCCTGAGCGCACGGAAGACGACCGGTCGAGGCCGCCTTGTGGCGGGCCGGAGGGCCACCGAGGATGGGGGAGTGACGAGCCGTCACGGTCACGGCCGGAGCTTTCGAAAGGCGCGGGGGATGGGGATGCGGGAGATCGCGGTCGTCGGGGCGGGCCAGTCGGGGCTGCACCTGGCGCTGGCGCTGCAGGCGGACGGGCACCGGGTGACGGTCGTGGCCGAGCGCACCCCGGAGCAGATCCGGGCGGGTCGGATCACCTCGTCCCAGGCCATGTTCGGACCGGCCCGGGCCATCGAGCGGGCCGCGGGACTCGCCCTGTGGGACGGGGTGGCCCCCGACACCCGGGCCCTGCACACGGTGGTCGGGGTCGACGCCAAGCCGGTGCTGACGATCGACGCCCAGCCCGCGGCGGCGGCCCACTCGGTGGACCAGCGGGTGAAGACCGCCGCGTGGTTGGAGCTCTTCGAGGAGCGCGGCGGCCGGGTCGAGTACCGCCGCCTGGAGCCGGACGGGCTGGCCGCGCTCGCCGCGCGGCACGAGCTGACGGTGGTCGCGGCCGGACGCGGCGCGCTCGGCTCCGTCTTCGCGCGGGACGACGCGCGCAGCCGGTTCGACGCGCCGCAGCGCACCCTCGCCTGCCTGTACCTGAACGGCGTGGGCACCCCGGCCGACCTGCCCTCCACGGCAGGGGACCCGGCCAGGATCCACATCGTCGCCGGGGCGGGCGAACTCGTGCTCCAGCCCGCGCTGACCCTCTCCGGGCCCTGCGTGATCCTGCTCTGGGAGGCCGTTCCCGGGGGCCCGCTCGACGTCTTCGGCGACGGCCCGGACCCCGCCACGGCGCTGGCCCGCTCGCTCGACCTGATCCGGTGGCATCTCCCCTGGGAGTACGAGGCGCTCTCCGACGCCGAACCCACGGACGCCGGGGCCACCCTCTTCGGCGCGGTCACCCCGATCGTGCGCCACCCCGTGGCGCGGCCGACGCCGGACGGCGGGCCCGTCCTCGGTATGGCCGACACGCTGGTCCTCAACGACCCGATCACCGCCCAGGGGGCCAACAACGCGACCCGCTGCGCCGCGCTCCATGCCGCGGCGGTGACCGAACACGGGGACGGTCCCTTCGACGAGGCGTGGATGCGGGGCGTCTTCGCCGCGTACTGGGAGCAGGCCCGGCACACCGTGGACTTCACCGCGGCGATGCTCGGCCCGCTGCCGGACCACATCGGCTGGGCCTTCGCCGAGGCCGCCGCCCGCCCCGAGGTCGCGGCCCGCCTCGCCGGCACCTACGAGGACCCGACCGACTTCTCCCGCTGGCTCGGCTCCCCCGAGGCGACGGCCCGCTACCTCACCGGCTCCGCGGCTCCGGGCGGGACCGCCGGCCCGTCGGTCTGACCGGCGCAGCGGCCGGCGGCGCAGTTCGGCTCCGCTCCGCCCGGCGGGCAGGCGGTGCGGACCCCGGCCGTCCCGAGCGGCCGGGGCCTCCGGCGGGCCCGTCACTCCCAGATGTCGGGGCCGCCGCCGATCCACTCGATCAGGTCCTGGGATTCGAGGTCGCTCTCGTCCAGACCCGCGCGGCGGCAGAACTCCACCACGTCGCGGAAGCTGTGCGCCTTGCCGACCTCGGTGCCGAGGATGTCCACCCGGCGGAACGGCGGGGTGGCATCGACCGGGTGGTGCACGACGACGACGTGCGCGTGGTGCTCGGAGCCGTGCCCGCGCGGGGCGGGGGTGCTGTCGCTCATGGTTTCAGCTTCCGGTCATGCGAGCGGCTGTGCACGCGGACACGCCAGCGCGGAAAAACGAACGGGAGTCCGAGCATCGACGTGATCTTCGTCCGCGGGCGCGGGTCCCCCGCTCAGCCCCGCAGGGCCCGCTTGGTCACCTTTCCCATGTCGTTGCGCGGCAGGGCCGCCAGCAGGTGCAGCGCGCGCGGCCGCTTGTGCGGAGCCAGATGCCGTGCCACATGGTCGGCGAGCTGTTCGAGACTCGGGGGCGCGGCCGGGTCGGCGGGGACGATCCAGGCGACGATCCGCTCGCCGAGATCGGGGTCCGGCTCGCCGGTGACGGCCGCGTCCGCGACGGCGAGGTGTTCGAGCAGGACGTTCTCGATCTCGCCCGCGCCGATCTTGTATCCGCCGCTCTTGATCAGATCGGTCGACTTGCGGCCCACGATCCGCACCGCGCCCTCCGCGTCCACGGTCGCCATGTCCCCGGTGCGGAACCAGCCCTGGTCGAAGGCGGCGGCGGTGGCCTCGGGACGGCCCAGGTACTCGGTGAACAGGTTCGGCCCGCGGACCTGGATCTCGCCGACGGTCTCCGGATCGGGCGCGGCGAAGGGCCGCCCCTCCTCGTCGACCAGGCGCAGCTCCACGCCGGGCAGCGGGGTGCCGACGCTGCCCGGCCGCTGCGGGTGGCCGGGACGGACGCTCGTGTTCATCAGCGTCTCGGTCATCCCGTACCGTTCGACGACCGTGCGGCCGGTCGCCGCGGTGATGGCCTCGTGGTCCCTGCGGGACAGCGCCGCCGAGCCGGAGACCAGCAGCCGGGCCCCTGCCAGCGCCTTCGCCAACTCCGGGTCCGCGGGGAGCGCTTCGGCGATCCGGTGGTACATGGTCGGCACGCCGAAGAGCATCGTCGCGTCGTCGCCGAGCGCGGCCCGCACGCCGCCGACGTCGAAGCGGCCGAGATGCCGGAGGCTGCCGCCCAGGCGCAGCGGACCGAGGACGCCGAGGACCAGCCCGTGCACGTGGAACAGCGGCAGCCCGTGGACCAGCACGTCCTCCCCGGTCCAGTCCCAGGCCTCGGCGAGGGCGTCGAGGGTGGCGCGGACCGCCCGCCGTGAGAGCACGACGCCCTTGGGCGGCCCCGTGGTGCCGGAGGTGTAGACGACGAGCGCGGCTGTCTCTTCGTCCGGCTCCTCCGGCAGCGGGATCGCGTGGACCGGCAGGGCCTCCGCCGTGGCGTCCGGGGCGACCCGGGGGAGGTCGCCCAGCGCTTCGGGGAGCTCCGCGTCGGCCGCCGCGAGGACCAGGGCGGGTGCGCTGTCGCTGACGATGTGCGTCAGCTCGCGGGCCCCGCTGCCCGGGTTGACCGGCACGACCGGCACCCCGGCCAGCAGGGCGGCGACCACGCCGACCGCCGTCTCCAGGGTGGGCGTCGCCCACAGCGCGACCCGGTCCGCCCCTGCGAGCCGCGAGGCCGTCGCCGTGGCGGCCGCGCACAGCTCGCCGTAGTCGAGCGACCGCTCCCCGAACCGCAGGGCGGGCCGTTGCCCCGCGGTGAGCAGGGCGGGGAAGAGGGGGCTGGCAGGGGACGTCGTCGCCATCCGGACGGCTCCTCGGCTGGGGAGGGTTCTGGTCGCTCCCCAGCCTGTCAGGTGCGGGGCCCGGCCGTCAGCGCTGATCGCCGTCCGGCCCGCGCCGGGCGAGCCGCCCGAGCAGCAGCGCCGTCACGATCGCGAGGACGGCCGCGCCGCAGCTGATGCGGAAGGCCACGGTCGCGCCCTGCGCGGCGGCCAGTCGGCCGGCGAGCGGTGCGCCGAGGCCCTGGCCGACGATGAGCGCGCTGCTCAGCAGCGCCATGGTCTCGCCCATCCGCTCCTGCGCGGCGCTCCGCTCCGCCAGCCCGAAGACGCTGATCAGGCTGGGTGCGACGGCCAGGCCCATCGCCGCGAGGGTGAGCGCGACGCCGCCGAGCCCGATCCCGGTCAGCAGCGGCAGCGACACCAGGGCCTGGAGCAGCAGGGCGCCCTGAAGCCGCTTCAGCAGGCTCAGTCCGGCGAACCGCGAGCCGATGAGCAGTCCGGCGGCCGCGCTGGTCACGCCCATCACGGCCCAGACCGGTCCGGCGGCGCCCGCGTCACCGGCCGCCATGGCGTTCACCCCGGCGTTGGTCGCGCCGAAGACGGCGCCCTGCAGCAGCATCAGGACGAGCAGTCCGGCGAACACGGGCGTCAGGACGCGGGGCCGGACGGCGGGACCGGCGTCGGGAGCCGGCCCGGCGGCGCGCCTCGTGGTCAGCGCGCTCGCGCTCGGGTGCAGCGCGAACCAGCAGCCGAAGACCGCGATCAGCGCCGCGGCCAGCAGCAGACCGGCGGCCGGGCTGACGGCGAAGGCGAGCAGCCCGGCCAGCGCGGGCCCGGCGACGAAGCTGACCTCGTCGAGCACGGCGTCGAGCGACAGCGCGCGCCCCACCAGTCCTTCGGCGCCCCGACCCTGGGGCAGCCGCTCGACGAGGGCGATCCAGCGACTCCGGGACAGCGGCCCCACCTGCGGCAGAGTCAGCCCGGCGACCAGCGCGGTGAGGATCTGGGCGGCCAGCGGACCGCGGTGCAGGGCGAGGCCGGCGAGGCCGCCCAGCAGCACCGCGGTGAACGGGGCGGTGGCGAGCACGATGCGCCGCTGCCCGGTGCGGTCGGCGATCCGGCCGATGGCCGGGCCGCCGACCGCCTGGCCGAGCCAGAGCGCCCCGGCGACCAGGCCGGCCGTGCCGATGCCGCTGCGCGCGGTGCTGAGCAGCAGCGTTCCGGTCGGGCAGAGCGCGACGGGGAGCCGGGCGAGGAAGGAGACCACGGGCAGTCCGGCCCCCGCGACGTCCAGCACGCCGCGCAGGCCCGCCCGCGGCGCGCCGCCCGCGTCCGGAGGCAGGGGAACGGTGGACCCGGCGGACGCGTCCCGGCGCGCCGCGCGGGTGGCCGGGTCGAGGGCGGGATCGAGCGAGGGATCGACGGACACAGGGCACTCCAATCCGCGCGTCGACCCACCCGAATCTCCGACGCGGCACAGTGCCCTGCCGCCACGTTAGCGGACCGTCCGTACCCGTCCCCGCCGCCGACCGCCCGTCGGTCAGCCCTTCGCGGGGCCCAACACCCGGTCCAGATACGGATTGGCGAAGACTCCGGTCGGGTCCACCGCGTCGCGCACGCCCACGAAGGCGTCGAAGTGCCGGTAGCGCGGCCGCAGTCGCGCGGCGTCCAGGTTGTGCATCTTGCCCCAGTGCGGGCGGCCGCCGAAGGAGCCGAGGATGCTCTCGCAGGCGTCGAAGTACCGCCGGTAGGGCATCCGGTGGTACTGGTGGAAGGCGATGTAGCAGCTCTCGCGGCCCTCGGCGGTGGACAGCCAGATGTCGTCGGCGCCGGTGAAGCGCACCTCCAGCGGGAAGGAGACCCGCTCGCCCTGGGCGTCGATCCAGCGCCTGATCTCCCTGAGGGCGTCCACGGCGTGCTCCCGCGGAATGGCGAACTCGCCTTCATGGAACCGGACGTCGCGCGGCGAGGCGAAGACACGGAAGGACAGGTCGGTCCACTCGCGTGCGGACATCGCCTTCGCCGCGAAGCGGGCGATCGGCGGGACGAGCGCCGGGATGCGGGTGCCGACGCGGTTGAGCGCCTCGAAGCCGAGGCCGCTCACGATCTCGTCCACCTTGCGGGTGACCGCGCCGATCGGCCTCAGCTCGGTCGTGTCGGCCGGCAGCCGGCGGAAGCGCCGCGTCAGTGCGGTCTCGCTGTGCGGGAACCAGAAGAACTCGAAGTGGTCGTTCTCGTCCGCGAACTCCCGCACCCGGCCGAACACCTCGGCGACCGGCATGGCGACGTCCCTGGCGTGCAGGGCGAAGGCGGGCACGCACTGCAGCGTGACCGCGGTGAGGATGCCGAGCGCGCCCAGGCCCACGCGGGCGGCGGCGAACAGCTCGGGCCGCTCGTCGGGCGAGCAGTGGACCAGCGAGCCGTCGGCGAGCACCAGTTCCAGCGCCCGGACCTGGGTCGCGATGCCGCCGAAGCGGACGCCGCTGCCGTGCGTGCCGGTGGAGATCGCACCGGAGACGGTCTGCCGGTCGATGTCGCCCATGTTCTCCAGGGCGAGGCCGTGCTCGGCGAGCAGCGGGTTCAGCTTCCACAGCGGCATGCCGGCGTCGACCGTGACCAGGCCGGTCTCCCGGTCGACCGAGCGCAGCGCGTCCATCCGGTCCATCCGGAGCTGCACGTCGGGGGCGACGGCGGTCGGACTGAACGAGTGGCCCGCCCCGACGGCCTTGACCCGCAGCCCGTCGCGGACCGCGTTCCGCACCGCGGACGCGACCTCCTGCCCGTCCGCCAGACGCAGCACGCGTACCGGGGAGGCCTCCTCGTTCCCTGCCCAGTTGCGCCACACGCCGCTCATGCCCGGAACCTCTCCTCGGGATCGACAACTCCACGGAAGGTTGAACCTGGTCAACTGTCCAAGTCAAGAGTCCAAGAGGCTTGACTTGGCCGGGCGACGAGATAGCTTGGCCTCCTGCGGACCCGCACACGTGAACCACCGGCCGAACCGACGGAGCGCCCCATGACCCGCCTGTCAGCCGACGAGCGCCGCGAGCAGTTGGTCGACGCGGCGATCAGGGTGATGGTCCGCGACGGCGTGGCCAAGGCGACGACCAGGGCGATCGCGGCGGAGGCCGGCGTTCCGCTCGGGGTGTTCCACTACTGCTTCCGTTCGAAGGAAGAGCTGCTCCAGAGCGTCATCGAGAGCATCACCGAGCGCGCGCTGCCGCCGACGACGGCGGAACCGGACCAGGCCGAGGCCGGCCCGGAGGAGATCATCCGGGCCACCCTGCACGGCTACTGGGAGCAGGTGCGGGCGCGGCCCGCGGAGCAGATGGTCACCTACGAGCTCACCCAGTACGCGCTGCGCCAGCCCGGCCTGACCGAGGTGGCGCGCCGCCAGTACCAGCACTACCTCGCGGTCTACCGCGCGTACCTGGAGGCCATCGCGGGCCTCGCGGGCATCTCCTGGACCGTCCCGGTGCCGGTCCTGGCCCGCTACGGGCTCAGCCTGATGGACGGGCTGACCCTGAACTGGCTCATCGACCGCGACGACGCGCAGGCCGCCGCGGCGCTGGACGAATACGCGGCCTATCTGGTCGGCGTGGCCGGACCCCGCTGAGCCTCTGCCGTTTCTGCCTGACCGGTCTGGATTATATGACCGGTTGGGCAGAGAAACGCATGCCCCCGTGGAGCGCGTCAGCCGACGACCGCGACCGGGGCGTCCCAGGCGTCGTGGTCGACGGTCAGCGAGGCGCCGCCGTAGGTCTCGTGCAGGTTGACGGCGTACTGGTGGCCCCGGCGGTGGCCGCTCCACAGCGAGCCCGACCAGGGGAAGCCGGTCGTGGTGTCGGCGTTCCCGTCGTAGCGGGCGTACCAGAAGGCGTCGGGAAGGTCGGCCGCCCCGGCCGCCTTCGCGGAGGCGATCGCGCCGGCGCTGGACTTGCTGAAGCCGTAGAAGCCCGCCCAGTAGCCGGCCGCGTGCGCGGCCCGGTCCCACGCCTGGACGTAGGTCTGCACGGCCTGCACGCAGGAGGCGTTGGTCGTGTCGTACTGCTCCATGTCCAGGTAGAGCGCGCTACCGCGGACCATGCCGAGGGCGGCGGCGTGGTGCGCCGCGTCCGCGCCGTCGCCCGCACCCAGGGAGGACGCGTTGGACGCGGAGATGCGCTCGGGGTTGCCGGAGGTCTGGCACGGCGGCTGGGCGCCGACGTAGAGCGGGATCAGCTGCCAGCCCGAGGCGTGGACCTGGGCCACCCAGGAGGCGGTGAGCTGCGGCTGGGCGCAGCCGCGGTTCGCCCCGCCGATGTAGACGGCGGCCGCGCCGTAGGGCGAGGCGGCGCGCCAGGCGTTCATGGTGGAGAGCCCAGGGGCGGTGCAGGTGTCGAAGGCGAGCCCGGTGAAGACGCGGGTCGCGGGCAGGCCGGCGGAGCCGCCGGCGGTGGTCGTGGTGCCGTGCGTCGCGGCGGCCGCGCCGCTGCTGCTCGCGCCGGGGCTCGCCTTGCCGGAGGCCTTCGCCGACGTGGAAGCGGAGGCGGACGCGGAGGCCGAGGCGGAGGCCGAGGCCGAGCCGCTCGGTGCGGGCCCGGTGCTCGGCGTCCCGCCGCCCGCGGCCATGGCGTCGCCGGCCGGCGCGGCGGCCGAGCCGGTCGGGCTCGCCCCGTTCCCGCCCTGCTGGGACAGCGCGAAGGCCCCGCCGCCGATGACCAGCACCGCGGCCGCGGCGACCAGAGGGAGGTAGGGGCGGCGCTTGGGACGGCGGCGGTTCGACACGGGGGCCTCGGCAGGTCGGAAGGGTCGTCGGCGGGGATCGGCGGCGATCAAGCGGATGATCGCATTTCGGTATGACTGGCTATCACCGGCGGGCCCCCGCTGGCAAGCCCGGGCGGCCGGGGCAGACTCGACGCCATGAGTGAGCGCATCGTGATCAGCTGGCCCGAGGTGCGGACGCGTCTGGTGTCCGCGCGCACCTACTGGATCGCCACCGCCTCGACGTCGGGCCGGCCGCACGCGATGCCGGTGTGGGGCGTCTGGGTCGGCGACCGACTCTGGTTCAGCACCGGTGCGGGCACGGTGAAGGCGCGGAATCTCGCCGCGAACCCCAGGGTGGCCGTCCATCTGGAGAGCGCGGCCGAGCTCGTCGCGCTCCAGGGGGTCGCAGAGGCCGTCCCCGCCGCAGGCCGCCCGGCCGAGGTGGACGCCGCCTACACCGCCAAGTACGTGCTGCCGCGCACCGGAGAGCCGGCCGCGATCGAGGTCGGCGGCTCGCCGGTCTTCGCGGTGACGCCGAGCCGTGTCTGCGGCTGGTTCGAGGGCGCGTTCGCGGAGTCGATGACCCGTTGGCGGTTCCCCGGCCCGGTCGCCGAGCCGATGAGCTACCCGCCCGACCCGGAGTGACCCACCGCCGCGCTCAGGGCAGCGGGGCGAGGTCCGGCGCCACCCAGGAGGCCCGGGCGGCGGGGCTGCCGAGCAGTTCGGCGGAGTAGAAGCGGTTCAGCAGGCCCTTGTCGAGCAGCTCGGGCGCGGCCCGCAGGAAGTCCTCGAAGTCCTCACCGCGCGTCGCCGCCGCGTGGTGGGCGACGAGTTCGAGCCAGGCGCGGGTCATTGTCGCGTGGTACTTCCCTGGCGCTCCGCCCGCCCGCGCGGCCTCGCGGATGCCCGCGTCGACGAGTTCCAGTGCGGCGGCGGGCCCGAGGCGGTCCACCGCGAGCCAGGTGAGCTGGACGTGCTGGCGGTGGCCGAAGCGGTCCGCGCCCGGCGCGGCCAGGACCTCGGCCAGGAGTGCGGAGAAGGTCGTCGTCATCGTGAGGCCTCCGTCAGCGCGCGCAGCACGGCGTGGAAGCCGGCGACGGCCTCGGGCGGCAGGCCCGTGAGCGCGCGACGCTCCAGCTCGGCGACCGTCTGCGTGATGGTGTCCGCGGTGGCGCGCCCGGAAGGCGTCAGCTCGATCAGGACGGAACGGCGGTCGCCGGCCCGGGTCGCGCGGGTGATGTGGCCGCGGCGTTCGAGGCGGTCCAGGACGCCGGTCAGCGTGGTCGGCCGGACCCCGGCGGCCGCGCCTAGCTGGGAGACGGTCCGCCCCCCGCCGTCGGCGAGGTTGGCCAGGGCGTTGATCTCGGACGGGGTGAGGTCGAGGTCGACCAGCTCGGTGGCGAGCAGGTGCAGCGTCGCGTGCGTGGCGCGCTGGAGCGCCAGCAGCGGCGATTCTTCGGTATCGGACTTCACGATTATGGATAGTACGGTTTCGTAGGAGTTGCGGCAAGCGCGACGCGAGTCCCTGTGGCCGACCACAGAGATTCCACAAAGTGGCTTCCTACGCTCCCCGAGCGGACGGGCCGCCAGGTGGCCCGTCCGTCCACGGAGCACGGATGGAGAACACCATGTCCCCGATCAAGCCGAAGCGAGTCCGCATCGCGGTCGCCGGGCTCGCCCTCGCCGGCAGCCTGCTGGCCGCCGGTCCCGCGTACGCCGCGAACGGCGGCGCGGCGAGCCCGGCCGCGCACGCCCCCAAGGGCGACGGCGCCCACGCGCTCTGCGTGCGCGTGCCCAAGCTGGAGCGCCGCCTGGAGCGCGCGCTGGACCGGCTGCACGCGGGCGCCGACACCCGCGGATCGATCGCGCGCCTGCAGCAGCGCGTCGACGACGCCAACAAGCTCGGGCACACCGCCGTCGCCACCTACCTGCAGGACCGGCTCAACACCCGCAAGGCGATGGTCGGCACGATCACCCAGCGGCAGACCGACCTGCAGAACGTGAAGACCTGGTGCGCGGCGAACGACAACGGCAAGGGAGCCGGCTGACCATGCGCGCCCATCGCATGACGAGGCGGCTCGCCGCCGGAGTACTGGCCGCGACCGCCCTGCTGGGCGTCACCGCCTGCGGCGGCGGCGCCGGCGGCAGCGGTGCCGCCGGGTCCGTCCCGGCCGCCTCCTCGACGCCGACGGCCGGTGCGACGGAGTCGCTGCAGCAGGAACAGGCCAAGGTCGACGCCGCCCAGTCGGCCGCCGACGCGGCGGACTCCGACGCGGCCAACGACCCCACCCAGAAGTAACCGCACCGCCCAGCCCTGCGACGTCCCCGGGCGATGTCGCAGGGCCGGTCCACTCCCGCCCGCCCGGAGACTTCCGCGGCTGCGGGATTCATGGCCCGTGCCGGGAGGGGAAGCCCGGCCGGCGACTCGGGATGCCTGGCAGGGGACCGTCTGCACGGCCGGGCGCCGGGGAGGGAGAACCCGGCGGGGCCCAGAGCTGCCGGGAGGGGCCGGGTCACGGTCCCTGCCCGGGAGGGGAAGCCCGGGGGCCGAAATATGGCCGGGCCGGGGGAGGTGAGGGTGTGTCAGGCTGCCGTCATGCCCTCCCTCCCCCTCTCCCCCTCGATGCCGTCCGACGACTCCATCCCGTCCGTACCGCGTCAGCTCGCCCGGACCCGCCGGTTCAGTCTCGGTGAACCCGGGCAGTTGAGCGTCACCGCCGACGGAAAGACCGTGCTTTTCCTGCGCGGTCGCCACGGCACCGACCACGCCGCCTGTCTGTGGGCCAGGGATCTCGCCGACGGCACCGAGCGGCTGGTCGCCGACCCCGGCGCGCTCGGCGCATCGGGCGGTATCGACGCGTACGCGACCGACGAGAGCGGGCGGTTGGCCGCCTTCGCCCTGGCAGGGGACCTGTGGGTGGTCGGAACCGACGCCGCCGCGGCGCCGCGGCGGCTGCCCGTCGCCGGGCCCGTCGCCGAGCCCGTGCCGGACCCGACCGGGCGGTGGATCGCCTATCTGAGCGGTCGCGCGCTGCGCGTCGTCGACGTCGACGGGAGCGGCGACCACGCGGTGGCGGAGCCCGGCGCGGACGACGGCGCCGAGGTCTCCTACGGCGTCGCCGAGCACGTCGCGTCGGAGTCCATGGGCCGCTACGCGGGCCACTGGTGGGCCCCGGACGGGGAGCGGCTGCTGGTGACCAGGGTCGACCTGGCCCGCGTCGCGGTCTGGTACGTCGCGGACCCGGCGAACCCCGCCGTCCGCCCCCGCGCGGTGCGCTATCCGGCGGTGGGCACCGCCAACGCGGACGTCAGCCTGCACGTGGTCCCCGTGGCCGGGGAGGGCAGGGTCGACGTCGCCTGGGACCGTGCGGCGTTCGAGTACCTGACGGCGGCTGGGTGGGACGCGCACGGCCCCTTCGCCGCCGTCCAGAGCCGCGACCAGCGGACGGTCAGGATCCTCGGCGTCGACCCCGGCAACGGGTCGACCGCGCTGCTGCGCGAGCAGCGCGACGCGGCCTGGGTCCAGCTCGTCCCCGGCCTCCCGGCCAGGACCGCCTCCGGCGCGCTGCTGACGCACCTGGACGCCGGCGACACCCGTCACCTCGCCGTCGACGGCGAGGCGGTGACGCCGCCGGGGCAGAACCTGAGCGAGGTGCTCGGCGTCGACGGCGACGACGTGCTGTTCACCGCCGTCCCCGAGGCGGATCCCTGCTCCACCCACCTGTGGCGCTGGAGCGCCGCGGCCGGGCCCCGGCAGCTGACGCACGAGCCGGGCGTCCACCGCGGCGTGCTGGGCGGCGGCACGCTGGTCCGCTCGGACGAGGTGCCGAGCCGCGCCGAGACGCCCGCGCTCCCGCTCCACCGGACCCTGCTCAGGGTCGGCGAACGCCGCCTCTGCGTCGCCGTCCACCTGCCGTCCTGGCACGCACCGGGCGAGCGGCTGCCGGTGCTGCTGGACCCCTACGCCGGACCGGCCATGCAGCGGGTGAAGGCGGACCGGGGCTGGGCCGCCCACCTGTCCCAGTGGTTCGCCGAGCAGGGCTTCGTGGTGCTGGTCGTCGACGGCCGGGGAACTCCCGGCCGCGGGCCGCGCTGGGAGCGGGAGGTCCACGGCGACGTTCTCGGTCCCGCGTTGGACGACCAGGTCGACGCCCTGCACGCGGTCGCCGCGGAGCACCCCGAGTACGGGATGGACCTGGACCGGGTCGCGATGCGGGGCTGGTCCTACAGCGGCTCGCTGGCCGAGGCGGCGGTGCTGCGCAGGCCCGACGTCTTCCATGCGGCGGCCGCCGGAGCCGGGCTCACCGACCAGCGGCTCTACGACGCCCACTGGCGGGAGCGCTTCCTGGGCCACCCGGACACCAACCCCGAGGCCTACGAGGCCTGTGACCTGCTGAGGGACGCGCCGAACCTGCGTCGCCCGCTGCTGCTGATGCACGGCCTGGGCGACGACAACGTCTTCCCCGCCGGCACGCTGCGTCTCTCCAGCGCCCTGCTCACGGCGGGCCGCCCGCACGAGACGCTGCTGCTGAGCGGCGCCGCGCACCGGGTGACGGACGAGTCCGCGGCCGAGAACCTGATCCTGCACCAGCTCGACTTCCTGCGGCGCGCCTTGGGATGACGGGTGGTCCGGGCCCGGCAGAGGGACCGTCAGATCCCGGTGACGGTGGTCAGCAGGACCACGGCGTCGCTGAGCGCCATCAGGTCGTGGCGCTCCTGCGGCACCTCCGCGAGCTCGCCGGCGCCCAGGGCCACCATCCCGCCCGACTCGGTGCTGACCTGCACCTGCCCGGCCAGGACCAGCAGGCTGGCGGCGTGCGGCGACTCGTGCTCGCCCAGCACGGAGCCCTGGGTCAGCGCGATCAAGGACTGCCGCAGCATGTTCTGGTGCAGCAGCAGGCGCGCCGCCCGGCCGTGCGGCGACTGCCGGGCCTGCTCCAGCTGGGACTGGCCGACGAGCGTGAGTTCGTCCATGGGTTCAGTGTGCGGGGGCGTCGCGGCTCTTGCACTCTGTGGACGGGCGGGCTAGACAGACCGGGGAGGAAGTAGAACTGGTTCTATTCACTCGGGCGCGCAGGGGGAGACTCATGACCGAGGCGGCGGACATGCGGGAGCTCGGCCTGACGCAGTTCATGGGCGTCGACCGCAAGGACTCCCCGCCCGGGTCGCGCGAGCTCACCCTGGCCCCCGAGCCGCGTCACCTCAACCACAACGGCGACGTCGCCGGGCCGGTGCTGTTCACCCTGGCCGAGTTCGCCGGGATGGGCGCGGCGGTGAACGGTCTGATGGACGTCTTCGACCGGCTCTACGTGGTCGCCAGGGACGGCAGGATCAGCTACACCGCCCGTGCGAAGGCCGCCGCCGGGCCCTTCGCCGCCTCGGCCCGGGTGGAACCGGCCCGCCACGCCGCCTGCCGGCGGGCGGCGCTGGCGGGCGAGCGGATCGAGCTGGAGGTCCCCGTCAGGATCACCGACGCGCACGGGACGCTCTGCGCCGAGGCGGTCTTCACGGCGGTGGTCCGGCCACGCCGCTGACCCGCGAAAATGGGATGCGACCGCGCCGCCGCGGTCAGGACAATGCGGCATGGACATCATCGCCCCCGCATCCGTCGTCGCTCCCTCCGTCGAGTCCCTCGCGGCGGCGGTCGAGCGACGCCTGACGGCGGCGATGGCGGGGGCGGCGCCCCAGCTCCGGCGGAGCGACCGGGCCGACTTCCAGGCCAACGGCGTCCTCGCGCTCGCCAAGGGCCGGGGGCTGAACCCCGCCGCGCTGGCATCCGAGATCGCGGCGGCCCTGCCGGCGGACGGCCTCGTCAGCGACTGCCGGGCCTCGGGCCCCGGTTTCCTCAACATCACCGTCGGCGACCGGGCCGTCCTCGCCAACGTCGCGGCCCGGGCCGCCGATCCCCGGCTCGGGGTCGGGCGGGTCGCGGCGCCGGGCGTCACCGTGGTCGACTACAGCTCGCCCAACATCGCCAAGGAGATGCACATCGGCC
This sequence comes from Streptacidiphilus rugosus AM-16, assembly GCF_000744655.1. Classification (NCBI taxonomy): domain Bacteria; kingdom Bacillati; phylum Actinomycetota; class Actinomycetes; order Kitasatosporales; family Streptomycetaceae; genus Streptacidiphilus; species Streptacidiphilus rugosus. The sequence continues at coordinate 45,260 of NZ_JQMJ01000003.1, read as the reverse complement.
ATCTCCGGTCGACGGCGATCGGCGACGCCCTGGTACGGGTGCTCGCCTTCCTCGGCGAGGGCGTCGTCCGGCGGAACCACGTCGGGGACTGGGGCACCGGCTTCGGCATGCTCATCCAGGACCTCGTCGAGCGGCCCGAGCCCGAGCACGGGCAAGGCGAAGGGGGCGAGGACGGCATCGCGGAGATCGCCGTGCTCTCGGACCGGTACCAGCGGGCGCGGGCCCGGTTCGACGCGGACCCTGCCTTCGCCGAACGGGCCCGGCTCCGGGTCGTCGCCCTCCAGGCGGGGGACCAGGAGACCGTCGCCGCGTGGCAGCGGCTGGTCGCCGTGTCGACCGAGCACTTCCAGCAGGTCTACGCCGAGCTCGGCGTGCTGCTGGAAGCGGCGGACGCGGTGGGGGAGAGCCACTACAACCCGATGCTGCCGCGGATCTGCGCGGAGCTGGAGGAGAGCGGTCTGGCGGAGGAGTCGAACGGCGCCCTCTGCGTGTTCCCCGAGGACCGGCCCGAGGGAACGGCGCCGCTCATGGTCCGGAAGGGCGACGGCGGCTACGGCTACGCCGCCACCGACCTGGCGGCGATCAGGGACCGGGTCGGCGGGCTCGCGGCCCGGCGGCTGCTCTACCTCGTGGACGCGCGGCAGGGCCTGCACTTCCGGATGGTCTTCGACACCGCGCGGCGGGCCGGCTGGCTGCCGGACACGGTGGAGGCGCGGCACCTCCCCTTCGGCACCATCCTCGGCGCCGACGGGCGGCCTTTCCGTACCCGGGCCGGGGACACCGTGCGGCTGCAGGACGTGATGGACGAGGCCACGGCCAGGGCGCGGGAGATCGTCGCGTCGAAGAACCCGGACCTGCCCGAACAGGAGCTGGCGCGGCGGGCGCGGCAGGTCGGCATCGGCGCGCTGAAGTACGCGGACCTGTCCAACAACCGGGTGAAGGACTACGTCTTCGACCTGGACCGGATGGTCTCGCTCAACGGCGACACGGCGACCTACCTGCAGTACGCCCACGCCCGGATGCGCTCGGTGCTGCGGAAGGCGGGCGCCGAGCCGGGTGCGGCGGCCCCGGCGCCCGCGCTCGACCTGCCGCTGGCTCCCGCGGAGCGGACGCTGGCGCTGCTGCTGGACGAGTTCGGTGCGGCGGTGGCGGCGGTCGCGGACACCTGCGAGCCGCACCGGCTCTGCGCCTACCTGTACGCCCTCGCCTCCGCGTTCGCGACCTTCTGGGAGGAGTGTCCGGTGCTCAAGGCCGAGGACGCCGGTGTGCGGGCCAACCGGCTGCTGCTGTGCTCCCTGAGCGCGCGGACCCTGGAGCTGGGGATGGGCCTTCTCGGGATCGAGGCACCCGATCAGCTTTGAAGATTTTCGGAGGATTGCGCGTGTTGCACAGGTCTGTCCGTTTCCGCTGAGGCATCGTGATCCACAGGTCGCGGCGGTGGAGCGGCACCTGGGGACATCCCGGCGCCGCCCGTGGCCGCGGGCTTCTCTGCGGCTGCGGGACCGCTTCGGCGGACGCCGGGCGGTCCGAGCCCACGGCTCGGACGGGGAGAGGGTGGCGAGATGTCAGATGGGGCCGTTCGGAGTCGAGTTGATGTCACCACGGAGCGGAGCCCCAGCCGCCCCGACCGCCGCCCGCGGGGGATGCGGAACGTCACGGGACCGGCTGCCCGCCGTCCCACCGGCGGGCCCTGCGACGGCACCGGCCGAGCGCCGGCCCGGCGCGGCCGGGAGCAGGGTTGTCCACAACCCCTGTGGACAACCCCGACGGCGGAACGGGACCGCCCCTGATCGGCGTCGGGCCGGCGTCGCGGATCGCCGTGCGCCGACGCAGCTCCTGATCCCGCCGGTATCCAGGCGGATCGGGACGACAGCGGCCCCGGGGGAGGAGGCACCCCCGGGGCCGCATCCAAGCCCGGAGGCGGGCCAGGGGAAGGAACTCCTTCCCGAGGATGAGGTCGGCCGCCGGATCGGGACCGTGGGCTGATGTATCGCCCCCTTTGTCGGGCTACGGTGCAGAAGTGTTGACCAACCTGCTCGCGGCGGTGAACCCGATGAACGGGTCCTCGCTGCTGTCCGCGTTCGGCGCGCTCGCCGTGCTGGTCGTGACCTTCGCCGAGTCCGGCCTGCTGATCGTGGGCTTCTTCCTGCCGGGCGACACCCTGCTGTTCCCCGCGGGGGTCCTCTGCGCGACGGGCGCGGCGCACGGCGGGACGAGCCTTTCGCTCTGGCAGGTCATGCTCGGCGCGGCGGTCGGCACCTGCCTCGGCGCCCAGGTCGGCTACTACATCGGCCGCCGCGGCGGCCGCGCGATGCTGGCGCGCTCGCGCAGCGCGAAGCTGAAGTCGGTCGTGGCCAGGGGTGAGGATCTGCTGAACCGCTACGGGCAGCGGAAGGCGATCGTCATCAGCAAGTTCGTCCCGCTGGTCCGCACGGTCGTCGGCCCGGTGGCCGGGGTCCTGGAGGTCCCCGTGAAGACCTTCACCGTCTGGCAGGTGGTGGGCGGGGTGCTCTGGTCCCAGAGCTTGATCCTTCTCGGCTTCTGGCTCGGCGCGGCGGTCCCCGGCGTCGACAACTACCTGCTGCCGCTGGTCGCGGTGGTCGTGGCCCTGTCCTTCCTGCCCGTCCTCCTCCAGAAAAGGCGCAAGGGCTAGCGGCAACCCCCAGGGGCGTGGGGAACTGCGCGACAAGCCACCGACATGCGGGCGGTCCTCGTCGCGCAGGGCCGTCCGCACGCCGTTGGTCGCCCGCGCAGTTCCCCACGCCCCTGCAGCTAGAGCGTCGTGACCAGCGCGAAGCCCGCCGCCGACGCCGCGAGGCCGGTCGCGAGGGAGCCGAGGACGTTGAGGCCGGCCTCGGTCAGCGAGCGGGTTCCGATCAGGCGGACGGTTTCGTACCCGAAGGTGGAGAACGTCGTCAGCCCCCCGCAGACGCCCGTGCCGACGAACAGGCTCACCTCCTGCGGCCACCCGTGTCTCGCCGCGCCCGCGGCCAGGCCGCCGAGGACGAACGAGCCCACCACGTTCACCACGAACGTCCCCCACGGGAAGACGCTGTCGTGCCGTGCCTGCACCGCCCGGTCCGTCAGATACCTCAGCGGAGCTCCCAGCATGCCGCCGAGGAAGACCAGCAGGACCGCCATCAGGTCACGACCTCCACAGGATCGAGCGTGATCAGTCCGTTCCCCTCGCCCACGACCTCCCGCACCAGCGGGACGAAGGCGCGGATCTTCGGCTCCTCGTCGACCAGGACCACGGCCATCGGCAGGTCCTCCGCCAGGTCCAGCAGCCGCGTCGTGTGGACACGACGACTGCGGCCGAAGCCCTCGAAGCCGCGGAAGACGCCCGCGCCCGCCAGGCCCGCCGCGTGCGCGCGGTGGACGATCTCGGTGTAGACCGGCCGGTGCTGCCACTGCGCGCTCTCGCGCAGGTAGACCGTCATCCGCAGAGCGGGACCGTTCATGGCTTCCGTCCCTTCGCGACCAGCTGGACCGCGCCCGCGCCCGCCCAGACCGCCGCCAGACCGCTCACGACGCTGGCGAGCAGGTACGCCCCGGCCGTGGCGCCGTGGCCGGAGGCGAGCAGGCCGCGTGACTCCAGCATGGCCGTGGAGAAGGTGGTGAAGCCACCGCAGACGCCGACGCCGAAGAAGGGCCGCCGGTAGCGGGAGGGCGGCCAGATGTCCAGGACCAGGTACATGAGTCCGCCCAGCACCGCGCAGCCCACCACGTTGGTGAGGAAGGTGGCCCAGGGGAAGCCCCCCGCGGGCGTGGGGATGCCTTTGGCCAGCCCGTAGCGGGCGATACTGCCGATCCCGCCGCCGAGCGCGATCACGCCCAGGACGTCGAGATCCCGACGCCGTCCCCGCTGCTCACCCGCTGTCACGCGAGCATGCTAGTCGGTGGTCTCTCCGGGCCGCCCCGGGGCAGGGCCCCCGTCAGGTGGCCCGGGGCAGGTGGCCCGGATCAGGGGGCCGAGTTCGGGACCTTGGGGCTCAGCGCGTAGGCGCGGGTCGGGGTCATCCCGCCGTAGCCGGGCAGGGAGACCGTGTCGAAGGTGCTGACCTGCGCGCAGCCGCCCTGGCCCGCGGTCTGGCTGTGGGCGTTGTTCAGCGCGGCCTGGGTGTTGGCCGGGGCCGGCGAAGCGCCTCCGCCGGGGAACGTGGAGCCGGAGGGCCAGTCGGCGCCTATCAGCAGGACGATGCTGCTGCTCGTGCCCTGCTTGACCACCGTGGACTTCAGCCCCAGCGTCTTGGCGACCGCCTGCGCCTCGGCCGCCTTGCCGGCCGGGTAGCTGAGGCTCGTCGTCGCGGCGGACGGGCCGCTCAGCGCGACCGTGCGCTGGCTGTAGCCGCTCGCGATCAGGGCCTGAGAGACCGTGCCGGCCCGGCCGGAGATGCCGGTGCCGTTCTCGACCTTCACCGCGATGTCGGCGGTGTTGACCGGCGCGGCCGTCGCAGTGGGGCTGGAGGCGCTGCCGCCCTTGGCCTTGCTGGTGATCTCGCTCAGCGACTGGTCGTTGGCGATCGCGTCGAACAGCGACTTCGCGCCGGGGGCTATCACCACGCGGGCGTTGTTGGCCGGGTCCGGCTGCGTCTGCATGGTGAGGAAGGTGATGTTGTCCGTCGAGAACTTCTTGAGCTCGTCCCCGAGGCCGATCAGCTTGTCGATGCTGCCGAGGCCGGTGTCGACGGCCAGCGCCTTGGTGGCGGCGTTGGCGAGGTTCCACATCGCGCCCACGTCGGTGAGCGTGCCGGAGCTCTTGATCTTCTTCACCATCTCCCCGAGGAAGAGGTGCTGCGCGTAGGTGCGGCCCAGGTCGCTGCCGTCGCCGAAGCCGTGCCGGGTGCGGACGAACTCCAGGGCGGAGACGCCCTTGAGGGTGTGCGTGCCGGCCGCGAGCTTCAGGTGCGAGTAGGGGTCGTAGACGTTCTTGTTCACGCAGATCTGGACGCCGCCGACCGCGTCGGACATGTTCACGACGCCGTCGAAGGTGATCTTCATGAAGTGGTCGATGTGAATGCCGGTGAGCTGCTGGACCGCCGCGACGCTGCAGCCGGGGCCCCAGTTCAGCGCGCTGTTGATCATGTCCGTGTGCTCGGCCTGGCTGGCCGCGTCCTTGGTGGACTTGCACTGCGGGATGGTCGTCTCCAGGTCGCGCGGGATGCTCATCACCGTCGCGTTCGAGCGGTCCGCGGAGACGTGCAGGACCATCTCGACGTCGGCGCGCGCGCCGGGGCTGCCGCAGTCGCCGCCGAGGTTGCAGTCGGCGGCCGTCTTCCGCTCGTCGGAGCCGATCATGAGGATGTTGATCGGGCTGCGCCCGAAGGCGTCGACCTTCTCGGAGCCGCCGCTGCCGCTGCCGGAGTACAGGTCGGACGAGGTGATGTTGCCGTTCAGCTTGTTCCAGACGTACCAGCCGCCCGCGCCGACGATCACGACCAGCGCCAGCACGACGATGCCCGTGATCTTGAGGCCTTTGTGACTCTTCTTGCGATTCTTGCGTGCGGCGGCACGACCACCGGGCGCGGAACCCATCGCGGAGGACGCGGTCGAGCCCCGACGTCGGCCCTGGCCTTCGGCGCGAATCTCGGTCACTGTCACATCCTCTGAAGCGGCGGTCCCGGCACGTGGCTGCGCAATGTAGCAAGCCTCGGTGTGGGGTCCATGAGAAACCGGTGTCGGTCCCTCTTATCCGGGGTATAGGGGCCGACTCTGCCACAGGGACGGGCGCGAACGGAACGGCGGGGGTCACAAGTGGGCCCTTTGTAACGAAGCCCGAACATGCGCGGATTGACGCTGTGAGCGCCCCCACAGGAAGATGAGGGGTCGTTATCAAGCCGGTACCGAAGCCCGAAGGGCGCTACGCACTCGTGATTGTGATCGACGCCGTCACCAAGCGGTATCCCGACGGGACCACCGCGGTCGACCGGCTCACGCTGGAGATACCCGACAGATCGATCACCGTGCTGGTGGGGCCGTCCGGCTGCGGCAAGACGACCACCCTCCGGATGATCAACCGGATGGTGGAGCCGAGCGATGGCCGGATCCTGCTGGACGGCCAGGACGTCCGTGAGCGCCCGGTCAACGCGCTCCGCCGTTCCATGGGCTATGTGATCCAGCACGCGGGTCTCTTCCCGCACCGGACCATCATCGAGAACATCGCCACCGTGCCCCGGCTGATCGGCTGGGACCGGGGCCGCTCGCGGCAGCGCGCGATGGAGCTGATGGAGCGGGTCGGCCTCGACCCCGCCCTGGCCCGGCGCTATCCCTACCAGCTCTCCGGCGGTCAGCAGCAGCGCGTCGGCGTCGCCCGCGCCCTGGCCGCGGACCCGCCGGTGCTGCTGATGGACGAGCCCTTCTCCGCCGTCGACCCGATCGTGCGCAAGGGCCTCCAGGACGAACTCCTGCGAATACAGGCAGACCTGGGCAAAACCATCGTTTTCGTCACCCACGACATCGACGAGGCCATCAAGCTCGGCGACCAGGTCGCGGTGCTGCGCGAGGGCGGCCACCTGGCCCAGTTCGCCCCGCCGCCGGAGCTGCTCTCCGCGCCGGCGGACGCGTTCGTCGAGGACTTCCTCGGCGCCGACCGCGGCATCAGACATCTGTCCTTCTTCACCTCGGCCGGTCTCGAACTGACCCCGGAGCCGATCGTCGCCGAAGACAGCACGGCCGAGCAGATCCGGGCGCACAGCATCCCGCAGACCCCCTACGTGCTGGTCACCGACAAGGAGGGCCGCCCGCTCGGGTGGGCCCACGCCGCGGACCGCGCCGACGGCCTCCGTCACGAACTGCTGCCGCACGGCCACGCCTTCACCCTCGGCCGGGACTCGCTGCGCGCCGCGCTGGACTCGGCGGTCCTCTCGCCGACCGGGTGGGCGGTCGCGGTCGACGCCGAGGGCCGCGCGATCGGCGTGGCCGCGCAGGAGACCATCGCCTCCGCGATCCGCAGCGCGCACGCCGAGCGGGGCGTCCTGGCGTGAGCTTCTTCGACCGGTTCTTCCAGGTCCCCAGCGACCTGCAGAACAGCTGGTGGGGTCTGGTGGGGTGGCAGTTCCACCTCACTCTGCTGCCCGTCCTGTGGGGCCTCCTGCTGGCGCTGCCGCTCGGCCTCCTCTGCGCCCGCTTCCGCTGGCTCTACCCGCCGGTGCTCGGCGTGGCCACCGTCTTCTACGCGATCCCCTCGCTGGCGTTCTTCGTCTTCCTGATCGACGTCACCGGTGAGACCCCGATCACGGTCGAGATCCCGCTGACCATCTACACCCTGGTGGTGCTGGTCCCGGCGATCGTCGACGGGATGCGCTCGGTCTCCGAGGAGACCCGGGCCGCCGCGACCGCGATGGGCTTCGGCACGCTGCGCCGCTACCTCCAGGTGGAACTGCCGATCGCGGTACCGGCGATCATCGCGGGCCTGCGGGTGGCGACGGTCTCCAGCGTCAGCCTGGTCAGCATCGGCGTGCTGATCGGCAACCAGGGCGCGCTGGGCAACCTGCTCTCCGACGCCATGAACTACCACCGTCCGCTGCTCGCCTGGGACGCGGTGCTCACCATCGCCGTCCTCGGCGTGCTGCTGGACGCCCTGCTGGTGCTGGCCCGGCGGCTGCTGACGCCGTGGGCGAGGAAGGCGACCTCCGCGTGAACCTGATCGGCTTCGCCCAGACCTTCTTCAACGACCCGAGCCGCTGGTCGGGCTCCGACGGCATACCGACCAGGCTGGCCGAGCACGTCGAGTACTCGCTGCTGGCGCTGGCCATCGCGATGCTGATCGGCCTCCCGATCGGCCTGCTGACCGGCCACACCGGCCGCGGCGGCAACGCGCTCGCCGCGCTGGCCACGGCGGCGCGTGCGCTGCCGTCCTTCGGCCTGCTGGTCCTGCTGACCATCATGATGGGGCTCGGGCTGACCCCGGTCATGGTCCCGCTGGTGGCCCTGGCGGTCCCGCCGATCCTGGTGACGACCTACGAGGCGATGCGCGGCGTCGACCCCGCGCTGGTCGACGCCGCGCGCGGCATGGGGCTCCCCACGGCGCGCGTCCTCTGGCAGGTGGAGCTGCCGGTCGCGCTCCCGCTCATCCTGAGCGGCATCCGCTCGGCGGCGATCCAGATCGTCTCGACGGCGACGATCGCGGCGTACGTCTCCTTCGGCGGGCTCGGCCGCTACATCGTCGACGGACTCTCCCAGGTCCGCTACGACAAGGTCGTCGGCGGCGCGGTCCTGGTCGCCGGCCTCGCGCTGGCCACCCTGGCCTTCTTCTGGCTCCTCACCCGGCTCCTCGTCTCCCCCGGCGTGCGGCGCTCCCGCTAGACGCGCACCCATGGTCCAGGGGTGCGCTGCACTCCCTCAGGGGCGCGGGGAACTGCGCGAGGGAGTGCAACCGGCTGCCTGCTCCGGCGTCACGCCTCGGCGCGTTCCAGAGCCAGTTCGAGGACGACGAGCAACGCGTCGCGGACGCTGCCGCGTTCGCGCGCGTCGAAGAGGACGAGGGGGACCGCGTCGGGGATGTCCAGCGCCCAGCGGACCTCGTCCAGGTCGTGGTCGAGGTTGCCGTCGAAGACGTTGATCCCGACCGCGAACGGCAGGCCCTTGTTCTCGAAGTAGTCCACCGCCGCGAAGCAGTCGTCCAGACGCCGGGTGTCCACGATCACCAGCCCGCCCAGCGCGCCGGCCACCAGGTCGTCCCACATGAACCCGAAGCGGTCCTGACCGGGAGTGCCGAACAGGTACAGCTTCAGGGTCGGGTCCAGCGTGATGCAGCCGAAGTCCATCGCCACCGTCGTGGTGGTCTTGTGCGGAGTGTGCGTCAGGTCGTCGACGCCGGCCGCGACCTCGGTGATCGAGGCCTCCGTCGTCAGGGGCTCGATCTCCGAGATGGACGCCACGGTCGTGGTCTTGCCCACGCCGAAGCCGCCCGCGATCACCATTTTGACCGGCAGCGGCGGGCGGCCCGAGCCGGACGTGGAGGAGTTATGCAGGGCGGTTGTTGTCACGCGTGAGGCCTCGTGAGTCGGGGACGGCGCGAAGCCCCTCGATCACCCGGCGCAGGACGGAGAGATCGTGGGCGGTGCCGGCCTGGGGTGCGTGGACGGTCAGCTGGCGGGCGGAGCGCAGGTCGCCTGCGACCACGCGCACCACGTTCAGGTGCAGGTGCAGCCGCGCCGCGAGCTCCGCGAGCGACAGCGGTTCGCGGCAGGCCGCGATGATGTCGTGCTGTTCGAAGGTGAGCGTCGGCAGCGCGCCGAGACCCTCGTTCGTGGCCACCACCTGCGTCTCCAACGGGAGTTTCGCGTCGTCGCTGACGCGCCCCGCGGTGACCAGGAACGGCCGGACGGCCAGACTCCGCCGCTGCGGCTCCCCCGGCGCGGGGGCGCCGGGCTTCACCGGCCTCCCCGCCTCGTCGTCGTCCGCCATGACGTACGGCCGCAGCGGGCGGATGACCGCCTCGCCGCGCCCGGGGACGCTCACGCCCCGACGCCGTTCTTCAACTCCATGATCAGCTGCGGGCTGAGCGCGGCGCCGGCGCGGTTGGCGAACAGCGTCATCTCGTAGGCGATGTTGCCGAGCTTGGCCTCCTTGGAGGCCACCACACCGAGCACGCAGCCGTTGCCGATCGAGCAGACCAGCAGATGGCCGCCCTCCAGGTCGATGATGACCTTGTTCAGGCCGCCCAGGCCGTAGTTGCCGGAGGCACCCGCGGCCAGGCTGGTGATGCCGGAGACGATGGCCGCGAGCCGTTCGGAGTCGGCGTGGTCGCGCAGCCGGGACACGGCGATCAGGAGACCGTCGGAGGAGACCGCGATGGCGTCGACCACGCCTGCCGTCTCGGTGGCGAAGCGGCCCAGCAGCCAGGTGAAGTCCGCCGCGGCGCTCTGCAGGTCCTGCACGGTGGGCTCGGTGGTCACTGTCCCACTCCTTCCGTTTGCTTGGGGTTGCCGGTGGTGCCGGTGGAGCCGGGGTTCTCGGGGATGACGCGCATGCCCTGGGTGCTTTCGAGCTCGGCGCGGTTCACCGCGTCCTCGAACTCCTCCAGGGCGGATCTGACCTCTTCGGGGTCGGCCGGGACAGGGGCGATCCGCTCGCCCGCGCCGAGGCCCTCGCGGAGGGTCGCTCCGCGTACGCGCCGCCGCAGCGGCCCCCTGGACTCGTCGCCCCGCCCGGGCTCGGGAGAGGCTGCAGGGGCGGGTTCCGGCGTCGGCGCGGCGAGCGGCTTGCGCAGCGGCAGGCCCGCCGAGGTCGCGGCCGGGGCCGGGCCGGTCGGCAGTTCGCGGGTGACCCGGGTGGGGGGCAGCGCCGGGGTGGTGGGTTCGACCGGACGCGCGTGGCGCGCCTCGGGCTCGCGCCGCGGGGCGAAGAGGTCCGCGCTGGGCTCCAGGACCGGCTCGCGCCAGCCGCCGCGGTCGACGCCAGCCTCGCGGGTCGGCAGGGCCACGGCCGCCGCCGCGGCGGCCACCACGGCGGCCGCCGGGGCGGGCGCGTTGGCGGGGGGCAGGGCCGGGGTGGCCGGCTCGCCGCGCCCGGAGGTGAGCGCGCCGTTCGGGGACCAGGTGCGGCCGGCCCGTGGCGTGGTCGGGGTGACCAGATCCGTCGGGATCGCCACCCTGCTGGTGACGCCGCCCCCGGGGGTGCGGGCCAGGGTCACCTGGATGCCCCAGCGGCGCGCCAGCGCGCCGACCACGAAGAGTCCGAGCACTCGCGTCGGGGCCAGGTCGAGGCGCTCGCGGCGCACCAGCCGCGCGTTCTCCTCGGCCAGACGCTCCGAGCTCATGCCCAGACCGTGGTCGACGATCTCCAGGACGGCCTGGCCGCCCTGCTCGCGGATGGTCACCGCGACCTCGCTGTGAGCGGGGGAGAAGGAGACCGCGTTCTCCAGCAGCTCGGCGAGCATCAGCACCATGTCGCCGACGACGTCGGGCGAGACCGTCGCGTCGGCCTCCGCGGCCAGACGGACCCGCTCGAAACCCTCGATCTGGCCGAGCGCGGCGCGCACGACGTGGGTGAGCTCGGCCGGGCGGCCGTCCAGTTCGGTGTCCCTGATGCCGGCCAGCAGCATCAGCGAGTCGGCGTTGCGCTGCAGGCGCACCGCGATGTGGTCGATCCGGTAGAGCTGGTCCAGGAGTTCGGGGTCGGTCTCGCCGCGTTCGACGGAGTCGATCAGGGTCAGCTGGCGACCGGTCAGGTTGGCGACGCGGCGGCCGACGTTGCCGAACATCTCGGCGATGTTGCGCCGGCTCAGCACCTGCCGCTCCAGCAGCGCGCCTGCCGTCTGCTGGACCTGGTTGAACGCCTTGGCGAGCTCGCCGATCTCGTCCTCGGCCAGGATCGGCAGGTCCTCCAGGTTGGGCGTGCCGTCCATGCCGTCGGGAGAGTCCTCGTCGGCGACCCTGGCCAGTTCCTGCGCGGAGAGCTCGGAGACGCGCCGGGCCGCCTCGGTCACCCGCTGCAGCGGACCGAGGATCGAGCGGCGGATCAGCGCCAGCAGCGCCACCCAGCCGAAGAACATCAGCGCGGCCAGGCCCAGCAGCAGGGACGCCTGCCACCAGGCGCGGACCGAGGCGGCGTGCGCCTCGGCGGCGATCTCGGGGACCAGCTGACGGGTGATCGACAGACGCCGCTGGGACTCGGCCACCACGGAGGGCTGCAGGGCCATGGCCCGCTGCCAGCCCTGCGCCTTGGTCAGCCGGGTGCTGTCGCCCAGGCCGCTGGCGCGCAGCTGGAGATCGGCGTGGGCGGCGTCCAGCGCCGCCTCGTCGCCGTTGAAGTCGATCTTTGCGAGCAGCGCCGCGTGCGCCTGGCTGTTGGAGATCTGGCCGAACCGCGTCAGCTGGAAGCGGTAGAGCCGGTAGGCGCCCTCGGTCGCGCTGAACTGCGAGAGCGCGTCGGCGTTCCCGGTCTGCGCGGACAGCAGCGCGGTCTCGAACTGGGCGTGCGCCGCGTTCACCCAGAGCAGGTCCTCCAGCTGGTCGGCCAGCCGGGCGGTGGTCTGGTCCTGCTGCGGTGCGGTCAGGTGGAGCCCGTTGAGCAGCGCCTCGGTCAGCGGGTTGTAGGCGGTGTCGATGTTGTCGGTCGGCAGCTTGCCGTCCGCGACGGCGGTGCGCGGGGTGTCCAGCGCCGCGCTCATGCCGTTCAGCAGGTCGGCGATGTCCGGCGGCAGGGTCGACCCGAACGCGGCCCTGACCTTCTCCACCTGACGGTCGGTCGCGTGCTGGGCGGCCATGTAGCCGGACAGGATGCGGTCCTTGTCCTTCGGAGAGTCCGAGTAGCTCTCGAAGTAGAGGATGGCCTGGCCCTGCTCCTGCTGCAGGTCGTCGACGAGCTCGGCGACGGTGCCGCTGGCCTCCAGCAGCCCGGCCTCGTGCGCCGCGGCCTGGGCCTGGCTGACCTGGCCGTTCACGTAGACGGCGATGAGCACGGAGATCATGGCGAGCGGGACCGCGATCAGCACATTGAGTTTGCGCCGGAACGGCAGTCGGGCCAGACGGCGTCCGAGCCTGTCGGCCAAGGTGTCCAGGGAGGACAAGAGGAACTCCTACTGCCCCTGCGAGCCTACGTGTTGACGAATTGCTCTTCCGAACGGGTCGAACCTGAGCCCGCCCCCCGAACCCGTGACCGCGGGCGAGACTACCGGTTCCCCGGGGGGTTTGTCAGAGTCGGTTGTGAACATTGCGCTACAAAGACCGGGTTGGGCTTCCTGTTTCGGCCATCGCGGGCCCACTATCGGTCGGTCACGGGGGGAGGATCGTGACCAGAAGGGCGTTGACTCGCCTCTCCGCCAATGGTTTTGATCATCTGTGAGTCAGTACAGAGAATCCGATCGTCGCGTCAGCGAACGCTTCCAAGATGCCGGAATGGAACAGTGACCTCCTCTTTCACCTCCACCTCCAGTCGCACCCGCGTGGCGGCCGTGCTCGTCGCCTCCGCCACCGCTGTGACCCTCTCCGCGTGCGGTTCTTCCAGCAGCTCGAACAGCAGCAACCCACTGGTGGCTCCGACCACTGCGGGTGCCGCGGGCACGATCACGATCGGCAGCAACAACTTCGCCGAGAGCACGATCCTGGCCGACATCTACGGCGAGGCGCTGAAGGCCAAGGGCTTCACCGTGAAGTACCACGCCAACATCGGCAGCCGCGAGATCTCCTACGGCCTGATGAAGAGCGGCCAGATCGGCCTCATGCCGGAGTACAACGGCTCGCTGCTCTCCTACCTGGACCCGAAGGCCACCGCGACCAGCGTGGCCGACACGGACGCCCAGACCTCCGCCAAGCTGGCCCCCAACCTGCAGCTGCTGACGCCGTCGGCGGCCGAGGACAAGGACTCGCTGACCGTCGACGGTCCGACGGCGAAGAAGTACAACCTGACCGCCGCCTCGACGATCAGCTCGCTGTCGAAGATCGCGAGCAGCCTGACCATCGGCGGTGCGCCCGAGTTCCAGACCCGCGAGCAGGGCCTGGTCGGCCTGCAGGGCAAGTACGGCCTGAAGTTCAAGGCCTTCAAGGCCCTGGACGCGGGCGGCGCGCTCTCCGAGGCGGCGCTGAAGAACGGCGACGTCCAGGTCGCCGACATCTTCACCACCGACTCGTCGATCAAGAAGAACGGTTGGGTCACGCTGACCGACGACAAGAGCCTCTTCGGCTTCCAGAACGTGGTGCCGCTGGCGGCCAAGACGCTGCCCTCGGGCGCGGCGGACGCGCTGAACGCGGTCTCGGCGAAGCTGACCACCGCGGCGCTGATGGACCTCGACTCCCAGGTCGGCGCCTCCGGTGCGGACCCGCTGGCGGTGGCGGACGCCTGGCTGAAGGCCAACGGCCTGTCCTCCTGAGCCGTCCCGGGGATGTCCTGACGCGTCCCCGCGGACGCGGAGAGGGGGCCGGGGAGTCGATCGACTCCCCGGCCCCCTCTCCGCGTTCACCCCGCGCGTCCGCCGGTGACGCTCATGCTCCGTCGAGGTCCTCGACGCGCCCCTGGGCGTCCGGCTGGTCCTCCTCGACCCGGCGCAGCATCCGCCCCAGCGCGGCGGCCAGCTCGGACCGCTCCTCGGGGGCGGCGTCCTGCAGCAGGCTCTCCTCGAAGACGGCCGCCATCCGCATGGACTCCAGCCACTTCTCCCTGCCGAGCTCGGTGAGCTCGATGTTCACCCGCACCCTGTTGTTCTCGTCGCGGCTGCGGGTGACCAGCCCGGCCGCGGCCATCCGGTCGACCCGGTGCGTCATGGCGGCCGGCGTCAGCCCGATCCGCTTGGCCAGCTCGCCCGGTCCGAGCCGGTAGGGCTCGCCGGCGACGATCAGGGCCTTGAGCACCTCCCAGTCCGGGGAGGAGATGCCGAGGTCGTTGAGGTGCCGCCCGTAGGCGACCGACATCCGCCGCGAGAGGCGGCTGAGCGTCGAGACGATGGTCTCGACCTGCGGATCCACGTTCGGGAACTCGCGCTGGTACACCGCGACCTGCTCGCTGATCGCGAGCTCTTGCGGCGGCTCCTGGGACGGGTCGGTCATGGCGACAGTGTCTCATGCTCAAGGCTTGCGCTCTTAAAAGTTTCGCACCGAAGACTTTAGTAGTGTACTCTTTCGATCGATACGAAGAGAGAAGCATGAGCCGGGGGAGCCGGCGAAGAGGAGAAGGGCGGTGCGCGAGATGACGACGACCGGAGAGCTGACGATGCGGGGGGCGCTGCGCCGGGTCCAGGTGGGCAACGCGCTGAGCGCCTTCGGCAGCGGCTTCACGCTGCCGTACATGTTCGTGTACGTGGAGCAGGTGCGCGGGCTGGGCTCGATGACCGCCTGGCTGGTCTTCACGCTGTTCGCCGCCGCCGCGCTGGCCGTGCTGCCGATCGGCGGCCGCGGCATCGACCGCTACGGGCCGCGCCCGGTGCTGGTCGCGGGCGCGGTGCTGACCGCCCTCGGCGCGCTGTCCTTCGGGCTGGCGACGACGGAGTGGACGATCCTGTCGGCCGCCTTCCTGTTCGGCGCGGGTGTCACCACCTGCCAGCCGGCGCTGGCCACCATGGTGGTCCGCAGTTCCACCAGGGCGACCCGTTCGCACGCCTTCGCGCTGCAGTTCACGCTCGTCAACCTCGGCATGGGCGTGGGCGCGATGATCGGCGGACAGATCGTCGACGTCTCCCGTCCGGCCAGCCTGACCCTGCTGTTCGGCATCGAGGCGCTGATGTTCCTGGTGCTCGCGGCGGTGACCGGCACGGTCCGGCTGCCCGCGCAGGTCGCCCCGGCGACCGAGCCGGCCGCGGCCGGGGCCCAGGGCCGCTCGGACTTCCGCACCCTGCTGGGCGACGGCGCGATGGTCAAGCTCTGCGTGCTGGCCGGGCTGATCTTCTTCGCCTGCTACGGCCAGTTCGAGAGCGGCGTCGCCGCCTATGCGACGAGCACGGTCGGGATCTCCCCGTCCGCGCTGGGCTTCGGCCTCGGGGCGAACACCTTCGCCATCGTCGTGCTGCAGATGTTCGTCGTCCGGCTGACCTCGCGTCGCCGCCGGACCACCGCGATCGCGGCGACCGGCCTGGTCTGGCTGGCGGCGTGGATCTTCGCGGGCGTCGCGGGCCTCTTCCACGGCGGCTCCGCCATGGCGGTCGGCTCGATGATGACGACGTACGTCCTGTTCGGCGTGGGCGAGGCGCTGCTGGCGCCGACGCTCGGCCCGGTCGTCGCCGACCTGGCCCCGGCCCGGCTGCTCGGCACCTACAACGCGGCGTTCGCCCTGGTGAAGCAGATCGCCATCGCGCTCGGCCCGGCGGTGGGCGTGCTGCTGGTCGGCGCCGGCCTGTCGACGCTGTACCTGCTCGCGCTCGCCCTGTGCTGCGTGGCGGTCACGGTGGCCGCGTGGCGCCTGCGCCGCGTCCTGCCGGCGGCGGCGGACAACGTCGTGCCGGCGCCCTCCAGGGTCGTGGCGGGCTCGGTCCCGCTCCGGGCGGAGCTGACCGCGGCGGCGTGAACTCCCTGAACCGAAGGGGCGCTTCGGCGCCCCTTCGGCGCTTCCCCGAGGCTCTTCCTGCCGTGGGGAGGACGGGCGGGGGATGGCTGGTGAACTTCACGCGACCGCTGTATGAACAGCCGTCACATCGCCTGTAGGCGTCTACACGTTTGTAGTACTTTCGGGCTGGCCCCGTCCCTCCCAGCAGCCCAAGGTCGTCGATGTCGTCCGTGCTCACCTATCCCGAAGCGATCGGCGTCGGCCTGCTCCAGGGCGTCACCGAGCTGTTCCCGGTCTCCAGCCTGGGCCACAGCATCCTGCTGCCGGCGCTGCTGGGCGCCCCCTACAAGAACGACCTCAACGTCTCCGCGGCCGAGTCTCCCTACCTGAGCGTCCTGGTCGCGCTGCACCTGGCGACGGCCGTCGCGCTGGTCGTCTACTTCTGGCGGGACTGGGCGCGGGTGCTGCAGGGTCTCTTCAGCTCCGTGCGCGAGCGGCGGATCGAGACCGCCAACCAGAAGCTGGCCTGGCTGCTGATCGTCGCCACGATCCCGGTCGGCGTCGCGGGCATCGCGTTCGACAAGCTGTTCCGCGAGCACCTGGGCAAGCCGATCCCCGCGGCGATCTTCCTGACCCTCAACGGGATCGTCCTCTTCGTCGCCGAGCGCCTCAAGCGCGGCGGCACCGGCCGTCGCCGCGCCACCGACCCCCAGCCCCTGCCCGGTGACGAGGACCTGCACCCGGACGTGCTCTCCGACCGCCGCATCGTGAAGCTCGGCTGGGGCAGCGCGCTGGTCGTCGGCGCGGCCCAGATCCTCGCGCTCCTCCCCGGCATCAGCCGTTCCGGCGTGACCATGAGCGCGGGCATCTTCAAGGGCCTGCGTCACGAGGACTCGGCCCGCTTCGCCTTCCTGCTGGCCACCCCGGCGATCGGCGGCGCGGCCCTGCTCAAGCTCCCCTCCCTGGCGGGCGCGCAGGGCCACGGCATCCACGGCCAGATCCTGGCCGGCGGCGTCGCGGCGTTCGTGGCGGGCTACGTCGCGGTCCGCTTCCTGACGAAGTACTTCGAGACCAGGACGCTGACGCCGTTCGCCGTCTACTGCTTCGTCGCGGGCCTGGGCAGCCTGGCCTACCTCTCCATGAACTAGTCGCACGATCAGGGGCGCGAGGCTCTGCTTGATCGACTGCGGGCGCGAGCATCCACCCGGCGCGGACGGCCCGGCATGTCGAGGACCATCCGCTCGTCGGAGGGGACACCTCCCGGCCGAAGGCTGGGGGTTTGTCGCGCCCACCCGGCGGAGCCGGAGATCGGCAGAGCCTCGCGCCCCTGAGGTGTTGCCACCACCTGTTCGGCGCGTCGGGGCCGGCGACCTCGCGGGGCGATGTTGCACTGGGTCACGTGCGATCACTACGAGCCCTGCTGGTGGGGCTGCTGCCGCTGCTGACGCTCGCCGCCTGCGTCCAGGTGAACGGGCGGGCCGGCGGGCTCGCGCCGCGCTACTCGCAGCCGTTCGTCGCCGTGCCCAGCGTCTCCGCCGGGCCCGTGCCCACCGGCTACGACCCGCACGCGGACGCGCCCGCCGCGGTCGCCGCCGCGCAGGCGGCCTCGCGGAAGGACGGGCGGCCGGTGCTGGTCGAGTTCGGCGCCGACTGGTGCGCCGACTGCCAGGTGCTCGCCCAGCGTTCGGCCACGCCAGGGGCGTGGCTGGTGCTGGCGAGGAACTACCACCTGGTCACCGTCGACGTCGGCCACTTCGACCGCAACAGCGCGCTGGCCGCGCGCTGGATCGACCTGAAGCGCAGCGGCATCCCCGCGCTGGTCGTGCTGGACCCCGACGGCCGGGTCAGGGCCACGACGCAGGACGGCAGCTTCGCCAACGCCCGCTCGCTCTCCGTCGACGCCCTCACCAACCGACTCGTGGACTGGCTGTACCCCGCTTCCCGATCATGACCGATTCCACTCGAAGTCATGAATCTGCCCATTTCGGTGAGGTGTTCCGGGTTCGTACCTGATGTGATGCCGCCATCCGTACACGATGCATGCACGACGGGCGGTGTCCGATGAAGCTTCTCGGGACCCTGGCCGCCGCCGTCCAACGGCGGCTGCTCTGGATCATGCTGCTCGCCTACGTTCTCGCCGCGGCCCGGCCCGGGCCGGGACAGGCCCTGCGCGGGGTGACGCTCGCGCGGTTCGACGGGGCCGCCTTTCCGCTCCAGGCGGGACTCCTCGCCCTGATGGTCTTCAACGCCGGCCTGACCGCCAGGTCCGAGGCCCTGCCCGCGCTGCTGCGGCATCCCCGGGCGCTGCTGGTCGGCATCGCCTCCAACGCCCTGCTGCCGACGCTCCTGCTCGGCGTCGGCGCCCTCGCGGCCGACGGCTGGCACAACGTCCACGAGGCGCAGAGCCTGCTCGTCGGCCTCGCCCTGGTCGGCGCCATGCCCGTCGCCGCCGGAGCCACCGTCTTCGCCCAGGGGAGCGAGGGCAATGCCACGCTGACCCTCGGCCTGGTCGTCGGCAGCACCCTGCTGAGCCCGCTCACCATCCCGCTCGGGCTGCATCTGGGCGGGTTCCTGGCCTCCGGGCCCTACGCGGCGGACCTGCACGCCGTCGCCGAGCACGCGTGCAGCGCCTTCGCGGTGCTGGCGGTCGTGCTGCCGTGCGCGGCGGGCCTGCTGACGGGGCGTCTGCTGGGCGCGCGGCTCGGGCCGGTGCTGCCGCTGGTCAGGGCCGCCGGCCTCGCCGTGGTGGTGCTGCTCAGCTACACCAACGCCTGCGGCGCGCTGCGGCAGGTGGTGGAGCGACCCGACCCCGACTACCTGGTCCTGGTCGTCGTCGCGGCGGCGGCCATGTGCGGCGGCTCCTTCCTCAGCGGGTGGGTGCTGGCCGGCAGGCTCGGCGTCCCGCGCGCGGACGCGATCGCGCTCACCTACGCCTCCGGGATGAACAACAGCAGCGCCGGAGCGGTCGTCGCGGCCACGCGGCTGCCGGGGAACCCGGCCGTCCTGCTGCCGATCCTGGCCTACAGCCTGCTGCAGAAGGTGCTGGCTTCCTCGGTCGGTGCGCTGGTCAGGAACGCACCGTTCGGTGACGAAGGTTCAGCGGGGTCCACGGCCGTCCCAACTGCCCCTAAGGAACCACTTGGATTCAGACGGCTTTAGTATTAACTTTCCATAACAGTACGCGCGGCTACAGTCGTTCGACCGTCGGACGACGTCGTGCGGATCGCCTAATCCACATGGAACCGGGGACCCAGGTACCTGGGGTGCATCGGCCTCGCGGCCGTAGGAGACCTCCCTCTCCGAACCCGTCAGCTAACCCGGTCGGCGAAGGGACGGAAAGGAGCACGCCAGTTATGGCGTCATACCCGGTCGAGACCGTCGCCGAGCCCTCGACGGCGCAGCAGGCGACGAGCGCCCTGCCGCGGCAGCGTGGCGCGGCGCTGGGCCTGGCGGCCATGGCTGTCGGCGCGAGCAGCGTGATCGGCCTCGCCGGCCCGGCCCTCGCGGCCGACCGTCCCGAGCACACCGGCCCTTCCGGCTCCCTCCTCCTCGACGAGCACGCCACGGCGGCGCCGGCCGCCGACGCGGGCACGGCGCTGGCCGACCGCATCCGCGCGCAGGCGACGCAGCAGCGCGCCGACGCCGAGACCACGGCCCGCAGGGAGGCCGCGACGGCGGCCTCGGCGAAGGCCGCGGCGGTCGAGCGGGTCCGTACGACGGAGACCCTCACCCTTCCGGTCCCCGGCGTCAGCACGACCGCGTACGGGCAGTCCGGCTCCTACTGGTCCCACCTGCACACCGGCCTGGACTTCCCGGCCCCGGCGGGCACGCCGGTCCGCGCCGTGGGCGCGGGCGTCGTCACCTCGGCCGGCTGGGCGGGCTCCTACGGCTACCGCGTCATCGAGACGCTGCCGGACGGCACGGAGATCTGGTACTGCCACCTCTCCGCCATCGCGGTCGGCGCGGGCTCGGTGACCGGCGGCCAGCCGATCGGCCGCGTCGGCTCCACGGGCAACTCCACCGGCCCCCACCTCCACCTCGAGGTCCGCCCCTCCGGCGGCGACCCGGTCGACCCCACGGAGTGGCTCACCGCCCACGGCGTCGAGCTCTGAGCCACGCAGTTGATCAAGCAGAGCCTCGCGCCCCTGGACAGTGCAACTGACCCTGTGATGTGAGGTGTCGCGCCCGCGCGGCAGAGCCGCGCAGTTCCCCGCGCCCCTGAGGTAGTGCGGCCAACCCTTTGTTCTGAGGTCTCCCGCCCGCGTGCCGGAGGCGCGCAGTTCCTCGCGCCCTTGGTGGTGCAACGGCCCTTGGCCGGGAGGGGCTACGCCTTGCGGTCCGCCAGGCTCCAGGACGCGAGGGCGACGCCCGTGGCCACGGTGAGGACCGAGGGCCAGGCGCCGATCTTCTTCGCCAGGGGGTGGGAGCCCGCGAACGCGGCCACGTAGAGGCCGCCCAGCGCGGCCGCCGTCCTGGGCCCCGCCGCGCCGCGCCACTGCAGGGCCGCCACGCCGCCTGCCGCGGCCAGCGCCACCCCGCCGAGCTCCCTCCGCTTCGTCGCCCGTGCGACAGCGAAGCCGCCCACCAGACCCGAGGCGGCTGTCACCGAAGAGGGAATCCGGGCCATGGAACTGAACCTCCGTCACTCAATTTGTGCGCGTGTTGTGAAGATGCAGGCCGACATATCCGATATAGACCCGGCCCGTACCCGAACAGTCGTCGTGATAGTGCAGTCGAGGCGCCGTTCCGCCGCCGCCTATCCGCAGATGCGCGCCCATGAAGACCCGACCCGAAGGGTCCACCGCCGTCGGGACGGGAAGAAGCCGTTCCCGCTTCCACTTCGCGTTCGTGCTCACCGTGCGGGACTCGCCGCGGATGACCTTGCGCGGCGGGAAGGGGTGGCAGTCGGGGGGCGTGTTCTCGCACCAACTGCGGAAGTCGCCGCCCGACGTGCCCGCCTTGGCCGCCTCCGCGTAGTCGGAGAGGGCGAGCAGCGCGTCCCACGTCATCCGGACCCAGGTGGGGTGGTCGGTCTGCTCGTCCAGCTCCTTGGTCAGCCGCGCGTCCCCGGTGAACTCCAGCAGCGGGAACTCGCCCAGCCGGTCCAGCAGCTCCGCGAACGTGCCCGGCTCGGCGTCCTGGGGACGGGCCGGCCGGCCCGCGAGCGAGCGCAGCTCCGTGCGGGCCGCGCGCAGCTCGCTGTACTGCTCGTCGTACTCCGCCGCCAGCTGCGACTCGCGCTCCTCCGCCGCGCGGAGCCAGCGCCGGACCTCCTGCAGCTCCTCGGCGCGGGCGCGCTGCTCGTGGGCCTCTTCCTCCTCGTGGTCGACCAGCAGGCCGCCCGGCAGGATCGCGTCCGCCTCCGGCAGGCCCTCGGGCCGCAGCAGCGGAAGCCCGACCAGCTGGTCGGGCAGCGGCGTCTGCACGGCGAGCCGACGCGGCAGCCAGGCCAGCAGGCCCGAGGCCCGCCGCAGGTTCTCCTCGATCGTGGAGCGCGACATCACCCGGTGCCTGGCCGCCTCCGGCGCCCACGCCGGATCCAGGCCGGGGAGGTAGGTGCGGACCGCGCCGCCGTAGACCCGGTGGTGCTCCAGGGCCGCGTTGAAGGTGCGCTCCGCGCCGGGCGCGAGGGCGTAGAGCACGG
Source organism: Streptacidiphilus rugosus AM-16 (assembly GCF_000744655.1). Lineage (NCBI taxonomy): Bacteria > Bacillati > Actinomycetota > Actinomycetes > Kitasatosporales > Streptomycetaceae > Streptacidiphilus > Streptacidiphilus rugosus. The sequence continues at coordinate 23,701 of NZ_JQMJ01000003.1, read as the reverse complement.
CCAGGCCGCTGCAGCTGCGCAGCAGCGGGTCGACGGTGTCGTTGAGCCAGTCGTCGAAGTCGGCGTGCAGGGGCGTGCTGGCCACCACGATGGGGAGCCTGCGGTCGGGGTCGCAGAGCTCGTCCAGGATCTCGTCGACGTCCTGGCGCTCGATGACGCTCGGCAGGCCGTGCACCCGGGCGGCGCCCGCCTGCTCGCCCTCGACCGCGTCCAGCACGTCCAGCAGCCCGCGCGCGAGCGCGGGGACGGGGGCCTTCGCGGGCTCCTCACCGCGGACCGGCAGCTGCTCGGCGTCCAGCTGGACCCAGGTGCGGCCGTCCCTGGCCGAGGCCACGGTCAGCGAGGTCTGCCAGATGCCCTGCACGGTGAACTCGCGCAGCCGCCAGCGCGCCAGCCGCCCCTGCACGGCCTTGCCGCGCGCGACCTGGTCCAGCACGGCCTGCGGCCCGACCAGGCGACGGCCGTTGCCGGTGCCGGGCTCGTCGTAGTGCAACGCCTTCAGCCACTGCCTGAGCTGCTGCTCGGCGAGGGCAACAGTCTCCTGGTGACCGTGCCCGCTGGTCACGGCCATCCGATAGATGCCATCGGTCACTGGCGCTGCCTCCTGACGCTGTATCGGCGTCGCCGCACGGCGGTGTGCGGGTATTCAGGACAACGCGGCAGGACCCGGCATTGGTTCCGGTACGGCCGAAGTCACTGGTCGGAGGGGGGCACTTCCTCGGAGTCCGCGGCGGCCGGGCGGGTGGCCGGGTACTGGTAGGGGGGCTGCGGTTGCGGCGCCGGCTGTGCCTGCGGCGGTCCGACCTGGGGATACGCCTGCGGGTACGGCTGCTGGTACGGCTGTTGCTGCTGCGGGAACCCGTACGGAGCCTGCCCGTACGGCCCGGGCTGCTGCTGGGGATACCCGTTCTGCGGATACCCCTGCTGGGGCACGCCCCCCTGCGGATAGCCCTGCTGCGGGTACCCCGGCTGCCCGTACGGCCCCGGCTGCTGCCCGTACGGCCCGGGCTGCTGTGGGAAGGCCACGGGCCGCTGCGGGTAGCCGACGGGCCGCTGCGGGTAGGGATGGGCGTACGGCGACGGCGCCGGGTACGCCGCGCCAGGGGCCCGGCCCCAGACCGTCGCGACCGGCGGGTTCCTGCGGAGCAGCTCCTGCTCGCCCACGCGGGCGAAGATCGGGGTCACCACGTCCTTCCGCTCCCACAGGTGGTGCAGCAGTTCCTGCTCCCGCACCGCGAAGTCCGGCACGGCGAGCCCGCGCGCGACCCGCTCACGGAGCAGCGCCAGGGAGGTGGCGAAACCCTGGTACTCGCGCATCGCCTTGTCGCCGTGCGGACCCTGCTCGAACCTGGAGAGCGCCCGCGCCTGCTTGCGGGTCCGCATGGACGAGAGCACGACCGGCACCTGTCGGCCGATCCAGCCCGCCGTGACGTAGACCGCGAGCTGTTTGCCGACGACGGTCAGCTCGTTGCCGCGCGACCAGACCAGCAGCCAGACCATCAGGGCGAAGACCGGGACCATGAAGAGGAAGTAGACGCCGAGGAAGCCGACCCCGCCGAGCACCGGCGAGCTGTTCCAGGTGCCGTGCATCAGCATGGCGAAGATCCAGCCGGCGATCGGCGCGCACACGCGCTGCCAGCGCTTGCGGCTGATGGCCGCGATGCCGAAGCCCACCGCCGTCATCGAGGTGAAGAGCGGGTGCGCGAAGGGGGACATGACCTCCCGGATCACGAAGGTCATCACGGTCGTGACGACTCCGGTGCCGCCGTCGCCGCCGGAGTCCGTCACCGACCGGCCGATGTAGAGGATGTTCTCGGTGAAGGCGAACCCGGTGGCGGTGAATCCGGCGTAGACGGCGCCGTCGACGATGCCGGTGAAGTCGCGACGCCGGAAGAAGAAGATCATCAACAGCGGTGCGGCCTTGACCGACTCCTCGACCAGCGGAGCCACCAGGCTCGCGCCCAGCGTCTGGCCGCCGCCTATCTGGCGGACGATCAGGTAGTCCGTGGCCCAGGTGTTGGCCTTGATGGCGATCAGCGTCGCGGCGCATGCGCCCCAGGCGAAGCAGAAGAGCAGCAGCTGCCAGCGCTTGGGCTCGACCCGGTCCAGCCAGAAGTAGCCGCACAGGATCAGGGGTACGGGCAGCACGGCCAGGCCGATGCCGACCAGGAAGCCGGGGGTGCCCGTCTGGCTCTGCACCATGCCGAGGATCGCGAACCCGCACAGGGCGAGCCCGAGCGCGACGGCGACGAACCACAGCCAGCGGTACTCGAGCAGGTTGCGCCGGGCCTTGTACTGGAAGCTGGTCGGCGGCTTGAACGGCAGCGCGTCCACCCCGCCGGCCTGCGGCGCGGCCGGCAGTCCCTCGGGCAGCGGTTCCGTCGGCACGTCCGACCGGGCCTCGGCCTGCGCCGCGGGCGACACCTCGACCTGCGGTGCGGCCTGCGGTTCGGACTGCGGCGCGGCCTGCGGGTCGGGTCGGGTTCCGGGCTGGGGCGGGGCCGTCGGCGCGGACGAGGGCTCGGGCTCGGGTATCGGACCGGCCGCGTCGGCGGCCGAGGGTTCCTGCTGCGCGCTGCTCACCCCATGACCTTAGCGGGGCGGCCGACCGGCCGGTAAGGACTTCCGCCCTGGCTGCGGCCCCGGCCGCCGGCCGCGGCTCAGCGACGCCGGAACAGGAGATCGTGCACGACGTGGCCCTTGGCCAGCCCCTGCCGCTCGAACTTGGTCACCGGCCGCCAGTCCGGCCGCGGCGCGTAGCCGTCGTGCAGGTTCTCCAACTCCGGGGAGCCGGACAGCACCTCGAGCATCTGCTCGGCGTAGGGCTCCCAGTCGGTGGCGCAGTGCACCGTCGCCCCGGCGCGCAGCCGGGAGACGGCCAGCGTCACGAAGTCCGGCTGTATCAGCCGCCGCTTGTGGTGGCGGGCCTTGGGCCACGGATCGGGGAAGTAGATACGCAGCCCGGCCAGGCTCGCGGGCGGCAGCTGATCCCGCAGCAGCACGACCGCGTCGCCTTCTGCCAGCCTGACGTTGTCGAGGCCGTCGGACTCGATCCGGCGCAGCAGGTTGCCGTGGCCGGGGGTGTGCACGTCGGCGGCGAGCAGGCAGCGTCCGGGCTCGGCGGCGGCCATGGTCGCGGTGGCGTCACCCATCCCGAAGCCGATCTCCAGCACGACCTCCGCGTCGGTCCGCCCGAACCAGGTGTCCAGATCGATCCGGCGCTTGCCGTCGATGCGGATGCCCCACGCGTCCCAGGAGCGGTCCAGCGCGTCGTGCTGGGCGGCGCTCATCCGGCCCTTGCGCGGGTGGAAGCTGCGGATCCGCTTCTCCCCGTGCAGTTCGGCGGAGAACGGGCTGCCCGGACGCGGGGCGGCGGCCTGGGCGTCGACGGGGTCGGGGGCGGCGGTGGTCGTCTGGATGCTCACAATGCGCTCAAGTCTACGGAACGGGCCGCGACCCCGGCCGTGCCCCGGCGGTCCGGCCGGAGCGAGGCCTCCGCGGGATGATGGGCTCGCCTGGGTGGCCGACCTGACCGTCGTCGCCGACGAGTCAGACTTGGCCGATCGACTGGACCCCCACTGCCGCCGCCGGCGCCCGTGCCGCGGCAGCGGCGCTCGGGCGCTCCGCCGTCGGTTCCGGCGGAGGCGGGCGAGGCGCGTCCGCGGGGTGATGGGCTCGCCCGGCGGGCGACTCGGCCGTCGTCGCCGACGATGAGCCGGCCGGCCGGTGCCGGGGTGCGGGCACGGAGGCCGGGGAGCCCGGGGACGCCGGGATCAGGCCGCCTTCAGTGCCTCCAGCGCGCGGGCGGCGATCTCCCGGCCGATCGGGAGGGAGGCCGTCGCGGCGGGGGAGGGCGCGTTGAGGACGTGGACCGTGCGCGGTCCCTCGGCGAAGGCGAAGTCGTCGACCAGCGCGCCCTGACGGTCGACCGCCTGCGCGCGGACTCCGGCCGGAGCCGGCAGCAGGTCGCGGGCGGTGACGGCCGGGAGGAGCCGCTGCAGGTCCCTGACGAAGGCGCGGGTGCTGAGCGAGCGGTGCAGTTCGACCGTCTCCGCGCGCCAGTGGCGTGCCGCCAGCGACCAGGTGCCGCGCCAGGACGCCGTCTCGGCGAGGTCACGCGGGCTGACGGTGCGCCAGTCGTAGCCCTCGCGGGCGAGCGCGGGCACGGCGTTCGGTCCGACATGGACGCCGCCGTGCAGGTCACGGGTCAGGTGCACGCCGAGGAAGGGGAAGGCCGGGTCGGGGACCGGATAGACCAGTCCGCGGACCAGCGCGGCCGCCTGCGGGGTGAGCTCCACGTACTCGCCGCGGAACGGCACGATCCGCAGCCCCGGCTCGTCCCCCGCCATCCTCGCGATCCGGTCGCTCTGCAGCCCCGCGCAGTTGACCAGCACCCGCGCGCGGACCTCGCCGAGCGTCGTGGTGACGGTGACCCCGTCCGCCCGCCGGTCGATCGCGGTCACCGCGTTCCCGGTCCGCACCCGCGCGCCGGAGAGCCTGGCGTAGGCGGCGGCGACGGCCGGGTAGTCGGCCAGCCCGGTCGTGCCCACGTGCAGGGCGGCGACGCCGCGCACGTTCGGCTCGTACTCGGCGATCTGGGCCGCGCCCAGCTCCCGTGTCGGCAGCCCGTGCTCCCGCCCGCGCTGCGCCAGCGCATGCAGCCGGGGCAGCTCGGAGCGGTCGACCGCGACGACGAGCTTGCCGGTGACCTCGTGGGGGAGCCCGTGCTCCTTGCAGAACTCGACCATCTCGGCCGCCCCCGCCAGCGCGAACCTCGCCTTCAGCGAGCCCGGCCGGTAGTAGAGGCCGCTGTGGATCACACCGCTGTTCCGCCCCGTCTGGTGCACGCAGAGCCGGGCTTCCTTCTCCAGCACGATCACGTCCGTGCCGGGCGCGGCCTGCGCGATGGCATACGCCGTGCTCAGACCCACGATCCCGCCGCCGACCACCACGACGTCACAGTCGAACCCGCCCACAACACCCTCTCGACGAAACGACCGGTCACACCCGCTCGGGACGCGAGAATCCGACGACTCGCGGCCCTGCCCGGCGGGTGCGCACCACCACGAACTGCGGACACTCCTGCGCTTTCGGTCAACCACCTGCGTGGGTGGCTTGCCCCGAACAGAACAACTCTACGCAGGGGCAGCCAACGTGAGCCTCGCGCGTTCCACCAGCTCCGCCGCGATCCGCTCCCCCTTGAAGCGGTCCAGGCGCTTCAGCATCTCGCCCAGGTACTCCCGCGTCCGCTGCGAGGAGATGCGTCCGGCCACGTCCAGGGCCCGGTTGCCGGCCGCCACCGCGCGCTCCAGCTCGCCCTCGTCCAGCTCCGCCATCGCCGAGACGATCAGCCGCAGGCCGTGCGAGCGCACGTACTCCTCCGTCGGGCGGGCCAGCGCCCGCTCGGTGAACTCCCTGACCTTCCCCGGCATGCCGAGGTCCCTGAAGCCCTCCGCCGCGTCGGCCGCGAGCCGGTCCCAGGTGTAGAAGTCGATCCAGGCCGGGTCGGGATCCCCCGAGCGGGCACGCTCCAGCCAGCTCTCCGCCGCCGCCAGCGCCGCCGCGCACGCCACCGCGTTGCCGGCCCGTGCGTGCGCGCGGGACTCGACCAGCCGGAAGAAGCTCATCGTGCGCGCCGTCGCCAGACCGCGGTTGCGCTCCACGGCGGCCTGCGCGAGGTCCACCCCCTCCTCGGCCGCGCCCCGGTAGGTGGCCTGCAGGCTCATCGAGGCCAGCACGTAGCCGCCGAGCGGGACGTCCGCGGCCGCACGGGCCAGCCTCAGCGCCTGGATGTAGTAGCGCTGCGCTGCCTCGTGCTGGCCGGTGTCGAACGCCATCCACCCGGCCAGGCGGGTGAGTTCGGCGGTCGCCCCGAACAGCGCGCGGCCGACCTCGTCGCTGTAGCTGGCGAGCAGCAGCGGCGCCGCGTCACGGCGCAGGCACTCGGGGACCATGGAGGAGCGCCAGTCCCCGCCGCCGTAGCGGGAGTCCCAGCGGCGCGCCTCCTCCGCCGCCTGGCGCAGCTTGGCCGCGTCCGCGTGGCCCACCCGGTACGGGCGGCCCTGGGCGTCCAGCGCGCGGGCCAGCTCGGACGGCTCGTGGGCGTCCGACTGCAGACCCTGTCTGCTCGGTCCCGGTATCCCCGGCAGGCCCGAAAGGCGGGACAGCTCGGCGGGCTCCGCGGCCTCGCGGGCGACCGAGCCGTCGACGGGGGTGATCAGCCAGCGGGAGACGGGAGTGGCGTACGCGGCCACGGAGAAGGTTCCGGCCAGGCTGTCCCACCAACCGGCCCCCGGCGAACCGGGCTTGCGCCCGCGTTCGGGGTCGAGCCGCCACAGGTCCGTCGCGCTGCGGACCGCGGCCGGTACCTCGCGGGGAAAGGCCAGGCCGATCTCCGGGGTCGGATCGGTGCTGCCGAGCCCGATCTCCTCCAGCGGGACGGTCCGCCCGAGCTTGCCGCCGATCGCGGTGGCGATCAGATGCGGCACCGGCCCCTGCGGAACCATGCCCTTGGAGACCCACCGGGCGACCGAGGTCTTGTCGTAACGGAACGTCAGACCCCGCTGCGCGCCCAGGTCGTTGACACGCCGGGCCAGCCCGGCGTTGCTGATGCCCGCGAGGACCAGGACCGAACCCAGCTTGTCGTTCGGTCCGCGTCCACTGATGGTCATGCCCCGCTGCACCCCCTCGCGCTGCGCCCTGCTGCCGCCGCAGCCCACTGCGGTCCGCCTCCGGTCGTCCGTACCGGCTGTCCGTCCTGTTGAGAGCGGCTGTGGGCTGCCGCGGACTGCTCTCAGCCGTACGTCCAGTACACCCAGAGTAGTTCCCTGCCTGCCCAGGGTTAAGGGGTCTTGTTCCAGTTGGCGCGATCCGGTACCGGTTGGGGCAGTTCCGGCTTGTCCTATGCCCCTGGCGCGTGCGGCAGTGCGCCCCGCCGTGCCCCCTCCCCCGAAGGGGGAGCCGGCGCTTGCATGTTGCCGTGGGTCGGCCTGCCGTCGAGGACCCGGCGGGTCGGGGGACGCCGTCGCCGTACATCCCCGCGCGGTGGCGGACCGGTCCGGGGGGTGTGCGGACACCTCCCGGGCCGCGAGGAATGTCGCGGGGCCCCCGGGTCCGCGGTCCCGGGGTCGGGGCCCGGACCAAGGAGGGGATGGCCCGGGCTCCACTTCACCCCGCGCCTCCTGCTCGCCGCCGCACCGTCGGCCCTTCTGCGACGCCACCCGACAACAAAGCACCGTGTTCCGGAAGTTGCCTGCTCCCATACCGCAGCCGATCGCTCCGTGAGCTGGCACCATGTGAGCTGACGGTGCGGCACCGTGCTGCCTTTGGCGTGGGGGCGACGATGCGGTGGTTGGTGGGCTGGAACGGCGCTCGGGGCGCGGCCGCGCTCGATGCTGCGGCACTGCGGCCGGTCGGCGGACGGCTGCTCTGGCCGGGAGCCGATCCGCTGTGGGCGGTGGGTGACTGGCGTCCGGACGAGATCCGCAGCGTCAGTCTCTACCGGCACCGCCGCCAGTGGCGTCATGTCGTCCAGGCGGGCTTCCCCGATCTCGGTGACGGCGCCGACGGGTTCGGGGAGGGATTCGCCCGGGGAACGGCCGAGGGCGACGGCTTCGCGGGCGCGCCGGGACCGCGTCGACTGCCGCCGGACGACGGCGCGGTCGCGCGCCTGGTCGTCCTGGGACGCTGCGGCGCGGCGGACTCGGCCCTGCGGACGGCCCTGCTGGCGACGAGCGGCGGAGCGCTGCGGCACCTGACGCTGTGGCCCGGCAGCTACGTCGTGGTCCTGCAACAGGGCGCGCGGGTGGCCGTGCTGGGGGATCTGGCCGGCGTCCACCCCGTCTACCACACGCCCTGGTGCGGCGGCACCGCCTACGCGACGGCCGCGCTCCCGCTCGCCGACCTCATCGACGCCCCCGTCGACCGCGTCCACCTGGCGGCCCGTCTCGCTCTCCCCGACGCGCCCGAGGGCGTCGGCGACACGAGCGCGTTCTCCGGTGTCCGCTGCGTCCCACCCGGCCAGGCCCTCAGCGTGCGCGCGGGCATACCGGACGTCGGCGTGTACGAGGCGGTCCCCGGCGGGGTGGGCACCTACGAGATGAGCGAGGCCTCGGCGACGGCCGAGGTGACCAGGTCCCTGCTCGAATCCGTCCGGCTCCGCGTGCGCACCCCCGCCCCGGCGACCACCTTCGGCCTCGGCGCCCTCAGCGCGCAGCCCGCTCCGCCCGCGCCCCCGAGGCGGCGCTTCGGGGGCGCGGGCGCGGCGGAGGGGACGTCGATCCTCTTCGGCAAGGACCCGGCCCGACCCGACGCGGGCACCCGGCGTCCGGCCGCGTCGGCGTGGAACGACCCGCAGGAGGCGGTGTTCGGGGCCGACAGCGGCCGCGCACGGCAGGTGGCGGGGGACGGAGCCGCGAGCGGGCGGGGGATCGACGAGGCGGCCGGTCGGTCGTTCGACGGCCGTGAGCCGGGCGAGGGGGAGGAGGAGCCCGGAGGCCTGCTGCCCCGGCCGGCGGTGAGCGTGGACCTCTCCGGCGGCAGCGCGTCGACCGTGCTGGCGCTGCTCGCCGCCGGGATCCCCGGCGCGGGCGGTGCGCGCGTCGGCGCCCGGTCCGGCGCACGCGCGAGGACCGTCGCCGTCACCGAGTCCTTCCCGGGCGAGTCGCCTGCGCAGCCCGCCCGGCACCCCGTGCTCGGCACCTTCAGCGAGGAACGCTGGGGCGACCCCCGCAGCTACCGGTCGCTCCGGCACGGCCCCGGCGATCCGGAGGGGGCCGCCGTCCGCCCCCGCACCGGCGCGGTCCGAGGTTCCTGGGCGCGCGTCGGCGGCGAGCCCGTCGCGGAACCCTCGGGGTTGCTCGCCATCACCTACACCGACTCCGAGGGCGCGACCGGCACGCCGCTGAGCCCCGGCAAGGAGGCGGAGCTGCTGCGCGCCCGGACGGTCGCCGAAGCCGCCGCCGACCGGCTCGACCACGTGGTCGTCCCCGGCGGTCAGGAGACCCTGCCCTATGCAGGCCTCGCCGACGACCCGCTCGACGGCCCGCTCACCGACGAACCGGGACCGGCGCTCGTCGCCGCCCTGCGGCTGCGCGCCCGCCTGGCCGCCGCAGGCACCGACCACATCAGCGGCCACGGCGCCCGCCACGTCCTGGACGGTCACCCCGCCCGGCTCGCCGACGTGCTGATCGACCGTCGCCGCAGCCCGCTGCTCCGGCCCGTCGCGGCGCTCGCCCGGGCCGACAGCGCGGTCGTCGGCACCCCCGTCGCCGTCGTCCGCGCCGCCCGCCGGCTGGCCAGGACCGCCTACGTCGACGGACTCCAGGACGCCGCCGCCGCGCTGGTCGCCAACCGCGCCGACGACACCCTGCCCGGCAGCGCGGGGGAGGCCTCCGCCCGGGCGCTCGCCTGGTGCACGCCCGGACCGGCGGCCCCGTGGCTGACGGACGACGCCCGCGCCGCCGTCGCGCAACGGCTCCACCTCGCCGCCCGCGCCGGAGCGCCCGACGAGCGCCCCGGCGCCCGCCGTGCCCGCCATGCGCTGCAACGCCGGGCGGCGGACTTCCGGGTGCTCGCCCAGGTCGTCGAGTCCGCGCCGGACGCCCACGGACAGCGGCTGCACGCGCCGTTCCTCGACAACCAGGTCGTCCGGGCCTGCCGTCTCGTACCGGACCGCGCCAGGATCCAGCCCGGCGCGCGGCACGGCATCCTGCGCGCGGTGCTCGCGGGCGCGGGCGTCCGCGAGATCCCCGAGGGCTGGGGCACGACCGCGGCGCCCGACCCCTACGCCGCCGCGGAGAGCGTCCGGGCCGGACTGCGGCAGTCCGCCGAGGCGCTCGACCGGCTCTTCGCCGCCCCGCTGCTGGGGGACTGGGGCCTCGTCGACGCCCCCCGGGTCCGCGAGGCGCTGCGCGCGGCCGCCGCGGACGAGCCGGCGCCGCTGGACGGCCTGGCCGACGTGGTCGCCATGGAGCTCTGGCTCCGCCGCCTGCACGCCCGCCGGGGCTCGTGCTGGACGGGCCTGCCCGCGGTCCCGCGCCCGGCGGTGACGGCCTCGCACGTGTCCTGACGGCCCGCCGGGGAGCGTGACGCCCATGATGGGTGCCATGCGCACACTGCCCGTCTCCCATGAGCCGCCGCCGGCGGACGCCGCGCCCGGCGTGCTGGTGGGCGTCGACGGCTCGGACGGCTCGCTGTGGGCACTGGAGCGCGCCCTCGCCGAGGCCCAGGCGCACGCGGTCCCGCTGCGGGTCCTGGCGGTGGTCAACCCGACCCCGGCCGGTGTCTCGGCCGGCCTGGAGGACGTGGCCCAGGACAGCGTGGGCCGGCTCCTCGCCGGCATGGCCGACGTCGTCCAGCGCGGTGTCGTCTCGGCGTCCGCCCGCGTGCCGGACCCGGGCACCCCCATGCTGCACGTGATCGCTGGCGATCCGATCGCCCTGCTGCTCCGCGCCTCCGCCCGCCAGCACACCCTCGTCCTGGGGACGAGGGGCAACGGCGGCTTCTCCCGCCTCCTCCTCGGCTCGGTCGCCTCCGCGCTGACCTTCCACGCCCTCTGCCCGGTCCTCCTCGTCCCCGGCCCGCACCGCGCCTAGCGCTGCGCGCGTGGCCTGCGGTCCCCGGGTTCGCTGCACCCCGCGCCTGGCGCTGCGCGCTGCCTGCGGCCGCCCCGTTCCGGTCTCCCCCGCCCCGCGCCCGCCCAGCGTGCGGACTCGGAGGCGGAATTTCGGGCACGGCATGCGTGTTTCAATTTCTGAGCGCGCAGACAACGGATGGGAGCCGTGCCTCATGAAGGTCGAGATCTACAGCGACATCGCCTGCCCCTGGTGCTACATCGGCAAGCGCCGTTTCGACCGTGCGTTGGCCGCATTCGACGGCGCGGGCGATGTCGAGGTCGTCTACCGCCCGTACCAGCTCGTGCCCGACGCGCCCACCGAGCCGAGCCCGCACCGCGCGTGGCTGGAGGAGCGCTACGGCCCGCAGTCCCGCGCGATGGACGACAGAGTCGCCGCGATCGGCCGGCAGGAGGGCATCGACTACGACTTCGACGCCGCGCTGCACGTCAACACGATCCACGGCCACCGCCTCCTCTGGCTCGCCGAGCGCGAGTACGGCGCGGCCGTCCAGACGGAACTCAAGGAGCGGCTGCTCGCCGCGCACTTCTCCGACGGCGTCGACATCGCCGACTTCGCCGCGCTGACCGACGTCGCGGTCGCCTCCGGCATGGACCGCGCCCGCGTGGATTCCTTCCTTCCCTCCGCGGAGGGCGTCGCCGAGACCCAGCGCGAACTCGAGCACGCCAGGGCGATCGGCGTCAGCGCGGTGCCGACCTTCGTCTTCGACGGCAAGTACGCCGTCCAGGGCGCCCAGGAAACCGAAACCTTCCTCGCCGCCCTCCGCCAGGTCGCCCAGTCCTGAGCACCGCGGACGGCCTCAGGGGCGCGAGGCTCTGCTCATGTGCGCCTCCGGCGCGTGGGCGCGGCACTGCTCACCGGAGGGCCAGGTGCACGACCTCAGGGGCGCGGGGAACTGCGCGTCAGGCCACCGGCATGCGGATGGTCCTCAACGCGCAGCGCCATCCGCACCGGGTGGGTTCTCGCACAGTTCCCCGCGCTCCTCAGGTCGTGCAACTGGCCCGGCGTAGGCAGCGTTTCAGCAGGTGAAGCCGGCGTCGGCCCAGTCGGCCACCTGGCCGCCGAAGTGGCCGTGGCTGCCGTGGACCACCAGCTTGATCGAGGTCACGCCGGTCAGCGGCACGCTGAAGGACTCGGCGGCGTCGCCGCCGTGCAGTTGGTCGGAGCGCCACAGCACCGCGCCCGTCGATCCGTCCTCGACGGTGAAGCGCGCCGCGCCCCAGCCGAGCGTCAGATCGTCGATGCCCACCGAGCCGTTGAACACCCGGCAGGTCCGGTTGAGGTCGATCACCGTGGTCGAGGGCGCGACCACGGTGACGCCGCGCCGGTACGGCGTCCCGCCGACGCCGACCCCGTCCGGCCGCTGCCAGACCCAGTTGAACGCGTCCGGCTCGATCGCCGGACCGGTGGTCGTGCCCGCGCCCGCGAACGGCAGGGTGTCCAGCGTGTACGTCACCGGAGGCGGTGGCGGTGGCGGCGGGGTGGGTGTCGGCGTGGGAGTGGGCGTCGGTGTCGGGGTGGGCGTGGGGGTCGGCTTCGGGATCGGCTTCGCCACCACCGGGACCGGCCTCGGGGTCGGCGTCGGCTTCGGCGCGACCGCGGCCACGGCCGGCGCGGGGGTCGGGGTCGGGCTGGGGCTCGGGGTCGGCAGGACCACCGGCGCGGGAGCGGGCTTCGCCGCCGCCGGGGGAGCGGGCTTCGGCTTGAAGTCGTTGCCGGTGAGCGCGAAGGCCAGCCCCACCGCCGCCGCGACCGTCACCGCCGTCGCGATGCCGATCTTCACCGGCAGCCCGATCCCCTCGGACGCCGCACCGCCGCCCGCCGCGCTCCCGCCTGCGGCGCCGCCGCCCGCCGCACCTCCCGCCGCCGTACCGCCGCCCGTCGTCGCGGCCACCCCGGCCGCGCCCGCCGTGGCCGCGCCGGCCAGGCCGGCCGCGATGACGGTGAAGTAGCCGGAGCCCAGCCAGACCAGCAGTCCCGAAGGCAGCAGCTCGCGCAGGCTGTGGTTGAGGTCGACCAGCTCCAGGTAGGCCGCCGAGCAGCGGTCGCAGTCCTGGAGGTGGGCCCGGACCTCCGCGGACGCGCGCTTGCCGAGCTGCCCGCGTGCGAAACCGCCGAGCCGCTTCGCGTACTGCTCGCAGGCCGAGGCCTGGGTGTCGGAGATGTGCGCCTGCAGGAACGCCGTGGCGAGCCGCTCGCGCGCGCGGTGCGCCTGGACGGCCGTCGCGTTGGCCGTCTTGCCGATCAGCAGCGCGACCTCGCGCGGCGGCTCCTGCTCGACCTCGGTGTGCCACAGCAGCAGCCGGTCGTCGGCGTCGAGATTGCGGAAGGCCCGGACGATCAGCGACTGGTCGGCCGCGACCATCGCCTGGGTGTCCGCGCCGGGGTCGGTGACGTCGACCGTCGCGACGACGGCGTTGGTGGTGGCGAAGAGCTGGAAGTCGTCGACGAGCTGTTCGCGGCGGTCGCTGCGGCTCCAGGAGGCGGCGATGTTCCGCACCGCCGTCAGCAGGTAGGCACGGACGGCGACATCGGGACCCTTGCCGGCGCGCAGCGCCTGCAGTGTCCGGGCGAAGACCTCGCCCGCGAGGTCCTCCGCGGTGAAGGAGTCGCGGCAGCAGGTCCGCGCGTAGCGGCGGACGGCGACGACGTGACGGCGGTACAGCTCCTCGTACGCCGCGTCGTCACCCGCACGGACGGCAGCGGTCAACTCCGCGTCCGACGTGGCCGGTGTCTCCTCGTCGACCGGGCCGCCGGGTGCCGGGACGGTCGGGGTCGTCGCGGCGCCGTCCTCGTGCTCACGAGGCGCGTCGCTCGCGCGGTGACGTGCCGAACCGCCGCCGCCGCCCTGCGGCGGCACCTTGGCGGCAGCCGCCGCCGTTGCGTCCGGTTCCTCTGTGGGCATGACCTGGACCCCCACTCCGCTCACTCGACCGGGTCAGGTTCCCACACCACGGGGTCGCCCGGCGGAGCGAACTCCCACGAGGCCACCCCTTCGGGTTCCTCCGGCCAGTCCGCCAGTTCGACCGCGGTCGGGAAGGGCTCGACGGGCTCGACCGGAACGGACCTCCAGCGTCGGTGGGGAGCGCCTCGCAGCGCTCCCCGCCGACGAAGGCTCTGCGGAGCCGCCCGAGGTCAGACGGCGCGCAGGCCGTCCAGCAGCAGCTGCAGCAGGCGCCCCGACGCGCTGCCGTCCGAGGAGGTGTGCGGCGGCACGGACGCCGTCAGCACCAGGACGACGTCCGACACCATCACCCCGGAACGCAGCTCACCGGCCTCGCGGGCGCACCCCACCAGCTGGGCCAGCAGCTCCAGCAGGTTCGCCGGATCGGCGTCCGCGCCGTACTCGTCCGTCGCCGCGTCGGCCGACGCCACCGCGGACGTTGCGGCCGCCGCCGTCACCGCGCCGCGCTGCGCCGGCACCCGCACCATCGCCTCGGCCTGTCGGAAGGTCTCCGGCGGCAGCAGCCGGCCCGCGCCGGACGTCGCCGCCCTGGCCAGGAACGCCGCCAGCGCGTCCCACGCGCCCGGCCCCTCGCTCTGCGCGGCCAGTGCCTCCCGTGCCTGCTCGGTCAGCCAGACCACCTCCTCCGAGGCGATCCGCCGGACCAGCACCTCCTTGCTGGGGAAGCGCCGGTAGACGGTGCCGACCCCTACACCCGCACGGCGGGCGACCTCCTCCATCGGCGCGCCGTAACCCAGCTCGCCGAAGACCTCGCGCGCCGCGCGCAGCACCGACTCCAGGTTCCTTCGTGCGTCCACCCGCAGCCGGTTGGCCCCCGCCCCCCGGGAAGCCCCGTTCGCCACCGGCCCCCGCTGGACGGGAATGCTGCCGTCCGCTGAGCGCGGCAATACCTGCTCCTGCTGAACCATGAGGTTCGTCCTCCCCCGTTTGACAGATCCAACGACCATAGTTGACAGCACATCGGCGGGAACAGGGGAGTCCGGAATGATTCGCCCCCTCCGCACCGACCGTGCGCACACGACGGTCGCAGCGCAGCGTAGGGCATCTGCGCAGATCAATGGAGTCGCGTTCCCCTTCGGACACGCGCGTCCCTGGTGCCACGGCGGTCGTCGGCCGGAACTCCGCAGTGGTCCTGTCCACTCATTCAGGTACGGAGTATGGACGAGGGGCCACTGGCGGGTGCCGAATAGTGGCGTGCTCCCTCCCGCGCGCATCCTGCTCATCGGCGGCGGCCAGGTCGGCGTCAACGCCGCCCTCCGGCTGCGGTCGCGGCTTCGCCCCGGCGAGGCCGAGGTCACGCTCGTCGACCCGACCTCCTACATGACGTATCAACCGTTTCTCGCCGAGGCCGCGGCCGGTGCGATCGACCCGCGCCATGTCGTCGTGCCGCTGCGCCGCGCCCTGCCGGGGGTGCGCGTGGTGCAGGGGCGTCTGGTCTCGCTCGACCAGGCCGGCAGGCGTGCGCACCTCGCGCTGCCCTCACCGGTCCATTACGGTCCGCCCATCACCGAACTGACGCTCCCTTACGACCTGATCGTGCTCGCGCCCGGTTCGGTCTCGCGGATCCTGCCGGTACCCGGCCTGGCCCGCCACGGCATAGGGTTCCGCAGCGTCGCCGAGGCCGTGAAGCTGCGCAACCACGTGCTCTCCCAGCTCGACGCCGCCTCCTCGACCCGCGACCCCGAGGTGCGGCAGGCCGCGCTGACCTTCGTCTTCGTCGGTGGCGGCTACGCGGGCGTGGGCGCGCTGGCCGAACTGGAGGACATGGCCAGGCACGCCGTCGGGCACTACCACAACATCCGCCCCGAGGACCTGCGCTGGGTGCTGGTCGAGGCCGAGAAGCGGATCCTGCGCGAGACCGAGCCCCAGGCTGCCGAACGCACCACCGTCGAGCTGCGCGAACGCGCCGTCGACGTCCGCCTCGGCACCAGGCTCGCCGCCGTCACCGAGGACGGCGTCGTGCAGCTCACCGACGGCAGCCGCTTCGCCGCACGCACCCTCGTCTGGACCGCCGGCGTCCGCGCCAACCCCGTGCTGAAGCAGACCCGGCTGCCCGTCGACGCCCAGGGCCGGCTGCGCTGCGACATCCAGCTGCGGGTGCTCGGCTCCCAGCACGTCTTCGCGGCAGGCGACTGCGCCGCCGTCCCCGACCTCACCCGCCCCGGCGAGACCTGCCGCCCCAACGCGCAGCACGCCGTCCGCCAGGCGACCGTGCTCGCCGACAACCTCGTCGCGACGCTCCGCGGCGAACCGCTCGCCGAGTACCGGCACGAACTGAAGGGCTCGCTCACCTCCCTCGGTCTGCACATGGGCGTCGCCCAGCTGCGCGGCCGCTCCCTGCACGGCAGGCCCGCCTGGCTGCTGCACCGCGCGGTGCACCTGCGCCGGGTGCCGACCTGGGAGCGCAAGGCCCGGGTGCTGTCGGACTGGCTGCTGTCCGGGCTCACCGGAAGGGAGATGGTCTCGCTGGGGGAGCTGGAGGAGCCGCGCGCCGGATTCGAGCAGTTGCTCGACGACACGCCCTGAACCGGCGAGGCCGCCCCGTCGGTCCCACGGCGTCCGCGTTCGCGCCTGCTGTCCGGGTCTGTCGCAGGCGTCCCCGTCCGTCCCGGTATCGCATAGCAGGCTTGTGAAGGCTGTGTGTCCGTTCCGGCCGGATTTGCCGATCTTCGAGACACCCCAGGGCAGCTGATTCCCCGTGAGCGAGGTTTCAGCCACACTGGACCGGTCTCACACCGGACCGACACCGAACGGTGCCGTATCCAAAGTCGTGAAGCCTGCCCGCGGCCCGAAGGACTCCGTTGAACCTCACACGCTGGAGCGCCCGGCTCCCCGGTGGACAGCGGCGCGCCTCCGCGACGCCGGCGAGCGACCCAGGTGCGGTCCTCGGTGTTCCGACCGGTCGAGAACTCACCGAGGCCCGGATCGCCCACGAGCACGCAGGCCACCAGCACCTTGCCGTCCAGGACGTCCTGGGCCACCTGCCCGCCCTCGTCGCCATCGGCTACGGGCCAGGACACCGCCTCGGCTACCTCAGCCGCGCCTACACGGAGGTCTTCGGACCCCGCCCCACGGGCGTCCCCGCGCACCAGGTGATGCCCGAGCTGGAGGAACTGGGACTGCTGCCGCTGATGGACCAGGTCTACCGGACCGGCCGTCCGCGCACGATCAAGGCCAGGAAGGTCCAGCACGCGACTCTGGGCGGCGGCGTCAACGAGCTGCCCCGCTACTACACCTTCGTGTGCGCGCCGGTGCGTGAGCAGGAGGACCTCGGCCAGCAGCTCGCCCACCTCACGGCAGGACTCGTCGCCAGCCCGGAACACGCCCACGCCCCGGCTGTCGTGGGTTCCGGCGCACTCGCCTCGCCCGCCTCCGCTCCTGCCACCACGTCCACCTCGCCGTCGTCCACACGGGGCGCACTGGGCCTCTCCTCCCTCGGCCTGGGCAGCTTCGCCTCCCTCCGGCGCAGCACCGGCGCGTCCGACGTCTGCGGCGTGCTGGTCTTCGGCGCCGAGGTGACCGACCAGGTCAGGGTCACCGAGCGGCTCCGTGAGAGCGAACGCCGCCAGCGCGAGGCCGCCGTCACCCTGCAGCGCAGCCTGTTGCCGCAGAAGCTGGAGCAGCCGGACGACCTGCGGGTCGCCGCCACCTACCAACCGGGCGGCGCGGACACCGCCGTCGGCGGCGACTGGTACGACGTGATCACCCTTGGCGGCGGACGAACCGCCCTGGTGATCGGCGACGTGATGGGGCGCGGCATGCGCGCAGCCGCCGTGATGGGCCAGCTCCGCACCGCCGTCCGCGCGTACGCGCGCCTGGACCTTCCGCCGCACGAGGTCCTGCAGCTCCTCGACGGCCTCGCCTCCGAGATCGACGCCACCCAGATCGCGACCTGCGTCTATGCCGTCTTCGACCCCAGCGAGCAGTGCCTCAGCTACGCCTCGGCCGGCCACCTGCCGCTCATGGTCCGCCATCCGGACGGCACCGTCACTCGTCCGGATGAACCCGGCGGGCCGCCGCTCGGCACGGGTGGCTGGATGCACACCTCCGCCAACCTGCCCTTCGGCCCCGGCGCCACCGGCGTCCTCTACACCGACGGCCTGGTCGAGCGCCGCGACCAGGACATCGACCTCGGCCTCGACGCCCTGGCGGGAACGCTGGCCGGCGCGGCGGGCACCCCGGACGTCATCTGCTCCCGCCTGCTGCGCGCCATGGGGGTCACCCCCGAGCACGACGACGACGTGGCCGCACTCGTCTTCCAGCTCCCCCAGCGGGAGAACGAGGCCGCCGAGCTGTTCCGCAGCGCCTCGCTCGACCTCCTGGGCGGCGCGGAGGCGGCGTCGAGCGCGCGTGCCTTCACGACGGGGGTGCTGAGCAGCTGGCGCGTGGGCGAGGACGTGAAGGACAACGGCGTCCTGGCCGTGAGCGAACTGGTCTCCAATTCGCTCACCCACGGCCACCCCCCTATGCGCCTCCGCCTCCGCCGCACCGACCGCCGCCTCACGGTCGAGGTGACGGACGCCGACGACCACCTCCCGCGCCGCAGGCGCGCCCTGCCGGCCGACGAGTCCGGCCGCGGCCTCGCGATCGTCGCGACGATCGCGTCCAACTGGGGCACCCGCCGGACCCCTGACGGCGGCAAGGCCGTCTGGTGCGAGTTCCCGCTCCGGGAGGGTTGACACGGCCCTGGGGGATGCGTAGTGTTCTCCGAGTTGCCACGCCCGCTGAGCGGGTCTGGAGGCAGCCAAACCCCAGGAATCTGATCGTACGAATGAGCAATTCGTGCTGCCATTTTCGGGTCTGGTTGATGGATTTGGTTCGCACCGAGGAAATCAGCTAGAGTTTCACTCGTCGGAACGGGCCGGAGCGAAAAGCAAAGGCCGGAAGTTCTGATAAGCTGGAAAACGAAGGAAGCGCCCGGAGGGCCCGGTGAAACGGGGCCGAAGGAAGCGTCCGTTCCTTGAGAACTCAACAGCGTGCCAAAAGTCAACGCCAGTTACTTTTGAGATGTTTTAAAATCAGCGAGGATGCTGTGCACGAGTCCCCCTTATTCCGGTGGGATGTCGTGCCGCTCAACGCGAATGCCCGATTACGGGAATACATTCACGGAGAGTTTGATCCTGGCTCAGGACGAACGCTGGCGGCGTGCTTAACACATGCAAGTCGAACGGTGAAGCCCTTCGGGGTGGATCAGTGGCGAACGGGTGAGTAACACGTGGGCAATCTGCCCTGCACTCTGGGACAAGCCTTGGAAACGAGGTCTAATACCGGATACGACCCTGGAGCGCATGCTCCGGGGTGGAAAGCTCCGGCGGTGCAGGATGAGCCCGCGGCCTATCAGCTTGTTGGTGGGGTGATGGCCTACCAAGGCGACGACGGGTAGCCGGCCTGAGAGGGCGACCGGCCACACTGGGACTGAGACACGGCCCAGACTCCTACGGGAGGCAGCAGTGGGGAATATTGCACAATGGGCGCAAGCCTGATGCAGCGACGCCGCGTGAGGGATGAAGGCCTTCGGGTTGTAAACCTCTTTCAGCAGGGAAGAAGCGCAAGTGACGGTACCTGCAGAAGAAGCACCGGCTAACTACGTGCCAGCAGCCGCGGTAATACGTAGGGTGCGAGCGTTGTCCGGAATTATTGGGCGTAAAGAGCTCGTAGGCGGCTTGTCGCGTCGGATGTGAAAGCCCGGGGCTTAACCCCGGGTCTGCATTCGATACGGGCAGGCTAGAGTGTGGTAGGGGAGATCGGAATTCCTGGTGTAGCGGTGAAATGCGCAGATATCAGGAGGAACACCGGTGGCGAAGGCGGATCTCTGGGCCATTACTGACGCTGAGGAGCGAAAGCGTGGGGAGCGAACAGGATTAGATACCCTGGTAGTCCACGCCGTAAACGTTGGGCACTAGGTGTGGGTCACATTCCACGTGGTCCGCGCCGCAGCTAACGCATTAAGTGCCCCGCCTGGGGAGTACGGCCGCAAGGCTAAAACTCAAAGGAATTGACGGGGGCCCGCACAAGCAGCGGAGCATGTGGCTTAATTCGACGCAACGCGAAGAACCTTACCAAGGCTTGACATACACCGGAAACGTCCAGAGATGGGCGCCCCCTTGTGGTCGGTGTACAGGTGGTGCATGGTTGTCGTCAGCTCGTGTCGTGAGATGTTGGGTTAAGTCCCGCAACGAGCGCAACCCTCGTTCTGTGTTGCCAGCGGGTTATGCCGGGGACTCACAGGAGACTGCCGGGGTCAACTCGGAGGAAGGTGGGGATGACGTCAAATCATCATGCCCCTTATGTCTTGGGCTGCACACGTGCTACAATGGCCGGTACAAAGAGCTGCGATGCCGTGAGGCGGAGCGAATCTCAAAAAGCCGGTCTCAGTTCGGATTGGGGTCTGCAACTCGACCCCATGAAGTCGGAGTTGCTAGTAATCGCAGATCAGCATTGCTGCGGTGAATACGTTCCCGGGCCTTGTACACACCGCCCGTCACGTCACGAAAGTCGGTAACACCCGAAGCCGGTGGCCTAACCCCTTGTGGGAGGGAGCTGTCGAAGGTGGGACCAGCGATTGGGACGAAGTCGTAACAAGGTAGCCGTACCGGAAGGTGCGGCTGGATCACCTCCTTTCTAAGGAGCACATAGCCGCTTGCGAGCGCATGTCTCGCACGGTTGCTCATGGGTGGAACGTTGACTATTCGGCACGCGAGATGAAGGCAAGGGCTAGTACTGCTTCGGCGTGGAACGCTCCTTCTTCTGATTCTCGCGGGTCGGGCACGTTGTTGGGTCCTGAGGGAACGGGCTGGTGACAGTCTGAACCTTCTGGTCGTTGTTTGAGAACTGCACAGTGGACGCGAGCATCTGTGGCCAAGTTTTTAAGGGCGCACGGTGGATGCCTTGGCACCAGGAACCGATGAAGGACGTGGGAGGCCGCGATAGGCCCCGGGGAGCTGTCAACCGAGCTTTGATCCGGGGGTGTCCGAATGGGGAAACCCGGCAGTCGTCATGGGCTGTCACCCGCTGCTGAACACATAGGCAGTGTGGAGGGAACGCGGGGAAGTGAAACATCTCAGTACCCGCAGGAAGAGAAAACAACCGTGATTCCGGGAGTAGTGGCGAGCGAAACCGGATGAGGCTAAACCATGGTGGTGTGAGACCCGGCAGGGGTTGCCATCATGGGGTCGTGGGATTGTGTTTCAGTCGTCTGCCGGCGGCTGGGCGAGTCAGAAACCGAGAGTGTAGTCGAAGGACATGCGAAAGGTCCGGCGTAGAGGGTAAGACCCCCGTAGACGAAACGTTCTCGGCTCGCTTATGCAACTCCCAAGTAGCACGGGGCCCGAGAAATCCCGTGTGAATCTGGCGGGACCACCCGCTAAGCCTAAATATTCCCTGGTGACCGATAGCGGATAGTACCGTGAGGGAATGGTGAAAAGTACCGCGGGAGCGGAGTGAAATAGTACCTGAAACCGTGTGCCTACAAGCCGTGGGAGCACTTCGGTGTGACTGCGTGCCTTTTGAAGAATGAGCCTGCGAGTTTGCGGTGTGTGGCGAGGTTAACCCGTGTGGGGTAGCCGTAGCGAAAGCGAGTCCGAATAGGGCGAATGAGTCGCGCGCCCAAGACCCGAAGCGGAGTGATCTAGCCATGGGCAGGTTGAAGCGCGGGTAAGACCGTGTGGAGGACCGAACCCACCAGGGTTGAAAACCTGGGGGATGACCTGTGGTTAGGGGTGAAAGGCCAATCAAACTCCGTGATAGCTGGTTCTCCCCGAAATGCATTTAGGTGCAGCGTCGCGTGTTTCTTGCCGGAGGTAGAGCACTGGATAGGCGATGGGCCCCACCGGGTTACTGACCTTAGCCAAACTCCGAATGCCGGTAAGTGAGAGCGCGGCAGTGAGACTGTGGGGGATAAGCTCCATGGTCGAGAGGGAAACAGCCCAGAACACCGGCTAAGGCCCCTAAGCGTGTGCTAAGTGGGAAAGGATGTGGAGTCGCAGAGACAACCAGGAGGTTGGCTTAGAAGCAGCCACCCTTTAAAGAGTGCGTAATAGCTCACTGGTCAAGTGATTCCGCGCCGACAATGTAGCGGGGCTCAAGTACACCGCCGAAGCCGTGTCATTCATGCTATAGCCCCAACGGGTGCATGGATGGGTAGGGGAGCGTCGTGTGCCGGGTGAAGCCGCGGAGGAATCCAGTGGTGGACGGTTCACGAGTGAGAATGCAGGCATGAGTAGCGATACAAGAGTGGGAAACTCTTGCGCCGATTGACCAAGGGTTCCTGGGTCAAGCTGATCTGCCCAGGGTAAGTCGGGACCTAAGGCGAGGCCGACAGGCGTAGTCGATGGACAACGGGTTGATATTCCCGTACCCGCTTTGAAGCGCCAACGGCGAACCTCTGAATGCTAAGGCCGTGAAGCCGCCCCGGAGTCTTCGGACAAAGGGGAGTGGTGGAGCCGCCGGCCCAACAGGGTAGTAGCTGAGCGATGGGGTGACGCAGGAAGGTAGTCCAGCCCGGGCGGTGGTTGTCCCGGGGTAAGGGTGTAGGCCGTGTGGTAGGCAAATCCGCCACACAATAGGCTGAGACCTGATGCCGAGCCGATTGTGGTGAAGTGGATGATCCTATGCTGTCGAGAAAAGCCTCTAGCGAGTTTCATGGCGGCCCGTACCCCAAACCGACTCAGGTGGTCAGGTAGAGAATACCGAGGCGTTCGGGTGAACTATGGTTAAGGAACTCGGCAAAATGCCCCCCGTAACTTCGGGAGAAGGGGGGCCACGCCTGGTGACGGCACTTGCTGCCAGAGCTGGGGGTGGCCGCAGAGACCAGCGAGAAGCGACTGTTTACTAAAAACACAGGTCCGTGCGAAGCCGTAAGGCGATGTATACGGACTGACGCCTGCCCGGTGCTGGAACGTTAAGGGGACCGGTTAGCTCCATTTCGGTGGGGCGAAGCTGAGAACTTAAGCGCCAGTAAACGGCGGTGGTAACTATAACCATCCTAAGGTAGCGAAATTCCTTGTCGGGTAAGTTCCGACCTGCACGAATGGCGTAACGACTTCTCGACTGTCTCAACCATAGGCCCGGTGAAATTGCATTACGAGTAAAGATGCTCGTTTCGCGCAGCAGGACGGAAAGACCCCGGACCTTTACTATAGCTTGATATTGGTGTTCGGTTCGGCTTGTGTAGGATAGGTGGGAGACTTTGAAGCAGCAACGCCAGTTGTTGTGGAGTCGACGTTGAAATACCACTCTGGTCGTGCTGGATGTCTAACCTGGGTCCGTGATCCGGATCAGGGACAGTGTCTGGTGGGTAGTTTAACTGGGGCGGTTTGCCTCCTAAAATGTAACGGAGGCGCCAAAGGTTCCCTCCAGCCTGGTTGGCAATCAGGTGTTGAGTGTAAGTGCACAAGGGAGCTTGACTGTGAGACCGACGGGTCGAGCAGGTGCGAAAGCAGGG
The DNA here is from genome assembly GCF_000744655.1 of Streptacidiphilus rugosus AM-16. NCBI lineage: Bacteria > Bacillati > Actinomycetota > Actinomycetes > Kitasatosporales > Streptomycetaceae > Streptacidiphilus > Streptacidiphilus rugosus. The sequence goes on along the minus strand of NZ_JQMJ01000003.1, from coordinate 660 downwards.
ACTAGTGATCCGGCGGTGGCTTGTGGAAGCGCCGTCGCTCAACGGATAAAAGGTACCCCGGGGATAACAGGCTGATCTTCCCCAAGAGTCCATATCGACGGGATGGTTTGGCACCTCGATGTCGGCTCGTCGCATCCTGGGCTGGAGTAGGTCCCAAGGGTTGGGCTGTTCGCCCATTAAAGCGGTACGCGAGCTGGGTTTAGAACGTCGTGAGACAGTTCGGTCCCTATCCGCTGCGCGCGCAGGAGTATTGAGAAGGGCTGTCCCTAGTACGAGAGGACCGGGACGGACGAACCTCTGGTGTGCCAGTTGTCCTGCCAAGGGCATGGCTGGTTGGCTACGTTCGGGAGGGATAACCGCTGAAAGCATCTAAGCGGGAAGCCTGCTTCGAGATGAGTACTCCCACCCCACTTGGATGGGGTAAGGCTCCCAGTAGACGACTGGGTTGATAGGCCGGATGTGGAAGCCCTGTGAGGGGTGGAGCTGACCGGTACTAATAGGCCGAGGGGCTTGTCCATAGTTGCTACGCGTCCACTGTGCTGTTCTGAGACAGCGATCACCGCTTGTTTCACCGTGTTTCGGTGGTCATAGCGTGAGGGAAACGCCCGGTTACATCCCGAACCCGGAAGCTAAGCCTCACAGCGCCGATGGTACTGCAGG